>NZ_JBVHPY010000034.1:0-17192 GCF_055567695.1 Streptomyces sp. NPDC026417
CGCAGTGAGGTCTGCGCCATCTGGGAGACCGCGAAGCGGTAGTCCTCGACCTGGACGACGGCGTCGGCGGCGTCCACCACCTTGAAGTAGATGACGGCGTCCACCCGGACCGTGACGTTGTCCCGGGTGATGCCGTCCTGCGCCGGCACCGGCATCGTGACGATCTGCATGTTCACCTTGCGCAGCCGGTCGATCACGGGGACCACGGCGGTGAAGCCCGGTTCGCGCACCGGACCGGTCAGGCGGCCGAGCCGGAAGACGACCCCGCGCTCGTACTGCTTGACGATCCGTGCCGCCGCAGCGACGTACACGACCGCGGCGGAACCGACGGCCGCGCCGGCGACGAGAAGTTCCTCGAGCACGACGACCCCCTTTCGAGCCGCCCGACATGCCTGGAAACTCCACTTTACGCCGCGGCCGCGGGCGGCCCGGAGGCGCCGGTCCGCCCACGGCAGCGGGCCGGACCGGCGCCCCGCCGCGGGCGGAGCGGCCCCCGGACGGCCGTCCGGCCCGGCCCGCCGGAGGGCGGCCCCGGACCGGACAGGGCGTGCGGGCCGGTCAGGGCACCGGAGTGACCTTCACCGGCTCGGTCCCGGCCGTGCTGTGCCGGGCGGCCCAGCTCTCCAGCGCGACACGGCACGCGTGATCGAGATGGTGCAGCCCCGACAGGTTCACCTCGACCGGCCGGTCCTGCGGCAGTGCCTCCAGGCTGTCGAGGATCTTCGGCAGCCGCAGGAAGGTCGCGTTGCCCGACAGGTGGGCCTGCACGGGTCCCGCTCCCTTGTCTATGACCTCCAGCCGTACGTGCGAGGCCTCCCACGCCGTCTTGACGACGGCCAGCGCGAGGCCGATCAGCACGCCCTCGAACATGCTGACGGCGACGATGGACCCGGCGGTGACCACGAGGATCAGGGCCTCGCCGCGGTGCTCCCGCCACAGCGCCGCGATCTGGCGCAGCGGGATGAGCTTGCAGCCCGCGTGCACCAGGACCCCGGCGAGGGCCGGCAGCGGAATCACCGCGAGCGCGGCGGGCAGCAGGGCGGCGAACAGCAGCAGCCAGACGCCGTGCAGGACCCGGGACGCCTTGGTGCGCGCACCTGCCTGCACGTTGGCCGAGCTGCGGACGATGACCGCGGTCATGGGCAGCGCGCCCAGCAGCCCGCAGACGGTGTTGCCGGCCCCCTGTGCCATCAGTTCCCTGTCGTACTGGGTGCGCGGCCCGTCGTGCAGCCGGTCCACGGCGGCCGCGCTGAACAGGCTCTCCGCCGAGGCGATCAGCGCGAAGGCGAGCACCGTGCCCAGCAGGCCCACGCTCGCCGTCTCCCCGAAGGCGCCGAGGGGCGGCGGCTGGAGCGAGCCCAGCAGCCCCTTCACCTCGACCGTGGCGACCGGCAGCGAGAAGGCCAGCGACACGAGCGTGGCCAGCGCGACCGCGCCGAGCGGGCCCGGCACCGCGCGCACCCGCCGCGGCAGCCGCCTCCACAGCACGAGGACGGCGACGGTGCCCGCACAGAGGGCGAGTGACGTGAGCGCCCCGGTGTCCCCCGCGGCACGGGCGAGCGTCCCGGGCAGTTCGATGATCTTGTCCAGACCGGAGGCGGGCGCGGTCAGCCCCGCCGCCGAGTACAGCTGGCCCGCGATCAGCACGAGCCCGATGCCGGCCAGCATGCCCTCGACGACGGCCACCGAGATGGCGCGGAAGTAGCGCCCCAGCTTCAGTGCGCCCATGAGGAGTTGCAGCAGGCCGGTGGCCAGCACGATCACCCCGAGGACCGGCAGCCCGAACTCCCGGACCGCCTCGAAGACCAGCACGGTGAGTCCGGCTGCCGGGCCCGATACCTGGAGGCTGCTGCCGCGCATCAGCCCGGTGACCAGACCGCCCACGATGCCGGTGACCAGGCCGAGTTCGGCCGGCACACCGGAGGCGACGGCGACGCCCACGCACAGCGGGAGGGCGACGAGGAAGACCACGACCGAGGCGGCGAAGTCCTGCCGCAGATGGGGAAACCGCACGGGACGCCTCGGCCGCGTCCCCGCCGGCCCCGACGCGGTGCTCACAGCGCCTCGAAGGTGTCGGTGTCCGGGCGGTGTTCGCGGACGGTTCCGGTGTCGACCTCGTAGAACCAGGCGTGCAGGCGCAGTGTCCCGTTCGCAGCCTTGTCGGCGACGCACGGGTACGCGCGCAGCCGCAGCAGTTGCGTCAGGACGTGGCTCTGCACCGCCTCCGCCACGGACGGGTCCTCCGGAGGACCGCTCGGGCGCGGTGCCGCCTGCGCCAGCCAGGCGCGCACGGCGGGTACGGCGGTCAGGTCGTCGCCGCGCACCAGGGCGCCGACCGCGCCGCAGTGCGAGTGGCCGCAGACGACCACGTCGGTGACGCCGAGCACGTTCACGGCGTACTCGATGGTGGCCGCCTCGCCGGTGGGCCGGTCCGAGGGGTGCGGGGGGACGATGTTGCCCGCGGTGCGCAGCTCGAAGAGCTCGCCCGGACGGGCACCGGTGATCAGGGCCGGAACGACCCGGGAGTCCGAACAGGTGATGAACAGGGCCTGGGGGGACTGGCCCGCGGCCAGCGCGGCGAAGTCCTCGGGGCGCTGTCCGTGTGCACGGGCGTGATCGATGAGGGACTGCATGTCGGTTCCTCCTGGCGCGCCTCGGCGGCGCGTCGGCTGACTGAACGTGGTGTGGGGGGTCACGTACCGGTCAGCAGCGGAAGACCTGAAGAGTCGCCGGGGAGTGGGCCGTCGAGGATCTCGACGCGTGCGCGGGAGGGCCGGCGGGCACGGGGAGCGGGTGCGCGGCGGCCGGGGTGCGCTCCGGTGCGGTGCGTGGGGGCACCCTGGGGAGGCGGTCATCGGTGCGGGAGCGGTCGCGTGCGGCCTGCGGCGGCGCCGGCTTCTGCGGTTCCTCGGTCTCGCCGCACGCGATGATCTCGTGTGTGTGTACGGACGCGAACGCCTCGGCGGACGCGAACAGTTGCAGCGCGAGCAGGACGGCGGCGAGCGTGGACAGCACGGCCCGGGCCGTCGCACCACGAGTCATGCGCCCCCCTCCCGGCGTCTCTCCCGCACGTCGACCTGCACGCTGACGCGGCACGTTGTTTGCAGGGTCAACCTAACGTTTCACCCTGAAGAGGGCCTGAAACGGCAAGGAGGGGGAGTGGCGGGATACCGCCCGCAAACGACTTCTTAGGGCCGGTCGGAGTCCGTCTTCCGGTCCTCCACCAGGCTCTTGGCGTCCCGGGCGAGGGCGGTGAGGCGGGAGATCGCGCGGAAGTACTTCTTCCGGTAGCCGCCGTTCAGCATCTCCTCGCTGAACAGCCGGTCGAACGGCATCCCGGAGGCGAGGACCGGCACCTCGCGGTCGTAGAGCCGGTCCGCGAGCACGACGAGGCGCAGCGCCGTCGACTGGTCCGGCACGGGCTGCACATCGGTGAGGCAGACCGCCCGGAGGTCGTCCGTGAGGGTGCCGTACCGGCTGGGGTGGACGCGCGCCAGGTGGTCGAGCAGATGCGGGAAGTCGTCCAGCGACGCCCCGGCCGTGGCGTACGCGGCCCTGGTGACCTGCTCGTCGGAGAACGGTGCCGGTGCCTCGGGCAGCCCGCGGTGGCGGTAGTCCTCGCCGTCGATGCGCAGCGGACGGAAGTGTGCGGACAGGCCCTGGATCTCCCGCAGGAAGTCGGCCGCCGCGAACCGTCCCTCGCCGAGCTTGCCCGGCAGCGTGTTCGAGGTGGCCGCGAGCGCCACGCCCGCGTCGACCAGCTTGCCCAGCAGCGTGGAGACCAGGACGGTGTCCCCCGGGTCGTCCAGCTCGAACTCGTCGATGCACAGCAGGCGGTGGCCGGAGAGCGTCTGCACGGTCTGCTGGAAGCCGAGCGCGCCGACCAGGTTCGTCAGTTCCACGAAGGTGCCGAACGCCTTCAGGGCGGGCTCGGCCGGGGTCGCGTGCCACAGGGAGGCCAGCAGGTGCGTCTTGCCGACGCCGTACCCGCCGTCCAGATAGACGCCGCGCGGCCCGGTGGGCGCCTTCGGCGCCTTCCCGAAGCCGAACAGCCGGCGCCTGCCCGACCCGGCGCCGGGCGCCGCGCCGAGACCGGCCGCGAACTCGGCGAGGACGCGCACGGCCTCGCTCTGACTGGGCTGGTCCGGATCCGGGATGTACGTCTCGAAGCGGACCGCGTCGAAGCGCGGTGGCGGCACCATCTCGGCGACGAGCCGGTCCGCGGGGACGTGCGGCTCGCGGGCGCACAGGGACAGCGGAGCCGCTTCGGCTATCGGACTGACGCCATGGGCGGCGGGGGAGGACGACACGGTTCCCCACTCTAAGGGCCGTGCCACACTGCACGACATGCGACGCCTGTTCCCTGTGACCGAAGAAACAGCAGCCCAGGCCTCGGGCGGGGCGCCCGGTGCGCAGGCGGCGGACCGGGAGTGGAGTCTGCGGGAGCTGGCGGAGGCCTACGCCTATCCCGGCGTCCGCACCCCCTGGCTGCGCGCCAACATGGTGTCCACGCTCGACGGCGCCGCCCAGCACGAGGGCCGCTCCCAGCCCATCTCCTGCGCCGCCGACATGCGGATCTTCGGCACGCTGCGCGCCCTGGCGGACGTGATCGTGGTGGGCGCCGAGACGGTACGCCAGGAGGGTTACCGTCCGGCACGCGCGCGTGCGGAGTTCGCGGCGCTGCGGGAGGCGGCCGGACAGGGGCCCGCACCCGCCATCGCCGTGGTGAGCGCCGGTCTCGGCCTGGACTTCTCGCTGCCGCTCTTCACCGCGCCGCTGGTGCCCACGCTGCTGCTGACCGGGTCCGCGGCGCCCCCCGACCGGATCGCCGCCGCGGAGAAGGCGGGGGTCCGGGTCGTCTTCGCCGGGGAGGGCACCGAGGTGGACCCCGCCCGTGCGGTCCGGGCGCTCGGCGAGCGCGGCCTGACCCGGCAGCTCACCGAGGGCGGCCCGCGCCTGCTGGGCCGGCTGGTCGCCGCCGGGGTCCTCGACGAGCTGTGCCTCACCGTGTCCCCGATGCTCACGGCGGGCGGTGCCCAGCGCATCGCCTCGGGCCCCCCGGTGGCCGTGCCGCAGCGCTTCGAACTCGCGTCCCTGCTGGAGGAGGCCGGGTTCCTGTTCAGCCGATACCGTCGGACTTGACACGGTGACGGAACGTGTCGTTCCGGTCTGGCTCGGCCCGGGCACACCGAATCCCGCGGTACCCGTGCGGTTACGGGGCAGGATGGTTTCCGCAGGGTCGTGGGACGGCCTGTGCGCGAGACGCAGGAGAAGGGGCCGAGCGGGCCCCTGAGGAGACAGGGCCCCAACGGCCCTCGGAGGAGAAGGGCGCCTGTCGTGTTCACAAGCGTATTGATGATCGAGAAGGCCCTGACGTCCGCCGACGTGGAGTTCGTCACGACCCTGCACGGCGACGAGGCGGTCGCCTTCCACGTACTGCTCCAGCCCCGCGGCGACCAGGCCGACCGGCTGCTGCGGGCCATCGACGACGTCGCCCTCGGCGAGCTGGACGAGGCGGTCCGCGAGGACGAGACGCCCGAGGGCGAGGAGGCGGTCGGGCAGGGGCAGCAGGCTCTGGACGTCTCCCTGGTCGCCCTGCGGGCGGCCGGCAGCGAGGCCGCGGGGCGGCTCATCGAGGACCACCCGCTGGACGCGCTCAAGAGCCTGGTCGACGAGATCGACGCCGACGAGGTCATCGTGCTCACGGACCCGCACTACGTGGAGGAGTTCTTCCACCGCGACTGGGCCTCCCGGGCCCGCCACAAGGTGGGCGTCCCGGTGCTGAAACTGTTCTCCCACAGCAAGGCATAGGCTGGGGCCCGCGCAGCCGCCGGGCTCCTGCCGTCCGCTGCCGCCCTACCGCTCGTCGTCACCACCGCACCGCTTGGGGAGAACACGCATGGCACCCGGCCTTCCTACCGCCATGGACCGACCGCACTTCATCGGGATCGGCGGAGCCGGGATGTCGGGCATCGCGAAGATCCTCGCCCAGCGGGGCGCCGAGGTGGCCGGCAGCGACGCCAAGGACTCGGCGACCGCCGAGGCCCTGCGGGCCCTGGGGGCGACGGTGCACATCGGGCACGCGGCCGAGCACCTGGCCGCCGACGCCACCTGCGTCGTCGTCTCCTCGGCGATCCGCGCGGACAACCCGGAGCTGGCCCGCGCGGCGGAGCTCGGCATCCCGGTCGTCCACCGCTCCGACGCCCTGGCCCGGCTGATGGACGGCCTGCGTCCGATCGCCGTGGCGGGCACCCACGGCAAGACGACGACGACCTCGATGCTGGCCGTGTCGCTGTCGTCGCTCGGGCTGGCCCCGTCCTACGCCATCGGCGGCGACCTGGACGCCCCCGGCTCCAACGCCCTGCACGGCGACGGCGACATCTTCGTCGCCGAGGCGGACGAGTCCGACCGCAGCTTCCACAAGTACGCCCCCGAAGTCGCGATCATCCTCAACGTGGAACTGGACCACCACGCCAACTACGCCTCGATGGACGAGATCTACGAGTCCTTCGAGACCTTCGTGGAGCGCGTCACCGAGGGCGGCACGCTGGTGATCTCCTCGGACCACGAGGGGGCCCGCGAGCTGACCCGCCGCGTCAGGTCCGGGAACGTCAAGGTGGTCACGTACGGCGAGGCCGCGGACGCCGACGTCCGGGTCGTGTCGGTCGTCGCCCAGGGACTGAAGAGCGAGGTCACCGTCGAACTGGACGGCGCACCGCTGACCTTCGCGGTCTCCGTCCCCGGCCGCCACTACGCGCACAACGCGGTGGCCGCACTGGCGGCGGGCGTCGCGCTCGGCATCCCGGCCACGGAACTGGCCCCGGCCCTGGCCTCCTACACCGGCGTCAAGCGCCGCCTCCAGCTCAAGGGCGAGGCGGCCGGCGTCCAGGTCATCGACTCCTACGCGCACCACCCCACCGAGATGACCGCGGACCTGGAGGCCATGCGCGCGGCGGCCGGCGACTCGCGCATCCTGGTCGTCTTCCAGCCGCACCTCTTCTCCCGCACCCAGGAGCTGGGCAAGGAGATGGGCGACGCCCTCTCCCTGGCCGACGCCTCGGTGGTCCTCGACATCTATCCCGCACGCGAGGACCCGATCCCGGGCGTCACCAGCGCACTGATCATCGACGCGGCCCGGGCCGCGGGCGCGGACGTGACGCCCCTCCACGACAAGGCCGAGGTGCCTGCCGCCGTGGCGGGAATGGCGAAGCCCGGTGATCTCGTTCTCACCATGGGCGCCGGGGACGTCACCGACCTCGGTCCCGAGATCCTGGCCCGCCTGTCGAAGTAGGCACAGCGTTTTCGTGAGGGGTTGAGCTTCATGTCGTACGACATCGAAAAGCCGGACGAGCAGTGGCGCGCGGAGCTGACTCCTGCCGAGTACACCGTCCTGCGCAAGGCCGGCACCGAACCGGCGTTCACCGGTGAGTACACCGACACCAGGACGAAGGGCGTGTACTCCTGCCGGGCGTGCGGCGCGGAGCTCTTCACCTCGGGGGAGAAGTTCGAGTCGCACTGCGGCTGGCCGAGCTTCTTCGACCCCAAGGACAGCGACGCGGTCGAACTGATCGAGGACCGTTCGCACGGCATGCTGCGCACGGAGGTCCGGTGCGCCCGGTGCGGGTCGCATCTCGGGCACGTGTTCGAGGGTGAGGGCTACCCGACGCCCACGGACCAGCGGTACTGCATCAACTCGATCTCGCTGCGGCTGACGCCCGACGAGGCGTGAGGGATCCCGCCGCCCGCACGCGTGCGGGCGGCGGAGCCCGGAACCCGCACGGGTGCCCCGCGGTGCGCCCGGCGCCGCGGCGGGAGATGCTGGGCCCGACCAGTGCGGATGCAGGCGCGGCTGAGGTCGTCCGGCCGCCGGGCGGCGACCGGGTCCGGAGCGGATCCGGACCGGTCCCCGGCACGGCGGACGGCGGGACCGGGACGGTACGGGCATGAACAGCGACAGAACACTCCACGGCGAGGTGCTCTCCAGCCACTCGGTGTTCGGCGCACCGTGCTGGGTCAGCCTGAGCGCCCGTGACCTGGGAGCCGCCGAGGCCTTCTACGGGGCCGTGCTCGGCTGGGAGTGGAGCCGGGGCGGGCTCGGCGACCAGTTCCGGATCGCGCGGGCGAACGGCGTGCCGGTCGCGGGCGCCGCCGAGGTGGCCAGCGCATGGCAGATGGCCGTCTCCTGGACCCCGTACTTCGCCGTGACCGACGCGGACGCGGCCGTGTCCCGCAGCCAGGAGCGCGGCGGGACGACCGCCGTGGGCCCCATCGCGTTCCCGCCGGGACGGGCCGCCCTGCTCGCCGACCGCGACGGAGCGGTGTTCGGCGTCTGGGAAGGCGCGCTCGTGGCCGGCTGGGAGCACTGGCGCCGGGCCGCGCCCGCCTTCGTACGGCTGCACACCCGCGACGCCTTCGACGCCGCGATCTTCTACGGCGAGGTCCTGCGGTGGGCCTCCGCCGGGCCCGGCGGCTGCGAGGTCCACTACGACGGGGACGAGGTCGTGCTGACCAGCGCGGGACTCGTGGTCGCCCGGATCTACTCCGGCGCGCTCGGGGCGGCTCCCGACCCCGCGCTCCGGCCGCACTGGCAGGTCCACTTCGCCGTCTCCGACGTGGCGGCCTGCGCCGAGGCCGCGCTCGCCCACGGGGGCAGCGTCCTCAAGCGCGGGAGCGACGGGGACGAGGCCCTCCTGAGCGACCCCGACGGGGCGCGTTTCACGGTGACCTCCAGCGCGGCGCCCTGAGGCCGTCCGGCCCGCCCCGCCGCCGCGAGCCCCGGGACGGGCGTGATAGTCAGGGCCCGTCCGATCAGCGACGGGACGGGGAGCGGTGTGACCGCGCAGGAGTGGGTGCTGGACCACGATCAGGTGCGCGAGCACGGGTTCGAGAGGTACGAGGGGACTCCGCTCGACGTGCGCGCGGTGGTCGCCGGGATGCCGCGGAGCGTCAAGGACGGCTTCCGCTTCGACGCGGTGCCCTGGGGCCGCTTCCGGCACGCGCACGGAGCCGCCGACGACGTGCCCGGGCTGCTGGCCCGGCTCCGCTCCGGTGACGCGGCGGCGGCCGACGCCGCCCTGGGACGGCTGTGGGGGAGCCTGGTCCACCAGGGCACGGTCGGCTCCGCCGCACCCCTGGCCGTCCCGTTCCTGCTGCGCACGGCCGCCGACCCGGCGGCGCACCACCGCGTGGACACCCTGGGCCTCGCCACCGCGGCGGCCCGGCTCGCCCACTGGGGACACGGGACCCGCGACACCTTCCTCCAGGGCACGCCGCCGGAGTGGCGCTACGACTGCGGCGGCTACGCCATGAACTGGTCCATCGAGGCCTCACGGACCGCCCTGGGCGCCGACGCCGACGTGCTCCTCGCGCTGCTGCGCGACCCGGACCCCGAGCTTCGCACCGGCGCCTGCCACGCCCTGGGCGTCTCCTCGGGCGAGGCCGCACGTGCGACCGACGCCCTGCGCGCGCGTCTGACCGCCGAGGAGTCCCCCGCCGTCCGCGCGAGCCTGGTCCTCGCCGTCGCCGAACTCGCCCGCGGGCAGGCCCGCCGTCGCGCCGCCGCCTGGACCGGTGCCCTCTGGTCCGACCCCGCGTGGCCCGCGGACGTCCGGGTGGCCGCCGCGCTCGCCCGCCTCTGTCTCGACGACGGCCCGGTGCCCGACGGACTGCGCACGACGGTCGACGCCCTCGTCACCGACGATCTGGCGGCGGTCCTCGGCCGAGTCCCGTGGATCGCGCACGTCGACACGGAGGACGGCCTCGCCCGCACCCTCGGCCAGATGCTCGACGGCGCCGCACCGGGTGTGCCGGACCCGGACCCCTGGGCCTGAGCGGATCCGGGCTCCTCGGCGCCGCTCGGGATCCGGGGGATGCGGCGCCGCCGGCTGCCTCCGCCCTCCCGCTATCCCGGGGCCGCCGTCAGCCGCACCGGCAGGGAGCGGTGGCCGTTGGAGATGAAGGACTCCACCGGGAGCAACTCCTGTGCGGGGACGTCCAGTCGGAGCCCCGGGAAGCGCTCGAAGAGCGCCGGGAGCGCCACCCGGGCCTCCAGGCGCCCCAGCGGAGCACCCAGGCAGTGGTGCACCCCGTGCCCGAAGGCGAGGTGCTCCTTGTCGAGCCGGGTGACGTCGAAGACGTCGGCGTCCGGCCCGTACCGCTCGGTGCTGCGCCCGGCGGCGGCGTACGCCGCGAGGATGGCCTCACCGCGCGGGATCACCGTACCGGCGGGGTCTCCGAGCTCGCCGAGGTCGAGGTCCTCGACGGCGTAGCGCAGCGGCAGACTGGCCACCGGCGCCTGGACCCGCAGCGTCTCCTCGACGACGTCGTCCCAGGAGGCACGGCCGGCGCGGACGTGCGCGAGCTGCCGGGGATGGGTGAGCAGGGCGTGGACGGCGTTGTCGATGAGGTTGACCGTGGTCTCGTGCCCCGCGCTGATCATGAGCACCAGGGTGTCGAGCAGTTCCTGTTCGTCGAGCCTGCCGCCGTCCCCGTCCTCGCGTGCCGCGATGAGTCCGGACGTCAGGTCGTCACCGGGCGACTGCCGTTTGGCGGCGACCAGTTCGGCCATCGCGGCGTACAGCCGGGCGTAGCTGCCGGTGACCTCCTCCGGCGGCGCGGAGGTGTGGAAGATGCTGTCCACCAGGGCGCGCAGCTCGGCGCCGCGCTCCTCCGGCAGCCCGAACAGCTCGCTGATCACCTGGATCGGCAGCGGATAGCAGAACCGCTCCCGCAGATCGACCGGCTCACCCCCGCGGCCCGCCTCGTCGAGCCGGTCGAGGAGGTCCCGGGTGATCTCCTCGATCCGGGGCCGGAGCGCGGCCGTGCGGCGGGCCGTGAACGCCTTGGCGACGAGGAGCCGCAGCCGCCGGTGGTCGCTGCCGTACGCAGTGAACATGTTCCGCACCGCGACCCAGGTGAACAGCGGCCACTCCGGCGAGATCTCACCGTCGATCCAGGCGGGCCAGTGCCGGCGCGGGTCCTTGGAGACCCGCGGGTCGGTCAGCAGCCTCCGGAGCAGTCCGGGGCTGCTGACCGCCCAGGCAGCCACTCCTCCCGGGAGTTCGACCCGGGCCACCGCGCCCCTGGCCCGGATGCGTGCCGCCTCGCCGTGGATGTCACGGCCGGTCGGGTCGATCGGTAAAGGGCGGGGTTGCCCCATCGCAGCCTCCAGGCAGTCGAACGCCGTTACGGCAGCGCAGGCTACGCCGCCGTCCGCGGCCTCGACAGAGGCCCTCGCGGGCCGTGGCCGGATCACCGACGGCCCACGGCACCGAGTGCGGGTGGCCGCCCGCCCGCCGCGGAGGGCTCAGCCGGTCCGGTGCCGCCGCAGCAGGCCGCGGCGTGGTTCCTGGTCCGGCAGCCAGCCGAAGGCCAGACAGCTGCCGGTGGCGCCGAGCACGAGGCCGACGAGGAAACCGCCGAGGTTGGAGGTGAGCCAGGTGCCCAGGGACAGGAGGATGCCGAGCAGGGAGTAGAAGAGCCGCTGGGCCGGGTTGAAGAGGACCAGCAGACCGCACAGGAGCATGACGGCGGGCAGCAGGTAGCCGGCCACGCCCTGCATGCCGATGTGCATGACGACCTTCAGCGAGGCCTTCTCGGTCAGCAGGATCTCCGCGCCGCCGACGGCGAGCAGCAGCCCTCCCCAGAACGGGCGCCCGGCCCGCCACCGCCGGAAGGCGGCCCGGGCCCGGGTGTGGGCCCCCGGCGGCCGCTCACCGGTTCCGGCAGTCGCCCGCACCGCCGGCTGCGGCTCGGCGGCCATCAGCAGGCCTGGTCGCTGAAGCGGAGCTTGAGGCCGGGGAGCTTGAACACCGCCGCCGTGGTCGCGTAGTTGGTCTGGCGCAGATGGGCGATGCGGACGGTGTCGGCCTGTTGGCTGAAGACCCCCTTCGGTCCCTGGACGCCCGCCTTGTCGAGGGTGCTGGCGTCGTTGCCGATCTCGATGTTGTCGAAGGCCGCGTCGCCGGACAGCTCGGTCGAGTCGGTGGTCAGGTGGCTCGCCCGCACCTTCTCCGAGCCGCTGCCCGCGGTGATGACGAGGTTCGTGCCGCCCAGGTCGACGCTCTGGCACAGCTTGGTGAGGGTCGCGTCCTTGATGGCGGAGGTGACGACCAGGACCTGGCCGCCGGTGTCCCCGGCGTTCGGGCTGTCCTCGGCCATGGTGTCGAGGCCGCCGAACTGCTCGAAGCCCGTGCCGTTCAGCTCCGTCGCGGTGACGGTGAACGGCATACCGGAGATGGCGAACTGGACGCCGAGCGCCCCCTGGGCGGTGAGGATCATCAGTCCGGCGGCGATCGCGGTGGCGGGGACCGCCATCACCGCGGCGCGTCGCAGGCGGACCCGCCCGCGCCGGATGCCACCGCCGGTGGCTAAACCGCTTTCCGGTCTCCCGGAGGTGGAACCGTGGGACGCCGTGGCGTCCGAGGACGAGGCCATGTCTGCTCCCTGATCACAGTGAATGCGGGTAGGGCTTCAGCGGCATGTTGTCCTGGCGCGGACAGCGGCTGCGGCGCACGCCTCCTCGTTACTCCCGGCGGATGCAAGGGCTTTCTCGTGGCGCCGCAGTAGCCGACGAGGAAGTTACCGGGGGTTACACCTCAGGGTCAAGAGACCTGTGCGCACAGGGTGTTGGTGGTGCCGCTCCCGTGTGGACCGCCGGCCCGGCCACCTCGCGTTTCGCGCCGCAGCGGGAGTTCGCCCGCTCCTCGGCCGGCACCGCCGGTCACCCCAACTTCCGTACAGCGCCTTGACGTTGAGGGAGCGACGGGTCTACAACTTCCCCTGTTTCCACGGATCCGTGGCGCCGGATCCGTCGCGCCGCGCCTGTCACCTTCCCGGCCCCCGCCTTGTTCCGGGGCACGGGTGACCCCTCGGGGACGCGGCGCGAACTCCCCCTCCCCACCGCCCCCGTGGCACCGGTCACCTCCCCGGCTGGAGGTGACCGGCCGTACGGCTGCCCCGCCGGTCCGTGGCGCAGAAGCGTCACGCGCCGGAGACGGCCGCCGCGTCACGCGCGTCCGGACCGGCCGGACCCCGCGTGCCCGGAGCGCTCCGGTGCTCCTCGGCACGTCCGGCCCCTCCACCGCGGTTCGTGCTCTCCCCGCATCTGCGCGCGTTCCGTACCCGTACCCGTACCCGTCCGCATCCGCGAGTCCCGAACCCACCCGCACCTCCCCCCACTTCGGAGAAGAGGCACCCCCATGCGCACTCGGTCCTTACTCGCTCTCGTCGGTGTCACCGCCGCTCTCGCCGTCTCGGCGGCGTCCCCCGCCTCCGCGGCCGACGTCGCGGTGCTCACCACCGGCAGCCTCGGCGGCGCCCCGGTCGCCGCCGGCGACGTACTGACGGCGTCGCTGGCCGGCGGCACCGCCGCCACGTTCTACTCCAGCAGCAGCGGGACCAGCGGCGTCTCGTGTTCCGCGTCGACCTTCACCGCGACCGCCGCCGACAACCCCGCCGCACCCGGCACGGCGACCGAGTCGCTCACCGGTCACGCGTTCACGAGCAGCAGCTGCACGAGCAACGTCACCGGCGTCCTCGGTGTCACGGGCATCACCGTCAACAACCTGCCGTACAGCACGACCGTCACCTCCGACGGCACCGTGACCGTGACGCCGCCGAGCGGCTCGACCGTGCAGACGACCGTCGTCCTGCGCACCCTGCTGGGCAGCGTCACCTGCGTCTACCGGGCGCCGTCCCTGTCCGGCACGGCGAGCAACACCGACAACAGCATCGCCTTCGCCAACCAGCACTTCACGAAGTACTCCGGCTCGTCCCTGTGCTTCGCCAACGGCTACTTCACCGCCAGGTACGCCCCCGTCACGGACACCAGCCAGGTGGGCAGTCCGGTGGTCTTCGTCAACTGACCCGCCCGCGGCGGCGGCGCCGGGCGAGCACCACGCCCGCGGCGAGCAGGAGCGCTCCGGCGCCGCCCGCCACCAGCGGCAGCGCCCCGGGGCCGCCTGCCGTGCTGTCCGCGACGGGCTCGGACCCGTCGGCCGCGGCGTCCGCCACGGGCGTCGCGGTCTCGGCCGGTACCGGGGCCGCCGCGGACGCCGACGCCGGCTTCTTCCGCTCGGTCTTCTTCGAGGGCGCCGGCGTCCGTGGCTCGGCCGAGGCGCTCGCGCGGCCCGGTGCGGAGGCGCCCGCGCCCGAACCCGTCGCCCCCTGCTGCGCGGGCCGCGCGAACACCACGTCCGAGCACGAGTAGTAGGTGTCCGCGGTGCTGGAGTTCTGCCAGATGGTGAACAGCACGTGCCGCCCCGACCGGTCGGCGGGCAGCTTCGCTGCGATGCGGTAGGCGCCCCGGACCATGGCCGGGTCGGTGGCCGTCGCGAACGGCCGCGTCGGAAGGTCCGACCACGTCAGGGGCTTCGACGGGTCGTATCCGGGCTTGGTCAGGTACAGCTTGAACGTGCCCGTGTGCGGAATCGTCGAGCTGTAGGCCAGGTTCAGCGGAGCACCCGGTGTGAGCCGGGTCGCGGGCCAGTCGGTGCGGGCCAGGTCGAGCCCCTTGTAGGCGGGCAGACCACCGCTGCACAGCCGCCCGTCCGGGATCATCTGCCGGTCCCTGCCGTTGACACCGGCGACCCGCAGGTTGTCCCAGGCGGTGAAGGGGGCGCCGTTCGACGCGATCGCGGCCCGGCAGGCCGCGGACCCGGCCCGGCTCCCGCCCTCGGGCGAGCACGCCACGACCCGGCTGACCGGATCCGTCGGTGCGCCGTGGGCCGCGGCCGGTCCCGCGGCCAGGGGCGTCAGCAGGAGCGGGGCCGCCACGGCGACAGCGGCCGCGGTGACGGTGCGATGTGCGGTCATCCGGTGGGGCTCCTCGGGCTGTCGCGTAGGGGGCCGTTCCCTGTGCAGTACGGGGAATCGGGGGCCCGTGTTCACCGGGCGCGGGGGTTGGTGCGGGAGCAGCGGACGCCGGCGGTTCTCGGCCGCCGGCCGGGCCGCCGCGGAGACGGCCGACAGGAGCTTCTCGGTCGGCACCCGCGTGCGCATCGGTCCGGACCTGCCGGCGAACCGGGCGAAGTGGGCCGCCCCAAGGGTGTTTTCCGGCCAGATCGAGGGTTTCCCCTGTATCCGCTCCGCCCGCCGTCTCCCTATCGTTCGGGCACAGCCGACCCACAGGTAACCCCAGGTGGGCCGCTCGCGTACGGCCGGCCGCCGCGCACTGCTCGATTCACCCCCCGCCGCTTCGAGGACGAAGCGAATCGACCGCTGCTCCGCGCTGCCCGGAGCCGGCCCGAAAGGCAAAGCCCTTGCGTACGTCCCCCTCCCGCACCGCCGGACGGAAGCTGATATCCGTCGCCGCGGTGTCCGCCGCCCTGATGGCCGGAACGGCCACCTCGGCCGCCGCCGCCCAGCCCGCCGTCGCGCGGGCGACCTCCCCGGCCCCCACCGGAGAGACCCCGGCCGCGCCCGCCGAGCGCCTGATCGTCGGGTACAAGTCCACCGCCGCCGAGGCCGGATCCGACAAGGCGGCCTCCGCGGACGCCGAGGCGAAGGGCAAGGAGGCCGGCGAGGACCTCGACTTCCGGCGCCGGCTCGGCACCGGCGCCGCCCTCGTCGACCTCGGTGACCGGCTCGGCAAGGCCGACGTCGCCGACGTCATGGCCGAATACCGCGCGGACCCGCAGGTCGCCTACGTCGTGCCGGACCGCCTCAACACCCCGCAGGCCGACCCGAACGACACCGAGTACGGCAAGCAGTGGGACCTGTTCGAGACCACCGCGGGCATGAACGTCCCCGGCGCCTGGTCCACTTCGACCGGCAGCGGGGTGACCGTCGCCGTCATCGACACCGGCTACGTCGCCCACTCCGACCTCGCCGCGAACATCGTCGCCGGCTACGACTTCATCTCCGACACCGCGGTCTCCGTCGACGGCGACGGGCGCGACGCCAACCCGGCCGACCCGGGCGACTGGTACGCGACCGACGCGTGCGGCTCCGGCACCGGTTCGAGCAACTCCTCCTGGCACGGCACGCACGTGGCCGGCACCATCGCCGCGGTCACCAACAACGGCAAGGGCGTCGCGGGCATCGCGTACGGGGCGAAGATCTCCCCGCTGCGGGTCCTCGGCAAGTGCGGCGGCTACGACTCCGACATCATCGACGCGATCACCTGGGCGTCCGGCGGCACCGTCTCCGGCGTCCCCGCCAACGCCAACGTGGCCAAGGTCGTCAACATGAGCCTCGGCGGCTCCGGTGCCTGCACCGCGGCCACCCAGAGCGCCATCACCGCCGCCGTGAACCGGGGCACGACGGTCGTCGTCGCGGCCGGCAACGAGAACTCCAACACCTCGGGCTTCTCCCCGTCGAGCTGCAGCAACGTCGTCAACGTCGCCGCGACGAACCGCACCGGCTCCCGTGCCTCCTACTCCAATTACGGCACGCTCGTCGACATCGCGGCCCCCGGCGGCCAGACCAGCACCGGCACCGCCAACGGCATCCTGTCCACCCTGAACTCCGGCACGAAGACGCCCTCCACGGAGTCGTACGCCTCCTACCAGGGCACCAGCATGGCCACCCCGCACATCGCCGGCCTCGTCGCGCTGATGAAGTCGGCGAACCCGGCACTCACCCCCGCCCAGATCGAGTCGGCGATCAAGACGAACGCCCGTGCCCTGCCCGGCACCTGCTCGGGCGGCTGCGGCGCGGGTCTCGCGGACGCGGCCAGGACGGTCCAGGCGGTGAGCGGTTCCGGCGCCTCGACCGGCACCACCTACACCAGCACCGGCGCGGTCGCCGTGCCGGACGCGGGCTCCGCCGTGGAGTCGCCGATCACCGTCGGCGGGCGCAGCGGCAACGCGCCCGCCGCCCTCAAGGTCGGGGTCGACATCACCCACACGTACCGCGGTGACCTGGTGATCGACCTGATCGCCCCGGACGGCTCGGCCTACCGGCTGAAGTCCTCCAGTGGCTCGGACTCCGCGGACAACGTGAACACCACGTACACCGTCGACGCGTCGAGCGAGAGCGCGTCCGGCACCTGGAAGCTGCGCGTCCAGGACGTCGCGGCGCAGGACACCGGCACGCTCAACGGCTGGAAGCTCACGTTCTGACGGCAGCGGGCCGTCCCGGAGCGGCGGGGGGGGGGGGGGGGGGGGGGGGGGGGGGGGGGAAAGGGGGGGGGGGGGGGGGGGGGGGGGGGGGGGGAGGGGGGGGGGGGGGGGGGAGGGGGGGGGGGGGAT
>NZ_JBVHPY010000034.1:17201-50401 GCF_055567695.1 Streptomyces sp. NPDC026417
GTTCGGAACCCCCCCCCCCCAAACACCCACTTCCCCCCCCCTCCCTTCCCCCACCCCCCCCCCCCCCCCCCGCTCCCCCCCCCCCCCCCCACACCCCCCCCCCCCCCCCCACCGCGGCGGTCCCGGGCCGTGCGCACACGGGCCCCGGGGGACCGGCGGGTCGCCCCGGGGCGCGAGCGCGGCGGTCCGGGAGCGCGGCCACGGACCGGCCGCCCCGGGGGAACCGTCCGGGGACGCTACTGTGCCTCCGAGGCCCTGACCCGTCCCGGAGGAACGCACCCCCATGCCCGACGCCCCCGTGATCGTCAGCAGCGACCCGGAGTCCTTCCCGCACAGCGTGCTGGCCGAGCGGCATCCGGCGCTCATCCGGAAGGTCCGGGACGCCTTCCCCTACGGCCCCGAGCAGCACCGGGCCCTCGACGCGCTGCTGAAGAGCGCCACCGAGGGGGTCGTGGAGCCGCTGGGCCCGGACGCCGACGACCGGGCGCAGTGGGAGACCTGGGGCTGCCGGTCGTACGTCGGCCGCTCCTGGTTCGACGCGCCCTTCCTCTGGGCGGAGAGCTACTTCTACCGGAAACTCCTCGAAGCCGTCGGGTACTTCGGGCCTGGACCGTGGCGCGGGATCGACCCCTTCCGGCCCTTCAAGCTCGCCGAACTCGGCACCCCGGAGGCGGACGCGGAGCTGGCCGCGCTCGACGAGTCGGCGGACCACCCGACCGGGGAACAGGCGACCGCGCTCCTCCACGGGGCGCTCTGGGGCAACCGCGCCGATCTCGGCTTCCGGCTCTCCGCCGCGGAGGACTCGTCCGGAGGCAGCCAACTCGTCGCGGACGACAGCGAGTTGCTCTGGTCCCTGCTGACCGGCGGCACCGTGTGCGTGGTGGCGGACAACGCGGGCCGGGAGCTGATCCCCGACCTGCTCCTGATCGACCACCTGCTGTGCCACGGCCGCGCGGACCACGTCGTGCTGCATCTGAAGCCGTATCCGTACTACGTCTCCGACGCCACGACCGCCGACCTGCTCGACGCCGTGCGCCGGCTGACCGGGGCGCGCGGTGCCGCCGCCGCGTCCGGTCACCGTCTCTGGTCCGCGCTGACCGACGGCCGCCTCACGGTCCGCGCCCACCCGTTCTCCTGTGCGCCGCTGCCGTACGCCGACATGCCGGACGACTTGGCCGCCGAGTTCGGGCGGGCGGACGTGACCCTCCTCAAGGGCGACCTCAACTACCGCCGGCTGGTGGGGGACCGCCTGTGGCCGCCCACCACGTCCTTCGCCCACGCCACCGCGTACTTCCCCGGTCCGGTCGCCGCCCTGCGCACCCTCAAGTCGGACGTGGTCGTCGGCCTGGAGCCGGCCGTCGAGTCCGCACTCGTCGCCGCACAGGGGCAGCGCTGGCGGACGAGCGGCACCCACGCCCTGATCCAGGCCAGGCGTTGAGCGGACGCCCGGCCGCCGGCCTGCCGCGGCCGCTCATGTCACGTGCAGCCGCAGCGACTTGATGCCGTTGATGAAGTTGGAGACCAGGCGGGCGGGAGGCGCGGCGACCCGCGGTGCGGGCACCGCCTCAAGGGTCTCCCCGTACAGCACCCGCAGTTGCAGTCGGGCGAAGTGCGCGCCGAGGCAGACGTGCGGCCCGTCGCCGAAGGAGACGTGCGGGTTCGGGGAGCGGGCCGGGTCCAGCTGGTCCGGACGGGTGAACACCCGCTCGTCGCGATTGGCCGACGCGTGGAACACGACCACTTTGTCGCCCGCGCGGATGCGCTGCCCGGCGAGCGTGGTGTCGGTGACCGCGGTCCGCCGGAAGCTCAGCACCGGCGGGTGCCAGCGCAGCAACTCATCGACCGTCGTGCTGAGTTCGTACCGGCCCGTACGCAGGCCGTGGCAGGCCTCCGGATGTCCGGCGAGCGCGAGCAGGCCGCCGGGTGCGGCGCTGCGCACGGTGTCGTTGCCCGCGATCGTGAGCAGGAAGAAGAACATCTCCAGCTCGGGCTCGGCGAGTTCGGGGTCGGTGGCGAGCGTCGTCATGAGGTCGTCGGCCGGGTGACGCCGTTTGTGGGCGGCCAGTTCCCGGGCGTACGCGAACATGTCGGCGAGGGCGGCGGGGGAGCGCGGGTCGACCGGCCGGCCGGTGGCGTCGGTCGGCGGCTCGCCCGCCTCCTCCGGGTCCTGGTAGCCGATGACCCGCCGCGTCCAGTGCAGCAACAGCCCGCGGTCGCTCTCCGGTACGCCGAGCAGGTCCGCCAGATTCAGCAGGGCGTAGTCGTCGGTGACCGTCGTGACGAGGTCGCAGGTGCCGTCGCCCGCGCGGGCCGCGTCGATGCCGCGCGCCAGGAGAGCGCGGGCCCGGGCGCGTGCCGACGCCTCGAAGCGGTCGATGCGGCGGGGCGTGAACGCCCGGCTCACGAGCCGGCGCAGCCGGCCGTGGTCCGGCGGATCCTGGTTGAGCATCATGCGGCGGATGAACGGCAGGTCGGCCGGGTCGGGGTCGCGGATCTGGGTCGCGCCCAGCCACGAGGAGTACACCGCCGGGTCCTTGAGCACCCGGACCACGTCGGCGTGCCGGGTCACCGCCCAGAAGCCCGGTCCCGCCGGCCAGCCGAGCACCTCGGGCTCCTCCTGCCGGACGACCGGGTAGTGGTCGCGCAGCACCCGGTAGGCGGCGTACGGCACGCCTTCGCCGTACCGCCGCGGATCGAACACGTCGGGGACCGGCAGCGCCTGACGCACGCTCACACGGAGCCGCCTTCTGCGGCGGCACCGGTCCGGCGGCCCCCGCCGGCCGGGCCGGGCCCGGGTCCGCCTGGTTGCCCCGTCCCCGCGGGGCCGGGCACCACGTCCGCGCCCGTGCCCGCGACTCCTGCCGGAACCGGCCCCACCGGCGCGTCGGCGTCGGCCCTCGTGGACTCGGGCGTCCGAGCCGCCGCTCCGCCACCCGGGTCCGTGCCGTCCTCGCGCAGGAACGCCTCGACGGCCGAGATCAGGTCCAGGGGTGTCTCGTCCATCGCGTAGTGGCCGGCCCCCGGCAACTCGTGGTGCCGCCCGTGCGGATACCAGCGCAGCCAGGTCTCCGCCATCAGCCCGGCGGACAGGGCGGGATCCAGCGCCCCCGTCACGGTCAGCGCCGGCACCGTCGCGCCCTCCACCTCGGCGTGGAAGTCCTCGCCCGCCCAGGAGTCCAGCCAGGCCCGGAACGCCTTGGTGTCGCTGCGGGCGAGCGAGCGCGCCACCATCCGGTCGAGCCAGGCCGCGGGGCGTCGGCCCCCGGTCGTGAAGTCGAGGATGGCGCGTCTGTTCTCCGGCCGGTGGGCCGCCTCCGCGAACAGCTCCCACTGCTCCGCGGGCAGCGGCAGCCCGGAGGCCGGCACGGGCGAGACCCCGACGATCCGGCGCAGCCGCCGCGGGGCGAGCGCCAGCATCCGCTGCGCGACACTGCCGCCCATCGAATGCCCGACCACCGAGAACCGGTCCCAGCCGAGCAGGTCGGCGAGCCGGACCAGGTCCGCGGCGGCCTCGGCGGTCGTGAACGCGCCCGCCGCCTCCCGGGCCGCGCCGTAGCCGCGCAGATCCACCAGGGCGTACTGGAACGAGGCGCGGTCGAGGTCCGGCAGGAGCGGTGCGTACGCCGACCGGTCGGCGAACCAGCCGTGCACCGCGAACACCTTGTGGGAGCCGTCGCCGTGCACTTCATGGGGCAGCACGAAGGAGGTCATGCGCCTACGGTGACCGGCCCCCCGCTGCCCGGCAAGAGCGCGCTGCCGGGCGCGCGAGCCGACAACTCCCCCTCGGGGGACGCCAATGGAACCATTTCACGCGATGGTGTGATCATGTCCGGGCTCCCGGATGCCCGCGGGAGGGCCTGGGTAGGGCCCGGCCATGACGCAGCCGTTCGAACTCCCGCACTTCTACATGCCGTATCCCGCGCGGCTCAACCCGCACGTGGACGAGGCCCGCGCCCACACGACCGAGTGGGCGCGCGGCATGGGCATGCTGGAGGGCTCCGGCATCTGGGAGCAGTCCGACCTTGACGCGCACGACTACGGACTGTTGTGCGCCTATACCCACCCCGACTGCGACGGTCCCGCGCTCTCGCTCATCACCGACTGGTACGTGTGGGTGTTCTTCTTCGACGACCACTTCCTGGAGACCTTCAAGCGCACCCAGGACCGCGAGGGCGGCAAGGCCTACCTGGACCGGCTGCCGCTCTTCATGCCGCTCGACCTGGCCACACCCGTGCCGGAGCCGGAGAACCCGGTCGAGGCGGGGCTCGCCGACCTGTGGGCGCGCACGGTCCCCGTCATGTCCCTGGACTGGCGCCGCAGGTTCGCCGTCTCCACCGAGCACCTGCTGAACGAATCGCTCTGGGAGCTGTCCAACATCAACGAGGGGCGGATCGCCAACCCCGTCGAGTACATCGAGATGCGCCGCAAGGTGGGCGGAGCCCCCTGGTCGGCGGGGCTCGTCGAGTACGCGACGGCCGAGGTGCCCGCCCGCGTCGCCGGGTCACGGCCGCTGCGCGTGCTGATGGAGACGTTCTCCGACGGGGTGCACCTGCGCAACGACCTCTTCTCCTACCAGCGCGAGGTGGAGGAGGAGGGCGAGCTGAGCAACGGCGTCCTCGTCCTGGAGACCTTCTTCGGCTGTACGACGCAGGAGGCCGCCGAGACGGTCAACGACGTCCTCACCTCGCGCCTGCAGCAGTTCGAGCACACGGCGCTCACCGAGGTGCCCGCGCTCGCCCTGGAACAGGGGCTCGCCCCCGACGAGGTCGCGGCCGTCGCGGCGTACGCGCGGGGCCTGCAGGACTGGCAGTCCGGCGGGCACGAGTGGCACATGCGCTCCAGCCGGTACATGAACGAGGGGGCCCTCGCGACGGAACCCTTCGGCGCCTCCGGGTTCGGCACCTCCGCGGCCGACGTCGGCGCCCTGCTCTCCTCCGCCGGCGCCGAGCGGATGCGGTCGTTCACCCATGTGCCCTTCCAGAAGGTCGGCCCCTCGCGACTGCCGGACTTCCACATGCCGTTCCCGGTGACGCTCAGCCCTCACCTGGACGGCGCGCGCCACCGCATCACCGGCTGGGCGCACGCCATGGGAATCCTTGCCGAGGGGGTCTGGGACGAGGACAAACTCGCCGCCTACGACCTGCCGTTGTGCGCGGCCGGCATCCATCCGGACGCCACCCCCGAAGGCCTCGACCTGGCGTCCCAGTGGCTCGCCTGGGGCACCTACGGCGACGACTACTACCCGCTCGTCTTCGGGCACCGCCGGGACCTGGCGACCGCCAAGGTGTGCACCGCGCGGCTCTCGGCCTGCATGCCCGTGGACGGCGAGGAGCCCCCGGTCCCCGCCAACGGCATGGAGCGCGGGCTCGTCGACCTGTGGACGCGGACGACGGCCGGGATGACCCCGCAGGCGCGCCGGACCCTGAAGGCCGCGGTCGACGTGATGACGGAGAGCTGGGTGTGGGAGCTCGCCAACCAGATCCAGAACCGCATCCCGGACCCGGTCGACTACCTGGAGATGCGCCGCGCCACCTTCGGCTCCGAGCTGACCATGAACCTGTGCCGGCTCGGCCACGGCCCGCAGGTCCCACCGGAGGTCTACCGCAGCGGCCCGGTCCGCTCGCTGGAGAACGCGGCGATGGACTACGCGATGCTGCTGAACGACGTCTTCTCGTACCAGAAGGAGATCGAGTACGAGGGCGAGGTGCACAACGGCATCCTCGTCGTGCAGAACTTCTTCGGCTGCGACTACCCGACCGGGCTCGGCGTCATCCATGACCTGATGACCCAGCGCATGCAGCAGTTCCAGCACGTCGCGGCCCATGAACTGCCCATCCTGTACGAGGACTTCAAGCTCTCGGAGGAGGCCCGCGGCATCATGGAGGGCTATGTCGGGGAGCTGCAGAACTGGATGGCCGGCATTCTGAAATGGCACCAGGACTGCCGTCGCTACGGCGCCGCCGACCTGGCCCGCCGCGCCCACGGGTTCGTCCCCGACCAGGTGCCGGCCCTTCCGTTCACCTGGTCGTCGGCCGGGGCTCCCGTCTCCGTGTGACGCCTCGGTACCGTCCCGGGACGCTCCCCACCGAGTGCCGGGGCGGTACGCCCGTCCCCGCCACGGGCCAGGGCGCCCTCGTTTCGGCCATCTTTGCCCGGAATGGGGCATTCCTGGAACGTCGGTGGTGCCTCGCGAGTCCTTCGAGGTGAAGGCGGCCCCGACCGGGCCGCACCACGGGGGCCGCTCAGGCCGGGAACACGGGGGTGTTCGACCTTGACCGATGTCGTCGAAAGGGTGAGTGACCGGATCGGGGACGCGAGGGAGGGGGCGGAGCCGGCGCCCGCCCCGGGGGAACTCGCGCCCTACGTCAGTGCCTTGCGGGTGCCGCCCGTCCTGCGGCCCGGCTCGGACGACCCGCTCCGGGAGACCGAGATCGCGCTGCGCCCGACCTGGGTGCGGCTGCACCCGCAGCTGCCGCCGACCCTGATGTGGGGGTACGACGGATCGGTGCCGGGGCCCACCGTGGAGGTGCGCCGCGGCCGGCGCGTGCGCATCGCCTGGACCAACCGCATCCCGCGCGGTGCCGAGTACCCGGTCACCGCCGTGGAGGTGCCCGCCGCCGCCCCCGGCACCCCCCAGCCCACCACCGAGCCGGGCCGCGGGGGCGCCGAGCCGCTCAAGGGTGTCGCGGCGCTGCCCGCCTGGACGGTGACGCACCTGCACGGCGCCCAGACGGGCGGCGGCAACGACGGGTGGACCGACAACGCGGTGGGCCCCGGCGACGCCCAGCTCTCCGAGTACGGCAACGACCACCAGGCCGTGCAGTGGTGGTACCACGACCACGCCATGAACATCACCCGGTGGAACGTGTACTCCGGCCTCTACGGCACCTACCTCGTCCGTGACGACGAGGAGGACGCGCTCGGCCTCCCCTCGGGGGAGCGGGAGATCCCGCTCCTGCTCGCCGACCGGAACCTGGACACGGACGAGGACGGCCGGCTGAACGGGCGGCTGCTGCACAAGACCGTCGTCGTCCAGCCGCGGAACCCGGAGACCGGGAAGCCGGTTACCCTGCCGTTCACCGGTCCGTACACGACGGTCAACGGCACCATCTGGCCGTACGCCGACGTGGACGCCGCGTGGTACCGCTTCCGGCTGGTGAACGCGTCGAACGCGCGCATCTACGACCTCGTCCTGGTCGACGAGGACAACGTCCCGGTGCCCGGCGTCCTGCACCAGATCGGCAGTGACGGCGGTCTGCTGCCCCGCCCCGTGCCGGTCGACTTCGACGCGTCGCTGCCCGCCCTGACCGCCGCCCCGGCGGAGCGGTTCGACCTGCTGGCCGACTTCCGGGCGTTCGCGGGCCGGCGGCTGCGGCTGGTGAACAAGGGGAGCGGGCAGCCACCGGGTGTGCCCGACCCGCTGAACGACGTCCCCTTTCCCGAGGTGATGGAGTTCCGGGTCGGCGGCTGCGAGCCCGAGCCGCCGGACACGTTCGAGCTGCCCGAGATCCTCTCCGGGTCCTTCCGCCGGATCACGCACGACGTCGAGCACGGCCACCGCCTGATCGTGCTCACCCCGCCCCCCACCAAGGGCGGCGGCGGGCACCCCGAGATCTGGGAGATGACCGAGGTCGAGGACCCGGGCCTCGTCCAGGTCCCCACCGACGGGGTCATCCAGGTGACCGGCCGGGACGGCGTCACCAAGACGTACCGCCGCACGGCGCGCACGTTCAACGACGGCCTGGGCTTCACCGTCGCCGAGGGCAGTTACGAGCAGTGGAGCTTCCTCAACCTGGTGCCGATCACCCACCCCATGCACATCCATCTCGCCGACTTCCAGCTGATGGGACGCGACGCGTACGACGTCTCCGGCTTCGACGTGGGCGTCGGGGGCACCCTCGGCCCCCTCCGGTACACCGGCGACCTCCCCACGGCCCCGAACGAGCGGGGGTACAAGGACACCTTCCGGGTGCCCGGCCGTCAGCTCGTGCGCGTGATGGGCCGCTTCGACGGCGCGTACGGCCGGTTCATGTACCACTGCCATCTCCTGGAGCACGAGGACATGGGCATGATGCGGCCCTTCGTGGTCGTGCCCCGGGAGGTGATGGCGTTCGACCACGGCACGGGCCACGGCGGGCACGACGGTCACACGGGCTGACGCCCCGCCCGGGGGAGGGGCATCGGTTCGAACGCGGTATCCAGTCTCACTCGTTGGTGAATCGTCGCGCGGCGGAGCACGGGGTAGAGCATCTGCCGGAGGCGAGCCATGGAACAGACTGCGTTGCGTCCCAAGCCGATGCCGGGCCGGGAGTCAGGTGACGACCGCCCCCCGGGTGGTCGCAAGCCGGGCGGCGCGCCCCGGCGTCCGCACGCCGCCCGGCGGCGCGGCAGGCGGTTCGCGACCTGGCTCTTCGGCCTGTGCGTCGCGACGGGACTCGTGCTGTCGGGCGTGGGCCTCGGCACCGTGGGCGCCGCCGTGATCGGCATGAGCAGGCTGGCGGAGCTGCAGCGGCAGCCGGGCTCCGGTGCGCCCGCGGTGCCCGTCCCGTCCGGACGCGCGGGTGCCCCGGGGGAGTCCGGCTCACCGGCGGGGTCGGCCGAGCCGGGGGAGACCGCCGGCCGGAGCCCGTCCGTGGGGGCCAAGTCGGCCTCGGGGCTGGGGAGTTCCGCATGGAGGGGAAGCCCGGCCCGCCTCACGCTCGGAGTCGAGGCCGTGGACGTGCCGCGGGGTGGCGGAGCGCTCGTCGTCGGTGTCCATCAGCCGGGGCCGGGCGCTTCGGCGGGTCTGGTGCGCGGTGACGTCCTGCTGGCCCTCGGTGCGACGCGGGTCGACTCCGCCGAGGGACTCGCGCGTGCGGTGGCGGCCGTACGGTCCGGGTCCCCCGTCACGCTGACCGTGCGGCACGCGAACGGCGCCCGGCAGCGGCTGTCCGCGACGCCCGGTGTCGTCACCTGACGCACAGTGCCCCACCGTGGAGCGCCGCCGCGGAACCGGCGCTCGGCACACGCCGCTCACGGGGGTGCCGAGCAGGTGCGGGGCGCCGCTCGGGGGCGCGGTCCTCACGCCACCCTGAAATGGCTGGTCAGCCGCCGCTCGTCGTCGAGCACGTGGAACGCGAGCCCGGGCGGGGCGTCCAGGTCCGCCGCACCCTCGCCCTCCCAGGGCAGTCGCAGCGTCCACGTCACCCCCGGGCCGACGAGGAGCGGGCGCCCGGCGAACGTCGTGGCCGCCGGAGTGTGGGCGTGACCGGTGACGAGTCCGACGATCTCCGGCCGGCGCCGCAGCAGGGCCTCCAGGGCCCCCGCCTCGCGCAACGGGTACGCGTCCGGCAGGGGGTGGTGCAGGGCCGCCGGCGGATGGTGGAAGGCGAGCAGCACCGGGAGGCCGCCGTCCAGCTCGTCGAGCGTGGCCTCGATCCAGCGGTACGTCTCCGCGTCGAGCGCGCCCTCGTCGCTGCCCGGAATGCTGGAGTCGCACATCAGCACGGCGGCGCCGTCGAGGAGGTGCAGGCGGTTGACGGGGCCGTCGCTCGCGGGCTCCCCGAGCAGCGCCTTGCGAAAGGGGGCGCGGACGTCGTGGTTGCCCGGGCAGGCCAGCACGGGAAAGGGCGCGGGGGTGCCCGGTCGGGCACCGCGGAGCCCGAGCAGGCGGGCGGCCTCCTCGTACTCCGCCTCCGTGCCGTGGTCGGCGATGTCGCCGGTGACCAGAAGGGCGTCCACCCGTCCCCGCAGCCCCCACAGCCGGTCGCGTACCCGCCGGGCCCTCGCCGTGGCCCGCTCCGTCCCGTCCAGGTGCAGGTCGCTGATGTGCGCCAGCACGAGCATGGCCGCCCCCTCCTTGCCGGCCGCGCGGACGCTGCACCCACGCGACTAATGGATGAAACGCATCTAAGCATTAGCGGATCGGCGGCGACAACCCCGCCTCCGCGGTGGGTGACGAGCACCGGGGCGCGGTGCCGGCACCCCGCCGTCGGCCGTGCCATGGATCAACCGACGCAACCGGCTCGCGCGGGCCGCACCGGAGGGGCAGGATGCTGCCCGTAGGCCCCTGGGGGAACTCCGGACACACGGAGGCATGGATGACCGGCACGCCCGAGCCCTTCACCGCCGACGACTACGCGGCACGGATGCGCCGGGCGGCGCGGTCCGCTGCCGACGCCGGTCTCGCCGGCGTCCTGGTCGCGCCCGGCCCCGACCTCGTCTGGCTGACCGGGTACCGGCCGGTGGAGACCGAACGACTCACCCTGCTGGTGCTCAGGCCCGGGGAGGACCCGGTCCTGGTGGTCCCCACCCTGGAGGCCCCGGACGCGGCGGCAGCGGCAGCGGCGAGCGCGCTGACCCTCCGCGACTGGACCGACGGCACCGACCCCTACGAGGCGACCGCCGCCCTGCTCGACCGCGCCGGCCGCTTCGGAGTCAGCGACAACGCGTGGGCCATGCACCTGCTCGGCCTCCAGCAGCGGCTGCCCGACACGCGCTACGCCTCGCTCACCGAGTCCCTGCCGATGCTGCGCGCGGTCAAGGACGCCGCGGAGCTGGAGCGTCTGGCGGCCGCCGGCGCCGCCGCCGACGCCACGTACGAGGAGATCCTGAAGGTCCCCTTCGCCGGGCGCCGGGAGACCGACGTCGCCGCCGACCTCGCCGACCTGCTGCGGCAGCACGGGCACTCCCAGGTCGACTTCACCGTCGTCGGCTCCGGCCCGAACGGCGCCAACCCGCACCACGAGGCCGGTGACCGGGTCATCGAACGCGGCGACATGGTCGTCCTCGACTTCGGCGGCCTCGTGCACGGCTACGGCTCCGACACCTCCCGCACCGTGCACGTCGGCGAGCCGGATGACGAGGAGCGCACGGTGCACGACATCGTGCGCGCGGCCCAGGAGGAGGGGGTCCGGGCGGTCCGGCCGGGAGCCGCCTGCCAGGACGTCGACCGGGCCGCCCGCGCGGTCGTCGACGACGCCGGATACGGCGACCGCTTCATCCACCGCACCGGCCACGGCATCGGCGTCACCACCCACGAGCCGCCGTACATGATCGAGGGCGAGGAACAGCCCCTCGTCCCCGGGATGTGCTTCTCCGTGGAACCGGGCATCTATCTCCCGGGCCGTTTCGGGGTACGCATCGAGGACATCGTGACCGTCACCGAGGACGGCGGACGCCGCCTCAACACCACCGACCGCGAACTGATGATCGTCGACTGACCGAGCACCGGAAGACTCCCACCACGTCCCGAACGGCAATGGCGCGACCATGACCCAAGGCTCGACACCGACCGCGGACACCGTCCGCCGACTGGTCCGCTCGCTGCTCGCCGACGGCGGCGCGGCCGGCGCGGGACCCGACGTCCGGCCCGTGGTGGACGACGGCGCCCACCGCACCTGGTGGGTCGGCACCCGTCATGTGCTGCGCCTCGCCCCCGACCGCGAGGCCGCCGTGCTGCTGCGCCGCGAACTGCGGCTGCGCGACCTCGCACGGCCGCACGTGCCGGTCCCCGTCCCGGTGAGCGTCGCCCACGGCGACGGAGCCGACGGCGGCCCGGCCTTCACGCTCGACACCAGGCTGCCCGGCGCCAGCGCCGAGGAGCGCGCCGTCTCGGCGGTGGGCGAGGCGGACCTGGCGGGGCTGCTCACCGGGCTGCGTGACGTCCCCGTCCGGCAGGCCGAGACGCTCGGCGTCCCGCGCACGGCGCCGCGTTCCCTGGAGGAGCTGCGCTCCGCGGCCGAGGAGGCCGCCGGACGGCTCGCCGACGCCGACGAGTTCGACCCCGCCCGGCTCGGTCAGCTCACCGCGCCCGGGGCGGTCCAGCTCGCCGCCCAGCCCGGCGGCGCGGTCCTCGTGCACCACGGGCTCACGGGCGGGCATCTCGTGCTCAGCGGCGACGGACGGGTGCGCGGCGTCCTCGACTGGACCGGCGCCGTGCTCGGCGATCCCGCCGAGGACATCGCCGGACTCGCCGTCGCCGTCGGCGCCCCCGCCGCCGTGCGCGCCGCGACGCTCGCGGGGTACGGGGCGCGCCCCTGCCTGCGCGGCCTGTGGCTGGCCCGCTGCGACGCGGTGCTGCGCCTCGCCGACCGGCTCCACGGCCGCGCGGGCGCCGACCTGCCGCTCCTGCGCACCCGGCTCCACCGCGCCTGGGAGCCGATCCTCCTGGAACGCGTCACCGATCTGCGGGACGGGCCGGACGACGGGCCCTGAGCGCCGGGATGCCTCTCAGGCCTGGGTCAGCACCACGCAGGACTCGCCCGGCAGGCTCAGCAGCCCGTCCGGCCCCGGGGCCGTCACCGGCTCCCACGCGGCCAGTACGCGGGCCCGCCTGAGCCCGAGCGGGATCACCGCCGGCTCCTTGCCGAGGTTCACGGCCACCCGGACGTCCCCGCGCCCGAGGGCGAGCCAGCGGGCCTGCTCGTCGTAGGCGACCTTGACCGCCGCGAGATCGGGGTCGGAGAGGTCGGCCAGCCGGTGGCGCAGGGCGATCAGGTCGCGGTACCAGGCCAGGACGCGGGTGTGGAGGGCGTTGTCCGGCCCCGGTTCCAGCTCGGACCAGTCCAGACACGAACGCTCCCGGGTCGCCGGGTCCTGCGGATCGGGCACGTCCTCCTCGGCCCAGCCGTGCGCCGCGAACTCCCGCCGCCTGCCCCGCCGTACGGCGTCCGCCAGCTCGGGGTCCGTGTGGTCGGTGAAGAACTGCCAGGGAGTGCCGGCCGCCCACTCCTCGCCCATGAACAGCATCGGCGTGAGCGCGCCGGTGAGCGTCAGTGCGGCCCCGCAGGCCAGCAGGCCGGGGGAGAGGGAGGCGGAGAGCCGGTCGCCCAGGGCGCGGTTGCCGACCTGGTCGTGGGTCTGGGAGTAACCCAGCAGCCGGTGCGCCGACACGTGCGTACGGTCCAGCGGCCGGCCGTGCCGGCGGCCCCGGAAGCTCGAATACGTTCCGTCGTGGAAGAACCCGGAAGTCAGCGTCTTCGCGAGCGCCGCGAGCGGGGACCTGGCGAAGTCCGCGTAGTAGCCCTGGCCTTCACCGGTCAGCGTCGTGTGCAGGGCGTGGTGGAAGTCGTCGTTCCACTGGGCGTGCAGTCCGAGGCCGCCCTCCTTGCGGGGCCGGACGAGCCGCGGGTCGTTCAGGTCCGACTCCGCGACCAGGAACAGGGGCCGGCCGACGTCGGCGGCCAGCTCGTCGACGGCCGTCGACAGTTCCTCGAGGAAGTGCAGGGCCCGCGTGTCCACGAGCGCGTGCACCGCGTCCAGGCGCAGCCCGTCGAGCCGGTAGTCCCGCAGCCATGCCAGCGCGCTGCCGACGAGGTACGCGCGCACGTCGTCGGAGCCGGGCGCGTCCAGGTTCACGGCGGAGCCCCAGGGCGTCTGATGGGTGTCCGTGAAGTACGGCCCGAACGCCGGCAGGTAGTTGCCGGAGGGGCCCAGGTGGTTGTGCACGACGTCCAGGACGACGCCGAGCCCCAGCTCGTGCGCCCGGTCGACGAACCGTTTCAGTGCCTCGGGCCCGCCGTACGGCTCGTGCACGGCCCACAGCGAGACCCCCTCGTACCCCCAGCCGTGCCGGCCGGGGAAGGGGCACAGCGGCATCAGCTCGACATGCGTCACGCCCAGGTCCGCCAGGTGCTCCAGCCGTGCGGCGGCCGCGTCCAGGGTGCCCTCGCGCGTGTACGTCCCCACGTGCAGCTCGTACAGGACCGCGCCCGGCAGGCCGCGGCCCGGCCAGGGGTGGCGCCAGGCGTAGCGCCCCTGGTCGACGACCGCGCTCAGCCCGTCCGGGCCGTCGGGCTGCCGCCGCGAGCGCGGATCGGGCAGCACGGGACCGTCGTCCACGGCGAACCCGTACCGCGTGCCGTCCTGCGCGTCGGCCTCTCCCGTCCACCATCCCGCACGGTCCGGATCGCGCCCCAACGCGTGCGCGGTGCCACCGCACTGGAGCGTGACCCGGTCGGCCTGTGGTGCCCACACCTCGAACTGCACGGACGGTTCTCCCTCGTCTGCTCAGCGTGACGTCGCCCGTCCATGGTGCGTCACGCGAGATCAATTCGCTTTTGAATCGACCCTTTTGCCGCGCCGGGCGATTCCGCCGGCCGCGGTGGTCCTTTCCCCGTTTTCTGGACACTCCGGCCGCGCTGTCCGACAATCACCACCGTGACGTCGTCTTTCGAGTTCCACACGTACCCCGCGCGGCCCTCGGACGCCGAGCGCGACAGGGCGCTGAAGGTGCTCCGTGACGGCGTCGCCCTCGGGCGCCTCTCGCACGACACCTTCATCCGGCGCATGGAACTGGCGCTGGCCGCCCGGCGCTCCGAGGAACTCGCCGTGCTCACCGCGGATCTGGCCACCGAGGGCCGCTGGTCGCGCCTGGTCTTCGGCACCGTCGAGGCGGTGTCGGGTTTCTCCGTACGGCTGCGCAGGGCCTGGCAGGCCGAGCGCCTCCCCAAGCTCCAGCTGCCCAACCCGGGCGGCGGCTACCCGTTGCGCATCGGCCGGGATCCCGCCAGCGGCCTCCGGCTGAACCACGAGACCGTCTCCCGTGTGCACGCCGAACTGAGCCGCCAGGGCGGGCTGTGGGTGCTGCGCGACCTCGGCTCGACCAACGGCACGACGGTGAACGGACGGCGCGTCATCGGCGCGGCGGTGGTCCGGGACGGCGATCAGGTCGCGTTCGGGCGGATGGCGTTCCGGCTCGCCTCCGAGTGAGGGCGGCCTGCCTCCGGGCCGCCCCGCCCGCCAAGCTCTGGCCTGGGGTTTACCCAGCGAGGTCGGCCAACTTCCTTCTTGCCACGTGGTGTTGACGTACCCCCTGCGCCATGACTGACTGTGCCTACTTCACACACATCAGGTGAACCGCCGGCCCCACTTCTCAGGTGAGGTGCGTCCTGCCGCCAGTGCTCCGCTATCCGACCGTGGACGAGCTGGGCGCCCGCGCGGCCGCACTCGTCGCCCGCCACCCCCGGGACGCCCGGCTGCGCCGCGCGGGGACGTCACGGGCGGGCACCCCGATGTGGCTGCTGTCCGTGGGACACGGCAGCCGCCACACGCTGATCGTCGCCGGACCGCACGCCAACGAGCCGGTGGGCGGGGCGACCGTCCTGCGACTCGCCGAACGGGCCCTGGCCGAACCGCGGTTGGGCAAGGACGCCGACGTCACCTGGAACCTGCTGCTCTGCCTCGACCCCGACGGCGCGCGCCGCAACGAGCCCTGGCTGTCCGGCCCGTACACCCTGGGCCACTACTTCCGGAACTTCTTCCGGCCGGGCTTCCTGGAGCAGCCCGAATGGCTGCCCGAGGGAGCGGCCGCGGCCGCGCTGCCCGAGACCCGCACGCTACTCGCCCTCCAGGACGAGCTGCGGCCCTTCTTCCAGGCCTCGCTGCACGGCGTCGACGTGGGCGGCGGCTTCGTCGAACTCACCCGCGACCTGCCGGGCCTCGCCCAGCGCGTCGCGCACACCGCCGCCCGGCTCGGCATCCCGCGCGAACTGGGTCCCTACGACACCCTGTACTGGCCGACCCTGGGCCCCGCCGTCTATCGCATCCCGCCCCCGCGCAGGGGCGACCTGGCCGCCGCCATCACCGAGGCCGCCGTGGAGTCCACCTGGTTCCACCCGCACCCCCACGGCACGGTGACGGCCGTCGTGGAGGCGCCGATGTGGGGCGTGACCGCCGTGGAGAGCTCCCTCCGGCCCCCGGACGCGGACGCCGTCCTCAGGACGGTGAGCCGGTCGCTGCGCCGCGACACCGAACTCCTCGGGGGGATACGGGCGTCGATCCGGCCCTCGGCGGACGCCGTCCCGGACGCGGCCCGCCTCCTCGCGCCGGTCGACGACTATTTACTGGTCGGCCCCGGACTCGCCGACTCCTGGGACCCCGACGTCGACGACGGGGGCGGACGCCCGCTGCCGCCGCTGGACACCGCGCGCCTGACGGCCCTCGCCATCTCGGGGCGGCGGGTCGCGCTGCGCACGGCGGGCCTGTTGCGCCAGTTGGCGGCCGGCGCCGGGGCGAGCGGCGTACTGGCGGAGCTGGACCGGCTCATCGACGAGTGGTGCGCCGACTACCACGACGGATACGGAGCCCGCTGGGTGCCGGTCGCGCGGCAGGTCGAGTTCCAGGCGCGCGTCGTGCTGGCCGCCTTCGAACTGGCGCGACGCCGCGAGGCCGGACGCATGCGTTCGGGTGAGCCCGGGTGGGGATCGCAGGCCGCCGTGCCGATGCACCGGGAATGACGAAAACCAATCGAGCGGTACGGGGCGGTCTGCCGGCGGCGATCGCCCTCCTCGCGCTGTTCCCCGCCCCCGCCCAGGCGGCCCCCCGGCCGGCGGTCCCGGCCGACTGGCTCTACCTGACGGTCACCACCGGCTCCGGCGCCACCCGCGGCACGCTGCTGCTCTGCGACCCGCCCCAGGGGCACCTCCGCGCGGCGCAGGCGTGCGACGAACTGCGGGCCGTCCAGGGGGACATCTCCCGACTGCGGCCCGGCCCCGGCACCGTCTGCCCCATGGTCTACGCACCGGTGACGGTCTCCGCGCGCGGCGAGTGGGCGGGACGCCCGACCGAGTACAGCCGTACCTTCCCCAACGCGTGCGTGATGGCCGCCGAGACGAGGACGGTGTTCGCCCTGTCCGACTGATCGCCTGGCGGACCGACCACCCGTCGACGGGCCGCGACGACGAGCGGGAGCCCGCGGACGCGGGTCGCGGACCGGGCCGGGGCGCCATGCGCGCGTACCCCGCGCAGCTCCGTACGCGCGCGTGCCGCCCTCGCCTCACACCGCCCCGGCGCGGGCGTGGCGGGCCGCCGCGACGACCGTGCGGGCCTGGTGCTCGACCTGGTGCTCCAGGGGTACCCACCGGCCCCGGAAGTGCGCGGCGAAGTCCTCGCTCCAGCGTGCGACCAGGCGTTCCAGGCGGGGGACCGCGCGGTCGTCGGCCTCCCGCAGGACACGCAGCAGCATCGCCGCGGCCCGCAGCGGCAGCCGGCGGCCGAACGCGTCGACACTGCCGACGTACGCCGCCGTGGTGTCCGCCGGCGGGTCCTCGGCCCAGTCGCAGGCCAGCCCCGGGGCCAGTTCCAGCGCCCACCGGGCGGCCCGGAGCAGCGGACCGCCGGGGCCCGGCAGCCGCGGCAGGGCCTCCGCCAGGATCCGCTCCACCTGCGCCGCGTCCCGCGCCAGCCGCCGTGCGAGATGCCGCAGTGCCGCCGCCGGCGCGGGATGCGGCGCCGGATCGTCCACCAGGTCGCTGGCCCACATCGGCACCTCGACGACGGCCGTCAGACCGCCGTACCGGTGCGCGCGGTACCAGGTGCTGTGCCGTGCGTCGTCCGGCATGCTCGGGTACGCCGTGTGCGAGCCGGGCGGCGGCATCACATGGACCCCGGGTCCCGAGGCCGGCCAGCCGGCGGCGTCCGAGGCTCCCGTCTCCACCGGGATGTGCAGCTCCGCCGCGGACTTGGCGAACGGCTCGGCGAGACCGGGCACGTCCTTGGTCAACTGCACCCAGCTGCCGCCCAGATCGGTGCCGTGCAACGTCGCCTGGAGGTAGGGGCGCAGCTCGTCGATGACCCGCAGGAGCGTCCGCGTCTCGGGCGGCAACCGGTCCGGCGGCAGCACCGACGGGGACCACTCGGGCTGCTCGGGCCCGGCGGGCCGGAAGAACCCGAGGTGGTAGTCGAGCAGGGTGCGCGGGGCCGGGGCCACATGCAGGCTCGCGCCGTCCGGGTCCGCGCAGAGCAGGAAGTGCCAGGAGGTGTCGGCCCGCAACTCCCGCTCCGCCAGCACGCGTTCGGCGAGCGCCAGCACGGTCGAGCCGCCCGTCTGCTCGTTGGCGTGCGCCCCCGCCACGACGAGCACCGCCCGCGCGGCGTGGCCCACGGACAGCAGGTGCAGGGCCCGGCCCGCGCGCGAGACGCCGACCTGCCTGAGTGTGCACAGCCCCGGCCGGTGGCCTGCCAGCGCCCGTGCGGACGAGAAGAGTTCGGACACACTGAGGTAGCGCAGCTCCGGCAGTGGACTCACCCCCGACGTGTCCGCCCGGCACTCGCAATCCGCAGTACTCCACGTACTCGGTGAAGTGTCAAGGAAATCCCGGGGCGGCTCCACGGGGCGCCCGGGGGCATTTACCGTCAGCAGGGGGCCCGGGTTGCCGCTACCGCTACTTCACACCGTGCCGAGAACCCCTCCGGACCACCGGCCGGGACCGCAGCCCGGGCCGCCCGGGCGCACGCCCGCGGGCCCGCCGGGCAGCGGGTCGTGCGGCGGCCGCGCCGGACTCGGCCCGCCTGCCGCCCCGGCGCCCCGCCCCGGCCGTGAGCGCCACGGGCGCGGACGGCGCGGGGCCGTCCACCCCTGCGCGCCGTCCAACGGGCCCGGGCCCCGGGAGCGTACGCGGTCACGAGCGGGTCGCCCGCCCGCCGCCACCGGCGTGTGCCGCCCGGGTCCGCGCCCGCCGCGGCCGGGACGGCGGAGCCGGGGTGCCCGCCGGGCCGAGGCGGGCCGAGTTCACCCGGCCGGGCGTACCGGGACTGCGGTCCGGGGGGTCCGGTGGTGCGCTGGGGACCAGCCGCGCGCGGAGTCCACCGCGCGCAGACCCAGAGGCGGGAGACCGGCGGTGCTGTGTCCTCACGGCCTTCCCGGCGGCGCCACGGCCCCCGCCCCGCCGGCCGGTCCGCCGCTCCCGCCGCGGCGACCGGCGCCGCCCAGCCTGGGCGCGCCCGGGACCGCCCGCGACCCCTTCCCGCTCTACCGCGCCCTGCGCGAGGGCTTCCCCCTCGTCTACGACGAGCCCGTCGGGGCCTGGCTGGTCAGCCGGTACGCCGACGTGCGCGCCGCCCTGGCGGACCCGAGGCTCGCCGCGCCGCGGGCGGGTGTGCCGCCGCGGGCGCAGGGTGCGCGGGCCCTGCTGCACTCCGCGCTCCACGACGAGGCGTTCACCGCCGGGATCGAGCGCGTCGCCCATGTGCTGACCTCCCGGCTGGCCCGACGCCGGGAGGCCGATCTGGTCGCGGAGTTCTGCCACTGGCTGCCCGTCGCCGCGGCCGTGGTCGTGCTCGGTCTGCCCCGCGAGGACACCCGCCGCGTCCGGGAGCGGTGCGAGCCGCCCCCGGACCGGCACGGGGAGAGCGGACTGCTGCGGCCCGGCGGGGCGCCCTGGGAGGCGCTGCTGCGTCCGTACGTGGGCCGCCGCCGCACCCACCCGCGCGCCGACCTGCTCTCCGTGCTCTGCACCGCCCGCGTCGACGGCCGACCGCTGCCCGACGAGACCGTGACCGCCCTCGCCGGGGACCTGCTGGACGCGGCCGTGCGGACCGGCCACGCCCTCGCCTCGTGCCTCGCCAACCTGTTGGACCACCCGGGCCAGCTGGAGCTGATCCGCGCGCGTCCCGAGCTGCTGCGGGGAGCCTGGGCGGAGTCCCTGCGCCGGGACCCGCCCCTGCACGTCGTCCCGCTCCGGGCCGCCGAGCCCGTCGGCGTGATCCCCGCCGGCGCGACCGTGGCCTGTCTGCCGGGCGCCGCCGGCCGGGATCCGGCACGCTTCGCCGACCCCGACCGCTACGACGCCTTCCGTGCCGACGCGGGGGAGCTGCCGTACGACCTGTCCGGCGACGCGGGCCCCGGCGCCCGGCTGGCCCGGCGCACCGCGGAGCGCGGCCTCGGCGCCCTGCTGGAGGCTCTCCCGCGGCTGCGCTGGGCGCCGGGTTTCCGGCCCGCCGCGGCGGGCCTCCTCAACCGCTCGCCGCGGACCCTGCTGGTGCGGGTCGACTGACCCGGGACACCCGTTCCAGCAACGCCACCGGCAGCTCGGCGAAGAGCTCCGCCATCTGCGCGTGTCCCGAGAACTCCCGCCCCGGGGAGAGCACATCGGCCCACCGGCCGGGCGGCAGCTCCAGCCGGGTGTCCCGCCAGCCGCCGTCCTCGGCCAGGCGCAGCGACAGCCGCGTGACGGCCGTGACGACCTCCCCGGAGCGCACGAAGGCGAGGCAGTGCGGCGCCGCCCGACCCACGGCGTCGAGGGGTGCGTACGTCGCGCCCTCGCCGAAGACGTCCGGGCGCCGCCGCCGCAGCCGCAGGGCGGCCGTGGTGAGCGCGGCCTTCGCCGAGGGGCGCTCCTGCGGTGCGAACGGACGCCGGTTGTCCGGGTCGACCAGGGCCCGGTACTCGCCCTCCGTGCCCTGGTAGACGTCCGGCACGCCCGGCATGGTCAGCTGGACCAGGGCCGCACCGAGGGCGTTCGCCCGCACGTACGGCTCGACGGTGCCCCGGAAGTCGTGCACGAGCCGGGCCGGGGGCCCGCAGGGGCCTTCCTCGACGAAGGCCGCCACCGCCTCCTCGTACGCGGGGTCCTGCTCGGTCCACGTGGTCCGCAGTCCGGCCTCCCTGATGTGCTTGGTCATCGCTCCCCGGACCCGTTCCGCGTCGGCCGGGCCGAGGCCGAACACGGTCTGCCAGGCGGCCCAGGCCACCTGGGGATCGGGCACCCCGGCCGCGCCGGGGCCGGTCACCTCGTCGAGGACGCGGGCCCACCGTTCGGGGCATTCGGAGAGCACGGTGACCGCCGCGCGCACGTCGGCGCTGCGCTTGGTGTCGTGCGTCGACAGCACGGTTCCCGTGGCGGGCCAGTCGCGCTGCACGCGCGCGCAGTAGGCGTGGAACTCCGCCGGGGACACCGACGGGCTGCCCGGGTTGCCGCCGACCTCGTTCGCCGACAGGAGGGGCACGTACCGGTAGAACGCGGTGTCCTCCATGGACTTGGCGCGCAGCGCGGACGAGGTCTGCGCGAACCGGGCCCGGAACTCCGCGTGCCCCGGCCCCTCACCCGCCCGGCCGAGCACCAGGTCGCGTACGACGTCCACGGCCTGTGCCTCCTCGGGCACCGTGAAGGCCTGCCGGGCCTCGGCCGCCGCCTCCTCGGTGACGACGGAGGCCGCGTCCCCGGAGGCGTACGGCCGGTAGACCTCCATGCGGACGAGGAGTTCGCGCAGGGCGGTGCGCAGCGCCCAGGGGGCGCGGTCGCGGAGTTCCGGCTCGGGGGAGCTCGCGCACAGTCGGCCCGCGGCGCGCGTGAGCCGCTCGACCTCGGTGGCCAGCTCGTGGGTGACGACCTCGTGGGCGGCGCGCCGCACCGTGGCCTCCCAGTGGCCGCCCGCGTCGCTCCCTGGGGCCGCGAAGGCACGGAAGCGGCCCAGGAGTTCCCCGGCGCCCCCGGGGTCCGTGAAGAGGCCGTCCACGTGCCGCAGGGCGTCGTATCCGGTGGTGCCCGCGACGGGCCAGGAGGGCGGCAGCGGTTCGCCGTCGGCCAGGATCTTCTCGACCACCGTCCAGCGCCCGCCGGTCGCCTCGTGCAGCCGGCGCAGGTAGGTGTCCGGGTCCGCGAGACCGTCGGGGTGGTCGATGCGCAGGCCGTCGATCACGCCCTCGCCGAGCAGCCGCAGGATCGTCGCGTGGGTCGCGGTGAAGACCTGCGGGTCCTCCACCCGCACCCCGATGAGCTCCGAGATGCTGAAGAAGCGGCGGTAGTTCAGCTCGGTCCGGGCCAGCCGCCACCAGACCGGCCGGTACCACTGCGCGTCGAGGAGTTGCGGCAGCGGCAGGTCCTCGGTGCCCTCGCGCAGGGGGAACACGTGGTCGTAGTAGCGAAGGACGTCACCGTCGACCTTGAGCCGGTCCTGCTCCGCGCCGAACGGCTGTCCGAGCACCGGGAGCAGCAGCTGGCCGTCCTGGGCCTGCCAGTCGATGTCGAACCAGCGGGCGAAGGGCGAATCCGGGCCTTCCCGCAGCACCTCCCACAGCGGACGGTTGTGCCGCGGTGCCATCGCCATGTGGTTCGGCACGATGTCGACCACCAGCCCCAGGCCGTGCTCCCGCGCGGTGCGGGCCAGCGACCGCAGCCCCTCCTCGCCGCCCAGCTCGGCCCGTACGCGCGCGTGGTCCACCACGTCGTAGCCGTGCAGCGAACCCGGGACCGCCTCCAGGACGGGGGAGAGATGCAGATGGGAGACGCCGAGCGAGGCCACGTACGGCACGGCCGCCTCCGCCGCCCCGAAGGGGAACTCCGGCTGCAGCTGCAGCCGGTACGTGGCCGTGGGTGTCACCGGGTCGGGGCGCTCAGATCTCATGCAGACCTACGTACCCGCCCGGCCGCCCTTCGTGTCATGGACGCGGGCGCAGACACGCGCGCGGGTGGCTGATTTCCGGCGACCGGAGGCGCCGGGAACCCCGGCGAAGGCGTCCGGCCCTCCGGCGGCACGCAGGCCGGAGGGGCACGACGTGCGGCGGGTCGCCGTCCGAAACACCCCGCCACGCGTGCGTGCCCCTCCGTCACCGGCGCCGCGTCAGGCGGGCCGCTGCAGCACCGTCATGCTCCGATCCACCAGGGTCAGGCTGTCACCGGCCTGGACCTTCTGGCCGGATCCCGGTGGCACTCCGTCGGCGCGTGCCGTGTCGACGACCACCTGCCACTGCCGTCCGTGATCGACCGGGATCACGAAGTCCAGCGTCTTCGGCGAGGCGTTGAACATGAGCAGGAACGAGTCGTCGGAGATCCGCTCCCCCCGGGGGCCCGGCTCGGAGATGGCATGACCGTTGAGGAACACGGTCAGCGCCCGCGCATGGGCCGAGTCCCAGTCGCGCTGGGTCATCTCCTTGCCCTCCGGGGTGAACCACGCGATGTCCGACAGGTCGTCGTGCGTGCCCTCCACCGGCCGCCCGTGGAAGAAGCGGCGGCGCCGGAAGACCGGGTGGTCCCGTCGCAGCCACACCATCGCGCGGGTGAAGTCCAGCAGCGGGCTGCCGTCCTCCGGCCACGGCACCCAGGACAGCTCGCTGTCCTGGCAGTAGCCGTTGTTGTTGCCCCCCTGGGTGCGGGCGAACTCGTCCCCGTGGCTGAGCATCGGCACGCCCTGGGAGAGCATCAGGGTCGCGAGGAAGTTGCGCATCTGACGGGCCCGCAGTTCCAGGACGGCCGGGTCGTCGGTCTCGCCTTCGGCGCCGCAGTTCCAGGACCGGTTGTGGCTCTCGCCGTCGCGGTTGTCCTCTCCGTTGGCGTCGTTGTGCTTCTCGTTGTAGGAGACGAGGTCGTGCATGGTGAAGCCGTCGTGACAGGTCACGAAGTTGATGGAGGCCAGGGGACGGCGGCCGTCGTCCTGGTAGAGGTCGCTGGACCCGGTGAGCCGGGAGGCGAACTCCGCCAGCGTGCGCGGCTCGCCCCGCCACATGTCCCGCACGGTGTCGCGGTACTTGCCGTTCCACTCGGTCCACAGCGGCGGGAAGTTGCCCACCTGGTAGCCGCCTTCGCCGACGTCCCACGGCTCGGCGATCAGCTTCACCTGCGAGACCACGGGGTCCTGCTGCACCAGGTCGAAGAACGAGGACAGCCGGTCCACCTCGTGGAACTGCCGGGCGAGGGTCGCCGCGAGGTCGAAGCGGAAGCCGTCGACGTGCATGTCCGTCACCCAGTAGCGCAGCGAGTCCATGATCAGCTGCAGTACGTGCGGGGACCGCATGAGCAGGGAGTTGCCGGTCCCCGTGGTGTCCATGTAGTAGCGCGGATCGTCGGTGAGCCGGTAGTAGGACGGGTTGTCGAGCCCCTTGAAGGACAGGGTGGGGCCCAGGTGGTTCCCCTCGGCCGTGTGGTTGTAGACCACGTCGAGGATGACCTCGATCCCGGCCTCGTGCAGCGCCCGGACGGCGGACTTGAACTCGAGGACCTGCTGTCCGCGGTCGCCCCAGGACGCGTAGGCGTTGTGCGGGGCGAAGAAGCCGATGGTGTTGTAGCCCCAGTAGTTGTTGAGACCCATCTCCACCAGCCGGTGGTCGTTCACGAACTGGTGCACGGGCATGAGTTCGAGAGCCGTGACACCCAGTCCGGTCAGATGTTCGATGATGGCCGGGTGGGCCAGCGCCGCGTAGGTACCGCGCAGTTCGTCGGGCAGCGCCGGGTGTTTCATCGTGAGGCCCTTCACGTGGGCCTCGTAGAGCACCGTGTGGTGGTACTCCGTGCGGGGACGCCGGTCGTCCCCCCAGTCGAAGTAGGGGTTCACCACGACGGACGCCATGGTGTGCGGCGCCGAGTCGAGATCGTTCCTCTTGTCGGGCGCCCCGAAGTGATAGCCGTACACCTCCTCGCCCCACTTGATGTCGCCGCTGATCGCCTTCGCGTACGGGTCGAGCAGCAGCTTCGCGGAGTTGCAGCGGAGTCCGCGCCCCGGCGCGTACGGGCCGTGCACGCGGAATCCGTAGCGCTGCCCCGGCATGATGCCGGGCAGATACGCGTGCCGTACGAACGCGTCGGTCTCCCGCAGCTCCACCGCTGTCTCCGAGCCGTCGTCGTGCAGCAGACACAGCTCGATCCGGTCGGCGGCCTCCGAGAAGACCGCGAAATTGGTGCCGGCGCCGTCGTACGTCGCGCCGAGTGGATACGCCTCTCCAGGCCAGACCTGCATGGATACGACTCTCCCAGTAGTGCTGCGCCGCTGGGGGCGACTCCGGGCCGAGTCTCCCCGAAAGTGATGGAACCTCCTAGGACTTACGTCCCTCTTACAGGGTGACCAGGGCATACGCACTTATGCCCAACCAGTGGGGCTCAAAGGACTCCTAGTGACACTCAGGGAGTAGGGGGAGATTGTGCGCAGGACAGTGCACCGCCATCTGGGAAAGATGGTGGCAGGTGCGGCCATCGCGGTGGCCGGAACGGCGGCGATGGTCGCCGTCACGCTGCCGGGGTCGGCGGGGGCCGACGACTCGGACGGCACCGGAGGGGGAGGCGCGTCCTCCCGGCAGGCCGGGCAGACGGCGCAGGGGGCGGCACAGCCCGGCGTCGTCGAGCGGGCACCGGCGGAGGGTGACAAGGGCACGGGGCGCGACCCGCTCACCGACGACGAGATGCGGCGCGTCGAACGCATCGCGCTCAACCGGCAGCTGCTGGCCTCCAGCGAGAACGTCGAGGGCGAGCGCGGCCCGCAGCGCATCGGCGTCGGCCTCACCGAACCCGAGGCCGACGAGCTGGACGACGCGAGCGTCCCGCGCCGCGCCGACGTGACGTACTACGACTACAAGGACGACACGCTCGTCACCAGGACCGTCAATCTCGACACCGGCAAGGTAGAGCAGACGGGCACGCAGCACGGCGTCCAGCCGCCGATCAGCCGCGCCGAGATGACCGAGGCGGCCCAGCTCCTGATCGCCGATCCGCTCGGCGCGGGACTGAAGGCCGACTACCGGGACGCCACCGGCAAGGACCTCACCTCGCCCGACCAGCTGCTGCTCAACAGCATGGTCTACCGGGCGAGTCCGGGGGCCGGGCCGGCCGTGCTCGCCGACTGCGGCGACCACCGCTGTGTGCGGCTCTTCCCGAAGGTCAGGAACGGCCCGTGGATCGACAGCCGTTCCCTGGTGATCGACCTGAGCGCCCGCAAGGTCGGCAAGCTCGGCTGAGCGCCGCGGCGGCCGACCACCGCCGCGCGTCGCTCGGGGGACCGGCGGCCGACCACCGCCCTGTCGCCCACGGGCCGGGGGCCCGACCGCCCTCCGGCCGCACGCCGAGGCGACCACCGCGGTCGCGTCCGTGCTTCGTGCCCTTCTTTCCTGCTCATCGCAAGGGAGTCACTTCTTCATGCGCGTCAACAGAATCAGCCGTGCCCGCAGCCGGGCGGCGGTGGGCCTCACGGCGGCCGCGCTCGCCGTCGGTGTGACGACGGCCGGGGGGCCGGCCGTCGCCCAGCCCAAGGCCGCCCCGGCGGCGGCCGACTGCAGCGAGGCGTACCGGATCGAACAGCAGCTCGCCACCGGCACCACCTGGCGGATGTGCTGGCACTACGAGAGCGAGGCCGGACTGGTCCTGGAGAACATCTCCTACCAGCCCAAGGGCGAGGCCCAGCCGATCAAGGTCCTCACCAGCGCCAAGCTCGCCCAGATCCATGTGCCCTACGACGACGGCCAGGCCGAGTACAGCGACCTCACGGGCGCCGGCTTCGGCCAGGGCCTGATGAACATGGCGCCGGGCGAGTGTCCCGGCGGCACCATCAAGACCGTCAAGGTCCCGGAGGCATGGGACCCGGAGCACGCCGACGTCAAGGGCCTGTGCGCCACGACCCGTTCGCGGGGGCACGCCTACCGCATGCAGGGCGACACCGCGAACAAGGTCTGGCAGACCCAGGGCAAGGACCTGCTCGTCTACACCGTGAACCAGGTCGGCTGGTACGAGTACATCACCGAGTGGCGGTTCCAGGACGACGGCACCCTCCACATGAACGTGGGCGCCACCGGCAGCCTCTCTCCCGGGGACTACGACGCCGGTGACGGGCGCGGCTGGCCGCTCGGCAAGAACGCCACCTCGTACGCCACCAGCCACAGCCACAACGTCTTCTGGCGGCTCAACTTCGGCCTGGACGGCTCTCCCAAGAGCAAGGTCGAGCAGTACGACTCCGTGGTCAGCCCGCCCGCTCGTGGCGGCCAGGGACCGACCAACAAGACGACCCGCACCAAGGTCACCAAGGAACTCGCGGGCAACGCCAAGAACATGCGCTGGTGGCGCGTGGTGAGCAACTCCGGGAAGAACAAGGACAATCACGCGCGGTCCTACGAGATCGTCCCGGGCGCCTCCACCAAGTACCCCGGACGTCCGTACACCAAGAGCGACATCTACTTCACCGAGTACAAGAAGTGCGAGCAGTTCGCCAGCGACAACCTGCGCAACTGCGGTACCGGCGGCGGCAAGTCCGTCGACAAGTGGGTCAACGGGCAGACGCTCACCCACCCCGTCGTATGGATGAACGTGGGCTTCCACCACATCGCGCGGGACGAGGACCAGCAGCCCATGCCGGTGCACTGGCAGGGCTTCTCCATAGCCCCGCGCGACGTCACCGCTATGAATCCGCTCACGCCGGCGGACCTCGCCGACCAGAACGGGCGTCCGCGAGACGGCAGTTGAGAAGCGACCTGTCCATCGGGCTGCACCGCCGACCGCTCCCGGAGTACCCTTCCTTGATCGTTGACAAGGGGAGAGCTCGGGGGAGCGGAAGGCGGTGCACGGGTGGGCTCGGGAGGGCTGGAGCTGCCTCCTGGTGACGAGGGTCACGAGGGGAACTCCACAGAGGTCCCGCCCGGCGCGGTGTCCCTGGCACGGCCGATGGAGATGGGCTCCATCGGCCCGGAACTGGACTGGGGCGCCGACGCCTGGCGCGAGGTGCGTACGCGCGCCCAGCGGGCCGGCCGGGCCTACATATGGCTGAATCTGGTCGAGCAGCGGCTGCGCGCGGTCGTGGCCGCTGTCCTGCGTCCCATCTACGAACCCGTCCACGGCGACGACTGGGTGGTCGCGGCGGCCGGCCCGGCCGGCCAGGAGTGGGTGCAGCGCGCTGTCGCCGTACGCGAAGTCAGCCGCCGCAAGGGGTACTTGCTCGACCCGGCCGACGACAACGTGCTCAGCTTCCTGACGCTTCCGCAGCTGCGCGAGCTGATGGTGCAGCACTGGCCGTGCTTCGAGCCGTACTTCGACGAGCGCCGGGACGTCGAACTCGCCCTGGACGAGCTGGAAGTCACCCGGAACGTGGTCTCGCGCAACCGGGCCCTGTCCGAGGCCGTGCTGGCCCAGGCCGAGCGTGCCTCGGCCCGGCTCCTGGAGATACTCGGCGCGGGCAGTGACGTGCCGTCGGCGCGCCGGCTCCCGGTCGACGCCGTTGAGAACCTGGTGGGCGACCGGTACGCGGACGTGGTCGGCGTGCACTCGGACCGGGTCCGGCTGCTGCGGCAGTTCCCGGCCGAGGACCTCTTCGGCGGCGCCCGCCGACTGGACGCCATCGGCATCGGCCTGAACCTGCTGGTGCAGAACTTCTCCGGCCGGCGCCTGGTGCGGCTCGCCGAGTCGGGCTGCCGGGTGCGGCTGCTGTTCCTGAACCCCGCGTCCAGCGCGGTGAAGCGCCGGGAACGCGAACTCGGCATCAAGCGGGGCGAGCTGAGCCGCTCCGTGGAGACGAACATCCTGCACATGCGCCGGGTCAGGTCCCGGCTGCGGGATCCGGGCGCCTTCGAGATCCAGGTCTTCGACGAGACCCCGCGCTTCACCGCGTACCTCGTCGACGGGGACGGCTCGGACGGCGTCGCCGTGGTGCAGTCGTATCTGCGCCGGACGCGGGGCATGGAGGCTCCGGTCCTGGTGCTCCGCGGCGGAGGACGCGTGGTCAAACCGGACGACACCGCCGAAGAGGGTCTTTTCCCCACGTACCGTGAGGAGTTCGAGGTCGCCTGGTCGGACTCGCGGCCGGTGTCCTGAAGCGCGCCGGACTCCGCTCCCGTGGACGGTTCACGGGCCCGGACCCCGGGCAAGCGGAATGCGGTCCTCGCGTTGTCAGTGGCCCATGCGATCGTGGGGACCACTGGGGGAAAGCACCACGAAGAAGGGGGGCCGCCCATGGGCTGGCACCGGGAGCTGCTGATCGGCTTCGACCTGGAGACGACCGGGACGGACCCGCGCGAGGCGCGCATCGTCACCGGCGCGGTGATCGAGGTCCGGGGCGGAGAGCCGGTCGGGCGCCGAGAGTGGCTGGCCGATCCGGGCGTCGAGATCCCGGCCGACGCGGTGGCGGTCCACGGCATCAGCAATGAACGGGCGGCGGCCGAGGGCCGGCCGGCCGACCAGGTCGCCGACGCCATCGCGTCCGTCCTCGTCGGCTACTGGCAGACGGGCGTGCCCGTCGTCGCGTACAACGCCACCTTCGATCTGACACTGCTCTCCGCCGAGCTGCGGCGGTACGGCCTGCCGTCCCTGCGCGACCGGCTGGGCGGCACCGACCCCGCCCCGGTCATCGATCCGTACACCATCGACCGCTCCGTGGACCGCTACCGCCGCGGCAAGCGGAATCTGGAGGCGGTCTGCACGGAGTACGGGGTCGCGCTCGACGCCGCGCACGACGCGCTGGCGGACGCGCTCGCCGCGGCCCGCCTCGCCGCCGCGATAGCCGGCCGCCACCCGAAGGTCGCATCCCTCGGCCCGGCGGAGCTGCACCGCCGGCAGATCGAGTGGTACGCCGAGTGGGCGGCGGACTTCCAGAGCTTCCTGCGGCGCAAGGGCGACGCGGCGGCCGTGGTGGACGGCACGTGGCCGCTGCGGCACCTCGCGGACGAGCGGGTCTGACGCCCCGCCCGGTCCGGGTGCCGGACCGTCACGCGGGGGCGGGGCTCGCGATGGGTTCCACCCGGGGTGCGGCGAGCCGCGCGTAGTCGGCGCCGGAGAGCACCAGGGAGCGGTCCAGCCGGGCGGCGTTGAAGTAGAGCCGCGGCTGGGCGACCACGGCGGGGTCGGCGACAAGTTCGAGCTCGGGGTCGAAGCTGAAGGGGAGCACCGTGCCGGGCACGGCACGGGCCAGTCGCTCCGCGGTCGCCGCGTCGCTGAATCCGGCATAGCGGGCGCCGTAGAGCGTCCGGACGGCGTCCAGGTCCACCCGCCGGTCACCGGGGACGACCGCGAGGACGTGCCGTGTGGTCCGCCGGTCGGTCCTGACCCGCAGCACGAGGCACTTGGCCGCCTCGGAGACCGGGTGCCCGCGCAGTTCGCTGACGGCCTCCGTGGCGCCCTCGGGGGCATGGTCGATGAGCCGGTAGCCGACGGCGGAGGTGTCGAGGAGGCCGATCAGGCGCTGGTAGGTGTCGGGGCCGGTGCCGTGCATGAGGTGTCCTCTTCGGTGAGCTGCGGGTGCTGGATGCTGTCGCCGTACGGGCCGGGACCGTGCCGGTCCCCGCCGCGCGTGCCGTGGTCGTGGGGTCCGTCGCGGTGCGGGCCGAAGCCGTGCCGGTCACGGCCGAGCGTGCCCTGGTCGTGCCGCCGGTCGTCGCCGCGCGTGCCCTGGTCGTGGGGTCCGTCGCCGTGCGGGCCGAGGGCGTCCCGGTCGCCGCCGTGCGGGCCGCTGCCGGGCGTGCCGTCCCGGGCGTACTGCTCCGTCCGCTTCTCCGGGGGCAGGGAGCCGCGCCCGGCGGGATGCGCCCCGGTGGTGTCCCGGACGGGCAGCGGGTGCCGGGCGCGGTGGGCGCGCTCCACGGCCTGACCCCAGTACGTCCCCGCGACCATCAGGGCCGCGCCGAGCCCCGTCAACGCGGTGAAGTGCTCGCCGGCGAGGCCGACACCGACCGCGGCGGCCCAGATCGGCTCGGTGCCGAGCAGCAGGCTGGCCCGGCTCGCCGAGGTGCGCTGCACGGCCCAGGTCTGTGCCAGGAAGGCGAACACACTGCAGAACAGGGCGAGATACAGCAGCTGCGCCCAGCCCCCGGCACCGACCCGGGCCAGCTCGGGCAGACCGCTCGCGGCGGGCACCAGGAACAGCCCCGTCCCCACGAGGGTCTGCACGGTCGTCAGCCGCAGCGGGCGGATCGCGCGGTGCGCGGTGAGCCGTCCGACGAGTGCGACGTGCACCGCCCGCACCAGTGCCGCGGCGAGCATGAGCAGGTCGCCCAGCCGCGGGGCGTGGAAGCCGTTGCCCGACATCAGCAGGCCGACGGCCAGCAGGCACAGCCCGGCGGCGGCGTAGAAGGGCAGGGGCAGTCCGCCCCGGTGGCCGGTGCGGTCCAGGAGCGGGGTGAGCACGATGGTGAGGCTGATGATCAGCCCGGCGTTGGCGGCGCTCGTGTGCGCGACGCCGTACGTCTCCACGACCAGGACGGCGGCCTGGGTAACTCCGAGCGGCACACCGACACGGATCTCGTCGCGGGTCCACCCTCCGGCCGCCCGCCGTCCGGTGGCGACCAGGCCGAGACAGGCGAGCGCGGAGAGCGCGTACCTGACGAAGAGCACCACGAGCACGGGCAGGACGGCGGTGGCCGTCTGGGCCGAGAGATAACTGGAGCCCCAGACGAGGGCGACCAGGAGAAGTACCCCATCGGTACGGCGGGAATCAGGCACCCGCCCACCCTGCCCGGCCGGGTCACTGAAGCCCAGGGCCAACTTCTTAAACGATCCTTTAGTTTCCCTACACTGAGGCCATGGACGAACGGCAGCTGCGGATCCTGCGGGAGCTCGGCGAACTGGGCAGTGTGACCGCGGTGCCGAGGCCCTGCTGGTGACACCGTCGGCGATCTCCCAGCAACTGCGGCTGCTGCAGCGGGCGATCCCCGTTCCGCTCACCGAGCGCCAGGGGCGCAGGCTGGTGCTGACGGACGCGGGCCAGGCCCTGGCGGGGGCGGCGATCGAGGTGGAGACCGCCCTGGAACGGGCCCGGCACACCGTCGACGAGTTCGTCGGCCGGCCGGACGGCGAGGTGTCGCTCGCGGCCTTCCACAGCGCCGCGTCGGCGTTCTTCCCGCTGCTGCTCCGCGGGCTCGCCGCGCCCGGCGGCCCCCGGCTCTCGCTCGCCGACGAGGACGTCCCGCAGGACGACTTCCCGCCGCTGACCCGGGAGTACGACCTCGTGCTCGCCCATCGGCTCGAACACGCACCCCAGTGGCCGCGCACGGTGACGGCCACCACCCTGCTGCGCGAACCGCTCGACGTCGCCATGCCGGTCGACCACCCGCTGGCCGCCCGGCGGCGGCTCGCGCCGCGCGATGTCGCCGACCAGCCCTGGATCACCGTGCACGACGGGTTCCCGGTCATGGCGACCATCGAGGCGATCGCGACGGCGGCGGGCCGCCGCCTCCAGCCCACCCATCGCATCAACGAGTTCGCCGTGGTGGCCGAGGTCGTCGCCGCGGGCGGCGGACTCGCCCTGATGCCGCGCTGGACCACGCGTCCGCACCCCGCGCTGGTGCTCAAGCCGCTCAGCGGTGTGCGGGCCCGGCGGCACATCGACGTGCTGCACCGCCCGGAACGGACGGCGCGCAGGGCCGTCCGGCGCGTCCTGGCCGAGTTGGAGCGGGCCGCCGGGACGATCCGGGGCCGGGGCTGAGCCTCCGGCCGGCGCAGGCCCGGCCCCGCCCCGGGCTCAGCCGGGTTGTCGGCGCACGGACCCGCCGCCGCGCCGGGTTCAGAAGGGGTACCAGCGCACGGAGTCGTCGCCGTCCCGCAGGGACGCCACCCGGCGCTCGAACTCGGCGAGCGCCTTCGGATTGGCCGGCGCGTGCTGGGCGACCCACGCGCAGCTGGCCGTCTCCCGGGCGCCGCGCAGCACACCGCAGCCCTCCCACGTACGCACGTCCCAGTCGTAGGCCCGGGTGAAGGAGTCGTAGGCCTCGGCGGGGAGCCCGTAGCGGTCGCGGGAGAGCGCCATCACCACGAGGTCGTGCTCGCGCAGGTCGACGGAGAAGGTCTCCAGGTCGACGAGTACCGGGCCGTCGGGGCCGACGTGGACGTTGCGCGGAAGGGCGTCGCCGTGGATCGGGCCCGGCGGCAGATGCGGGGTCAGCGCGGCGGCGGCCCGCGCGAAGCCGTCGCGGCGCTCCCGCAGGTACGCGGCATCCGCCGGGTCGATCGCGTCGCCGGCCAGCCGCAGCCAGCGCTCCACCCCGCCGAGCAGCTCGCGGGGCGGCAGGGCGAAGGGCGGGGCGGGCAGCGCGTGCACCCGGCGCAGCAGCCCGGCCAGATCCGCGGGCTGCGCGGGGCGCACGGGATCGGGCAGCCGGTGCCACACCGTCACCGGGCAACCGTCCACCAGCAGGGCCTCGGAGCGGGCGGCCCGCACCGCCGGGACGTCCGCCTCGGCGAGCCAGGCGGCGACGGCCAGCTCCCGGCGGGCACGGTCGAGGAGCTCGGCGTCCCGGCCGACCTTGACCACCAGGTCACCCGCGGCGAACACCGCGTTCTCGCCCAGGGCGATGAGCCGTGCGTCCGCCACCGCGCCGGGCAGCACCTCCGCCGCGGCCAGCACGTCCCGTGCCCGCGCCTCGTCCATCCTTCGCCTCCGTGTCCTCACGTGCCGCGGTGTCCCGGTCACGCTGTTCCCGGCTGCGCCGCCGCGCGTCCCCGTACGGCGCCGAGTTCCGGCCATCCGTCCGTCAGTGTCGCATTCGCACTGGTCGGAGCGGCCACACGGGGCCAGGGGGAGCCGGTCGGAACACCCCGGGTCCGAGCCGCCCGGCACGGCACCTCGCCGCGTCGTCGCCTCACCCGCGTACGCCCGGTACGCGGGTCGTGCTCCGCCTTGCGATGCACCGCACCAGGCGCCGCCTGATTCGAGGTGATCCGAACGACCCTTCTCAGTGAGCGTTTGATTTTGGGTTGTCCGTTTCATTTGGCTTAGTTGTCACGCCAGTTGGGGGTGGCTTCGTGGGCGAGGCGGCGGGTCATGAGGTT
>NZ_JBVHPY010000035.1:0-48283 GCF_055567695.1 Streptomyces sp. NPDC026417
GGGGGGGGGGGGGGGGGGGGGGGGGGGGGGGGGGGGGGGGGGGGGGGGGGGGGGGGGGGGGGGGGGGGGGGGGGGGGGGGGGGGGGGGGTGGGGGTGGGGGGGGGGGGGGGGGGGGGGGGGGGGGGGGGGGGGGGTGGCCCCCCCCCCCCCCCCCCCCCCCCCCACCTCCGTGCCCCGAGGGGCTTTCGCATGGACGGCTACGACACGGAGGCCGCCGGCACGGCGTCCACCGTGCTCGTGGTCGACGACGCGGCGGCCAGCCGCTACGCGCTGGCTGCCGTACTGCGTCGTGCCGGTCACCACGTCGTCCCCGTCGCCAGTGCGGGGGAGGCGCTCGGCGAACTCGACGCGCGGCTGCGCGCGGGCACTCTGCCCGACGTGGCGCTCGTGGACGTCGGACTCCCGGACATGAACGGCCTCGAGCTGTGCCGGCGGCTCAAGGCCCAGTCCTCCACGGCCGGGCTGCCCGTCGTGCACTTCTCCGCCGCGTCCGCCGAACCGGGCTACCGCTGCCGGGGCCTGGACGCGGGCGGCGAGGCCTATCTGTCGGTGCCCGCCGAGCCCGAGGAGATCGAGGCGGTCGTCCGCGCGGCCGTGCGGGGCGCAAGGATCCGCTCGGGAGCCGAGGCCCTCGTGCGCCGCCTGACCCTGCTGTCCGAGGCGATCGTCGCCGTGCAGACCGCACGCTGCCTCACCGAACTCGCCGACGCCGCCGCCGAGGGGACCGCACGGCTCACCGGCACCCCCGCCGCCGTCTTCGTGCTCGCCGAGGACGGTGAGCTGTACGAGGGCAGATCCGGCGGCCGTTCGCCCGCCCGGGCCCAGCCGCGCCCCCGGGGAACCCCGCCGGACGGCAGCTCGCACGAGGCGGTGGCCGGGCTGATCCGCTCCTTCATGAACGGCCACACCGGGGTGCGCAGCACCGTCGTGCCCGCACCGCTGTGGCCCTCGGGCTTCTTCCGGCCCGGCGTCGGCGACGACGCCCGCCTGGTGCTCGCCCGGACCCACCACGAGCGGGCGCCGGTCTGCCTCGCCGTGCCCGCGCGGCACCCGCGCTCCACGGTCACCGACCCGCGCACCGAGGCGCTGGTCGTCCGGCTCGCCCAGGCCACCGCGCTAGCCGCCGAGCCGCTGCTCATGTACCAGGTCGAGCGCCACGTCGCGCTGACCCTCCAGCACAGCTTCCTGCCGCAGCCGCACCGGCTGCCCGAACTGCCCGGCGTGGACGTCGTCGTGCGGTACGTGCCCGCCTCCCGGCAGACCGAGATCGGCGGGGACTTCTACGCGGCGCTGAGCACCTCGTGCGGCGTGCTCACCGCGGTCGGCGACGTCGTCGGGCACTCACTGGACGCGGCCACCGTGATGGTCGAGATCCGGCACGCCCTGCGCGCGTACTGCGTCGAGGACCCCGACCCCGGCGCCCTGGCCCGGCGGCTCGACCGGATGCTCCAGCACTACCATCCCGACCTCACCGCCACGGTCTGCCTGGCCCTGGTCGAGCCGGCGAGCGGACGGGTCCGGATCGCCAACGCCGGCCACATCCCGCCGCTGGTCGTGGGCGACGACGGCACCGCCTCCTACATCAAGGCGAGCGGTCCGCTGCTCGGCCTCGGGCTGGACCACCCGGCGCCCACCGAGGCCGTCCTGATGCCCACCGACCGGCTGTTGATGGTGACGGACGGCCTGATCGAGACGCGGGGCACCGACCTCGCCGTCTCCATGGAGCAGCTGCGCACCGCCGCCGCCGACGCCCCGCCCGGTGCCGCCGCCCTCTGCGACACGCTCCTGGACTGCTTCGGCCGCGACCGGGAGGACGACATCGCGCTGCTCGCGCTGCGGCTAGGGTGACCGGGACGTCCCCCTGGAACAGGAGTGCCCATGCCGCAGATCACCGTCGACTACTCCGCGACGCTCGCCGACGCCTTCGACCGCAGCGGGTTCGCGCAGGCACTGCACGCGGAGGTCGTGGACACGGCGGCCGCGAAGATCGCCGCCTGCAAGACGCAGTTCCGCCCCACCGAGGACACGGTCGTGGGTGCCGACGGCGACGGGCACGCCGTCGTGCACGTCACACTGGGGCTGCTCGCCGGGCGGACCGACGAGACCAAGGCGAAGCTGACCGAGGCCGTGCTGGAGCTGCTCAGGACGTATGTGAAGCCCGCCGGCGATCTCGCCCTGCACGCCTCGGCCGAGGTGCGCGACCTCGACCCGTCCTACCGCAAGTTCGAGGTCTGAGCCCGCGGGACTACGGTGCCGGGGGCGAGGCCAGTGAGATCAGCCGGACCGCGAGGTCGGTGAAGGGGCCGTCGGCCGGTTCGTGCGCGAACGTCCGCCGCAGCAGCGCGGCCAGTTCGGCGTCGTAGGCCGCGCTGACCGCGGCGAGCGCGGCGAAGTCCCGTACGAGCTGCGCCTCCAGCTCGTCGCGCGGGATCCGCCGCCCGTCCAGCCAGAGCAGCGCCGTCGACTCGGCGAGCGAGATCCACGAGCGGATCACCAGTTCGAGCCGGGCGGGCGGGTTCTCGACCCCGAGGTGCGCGAGGATCTGGACGTACGCGGCCTGGCGCACCGAGTCGATCAGCGCGTTGGTGGTCGACGAGCCGACCGCCGGGCCGCCGCGCATGAGCGCCGAGAAGCCGGGCCCGTGGTCGTCCACGAAGTCGAAGAAGCGGTGCATGACGCGCAGCAGCCGGGCGCCGAGCGGCCCCTCCCTGGGTTCGACGAAACGCCCCGCGAGGTCGTCGGAGGCCCGCTGCAACGCGGCCTCGTAGAGGCTCAGTTTGCCGGGGAAGTAGTGGTAGACCAGCGGCCGCGAGATGCCCGCGGCCGAGGCTATCTCGTCGATGGAGACCTCGTCGGGCGAGCGTCGGCTGAACAGGTCGAGGGCGACGCCGATCAGCTGCTGCCGTCGCTCCTCGACGCCCATCCTGCGGCGTACCCCGGTTGTCATACGACCACCTTACCGATCGGATCCGGCCCGGAACGGGCCGGTCCGGCCGGGGGTGTTCACATGTCCAGCACGATGCGTCCACCACGTGCCCGCGACACACAGATCAGCATCGAGTCGTCACGCTCCGCGTCCGTCAGCAGCTCGTCCCGGTGGTCGATCTCCCCTTCGAGGACGCGCTGTTGACAGGTCCCGCAGAACCCCTGCCCGCACGAGTACAGGGTGTCGGGCAGTTCCTCGCGCACGGCGGCGAGCACGGTGGAGCCGGCGGGGACGGTCACGGTACGGCCGCTGCGGCGCAGTTCGACCTCGAAGGCGTCGTCGCCCCCGGCCGGGGCGCTCGCGGTGAATCGCTCCAGATGCAGGGACGCGCCCTCGGGGAGACGGGCGGCGACCGCGTCCATCAGTCCGTCGGGGCCGCAGCAGTAGACCGCGGCGCCCTCGGGCAGCCCGCCGAACAGCCCGTCGAGGTCGGGCCGTCCGTCCGCGTCCTCGGCGACGACGGTGACCCGCCCGCCCCGCAGCTTCTCGATCTCCTCCAGGAACGGCATGGACGCCCGGGTCCGTCCGCCGTACAGCAGCTGCCACGGCACGTCCTCCCCGAGGGAGCGCAGCATCGGCAGGAGGGGCGTGATCCCGATGCCGCCGGCCACGAAGACGTACGCGGGGGCCGTCACGAGCGGGAAGCGGTTGCGCGGTCCGCGCACCTCGACCTCCATGCCCTCCTGGAGCTGTCCGTGCACCTCGCGCGAACCGCCGCGCCCGCCCTCGGCCTCGTCCACGAGCCGGGTCGCCACGGTGTACGACGAGGTGTCCTCGGGATCCCCGCACAGGGAGTACTGCCGCACGAGCCCGGAGGGCAGTACCAGGTCGAGGTGGGCGCCCGGGGTCCAGGCGGGCAGCGCGTAGCCCTCCAGGCGCAGTTGGACGACGCCGTCGGCGATCCGCTCGTGCCGGGTGACCCGCAGGCGCAGTGCCCGGGAGCGGGGCCGGCCCGAGACCGGTTCCGCCAGGGCGGGCAGCGGCCACAGCGGCGATGCCACGATCCGGCGGCGCAGTGCGCGCCGGACCAGCAGCGCGGTGCCGGCGACGGCCACGAGGGTGCGCAGCCGGGGTGTCACGAGGCACTCCGTTCCGCCGCCGTCGCCGCCGTCGCCGCGGGGGAGGCGGCGAGATAGGCGACCGCCTGCGCGGTCGAGCCCTCCTGGGACGGGTGGTAGGTGCGGCTGAGGTAGCGGGGAATGGACTTGAGCATGTCCCCGGTCGACGGCAGCACGCCTTCCTTCCCGCTCGCGTAGAAGTCCTTGAAGCCGGCCCGGCCCGCCGTCAAGGTGGGGTCGTTCTCCATGAAGAACCGCGTCCCGCGCTGCCACAGGAAGACCAGGGCCGTGAAGGCGGTCGCCCAGGTGCGCACCCGGCGCCGGTAGCCGCCGTCGAGGTGCTGGAACAGCTCGAACGCCACGGACCGGTGCTCGACCTCCTCCGCGCCGTGCCAGCGCAGCAGGTCCAGCATGGTCGGATCGGCTCCGCGCCGGTCCAGCTCCTCGGCGTTCAGCACCCAGTTGCCGAGGAACGCGGTGTAGTGCTCGATCGCCGCGATGACCGCGACCCGCTCCAGCAGCCACCACCTGGCGGCCCGGCCGGGCGGGAGGGTGCGGTCGCCGAGCAGCTTCTCGAAGAGCCAGTCGACCTGCGCGGTGTACGGCGTGGGGTCGAGGCCCAGCTCCTTGAGGTGCGGCAGCACCTCGTCGTGGGCCTGCGAGTGCATCGCCTCCTGCCCGATGAAGCCGATGACGTCCTCACGCAGCCGGTCGTCCCGGATGAGGGGCAGCACCTGCTTGTACACGTGCACGAACCAGCGCTCACCCGCGGGCAGCAGCAGGTGGAGCACGTTGATGGTGTGCGTGGTGAACGGATCGTCCGGCACCCAGTGCAGCGGGGTGTCCGCCCAGGAGAAGGACACCTTCCGCGCCGTGAGCGGGGTCCGCTCGGACTCGACCGGCCGGGGCAGCCGGGCCGTCGTCTGCTTGTTGGACATGGCGTCAATGTACTGACGGGTAGGCCGCGGGTGAACCCCTGTGCGGGGACTTGTTGACGCGAATGTCAGCAGGCCTGCCGTCGGGACGGGAGGGCGGCCGGGCGGCGCCGCGGTCGGCGCCGCCCGCAACCGCGGGGCGGGCGGCGGTCAGCGCAGTCCGGTGACCGACCTGCCGTTCGCCAGCTTCCCCGTCAGTTCGGCCTGCGCCCCCTGCTTCGCCCGGACGGCGAGCCGACTGCCCTGGGCCGTGCCCCGGACCCCGCCCGTCGCACTGATCGAGGCCGTGTCCCTGCTGCCGGCGGCGAGCAGGTACCAGGACCCGGCCGCCGACTTCCACAGCACCCCGGCCAGGACGTGCGGCTCGCGCGACCCGCAGGCGGGAGAGTCCTCGGCCTTCGCCGCGACCGCCCCGAAGCGCCCGCCGGGCGTGCGGAACTGCGCCAGCACCCGGGCGTCCGCACCGCGCCAGGTCTCCGCGCGGGTGCAGACCCAGTCGCCCGACCCGCTCGCGTCGGGCAGCGGCTGCCGTGCGAACTGCCAGGCGTTCACGGCCCGTACGCCCTGGGAGCGCACCGAGGCGAGGGAGCAGGCGAAGGGCGACCAGCTCTCCGGCGAGGCCTCGTGCGGCGCGGCCGGCCGTCCCGCGGTGAGATGGGCCGGAGTGAGTTCCCCGAGGTCGCTCAGCAGGCGCGGGCCGGCCGCGCCCGGGCCGCCCGTCAGCTGCAGCGTCTGCCAGGAGCGGCACGCGCCGGTCTGCTGTGCGGGGCTGGCCAGCGGACCGGTCACGCCGTCCGCCGACAGCCCCAGGTCGACCGGGGCGTCCGCCGGCCGGAGCAGGTCCCGTGTCGCGGCGGCGCGCACCCACGGCGCCGTCAGATACCGGACGTTGCCGTCCGCCCGGTCGAGGACCACCGCGCTCGACTCCGCGTCGCTCGCACCGTCCACCCGCGCGAAGTCGAGGGCGGCGCCGCTCGTGGCGTCCTTCGGCTCGGCGTACCGGACGATGCGCAGACCGTCGTACAGCAGCACCACGCGCGCGGAGTCCACGTCGCCCGCGTACAGGAGCTGCGGCGGCCCGGGGGGAGCGCCGGAGGGCGTGCCCGGCGTCGCCGAGACCTGCACGGTCTCCCCGGGGCGGGCCCACACGGCGAGCGCCCGCCGCAGCAGCGCCTCGTCCCCGGTGAGGCCGCCGCGCGCGGGCCACACGGAGAAGTCGGTGCGCGCGGACGACTGCCAGGCGGTCGCGGGCACCTTGACCACCTGCGCCGGGTCCAGTGCCGCCTCCGCGGCCGGGTTCTGCGCGTACGCGGGTGCGGCGGCCCCGTCCGGGCCCCAGCCGTCGCCGGGCAGGCCGAGCAGCGCGCCGCAGACCGCGACGGCCGCCGCCGCGGCGAGCGCGGCCCGCATGTGCTGCCTGCGCCGCATCAGGTCGGTGGGCCGGGCGTGCAGCGAGCACGGGTCGAACTCGGGGGAGAGCAGCAGCCCGTCCCGGGCCGTCACGTTGCCCGCCTCGGTGAGCGCCGCACCCGGCTCCGCGACGCCCGCGGCGTCGAGCACCTCGCGCACATCGGCGTCGGACAGTCGCTCCAGCGCGCGCAGCACGAAGGCCGCTCGGGCGGGTCCGGTGAGCTCCGACAGCCGCTGGTCCAGGGCGAGTTCGTCGGCGCCGCCCGAGCGCGGGAAGAGCCGCAGGCCCCACACCTGTGGAAGCAGCGGGGGCAGCTGCGACCGCTTGGGCCAGGCCATCCGCTTCAGGGGGAGGCCCGCGTCCAGTGCGCCGCGCACCACGTGCAGGCGCACGACGACATAGCCCGGGTCACCCTCGCGGGCCCCCGACTGCGCGGGGATCAGGGTCGCGGCGGTCCGCCCGCGCGGCAGGGCCCGCTGGGTCAGGGCGTGCGCCGTCAGCACCCGGCGGTTGCGGCCGAGGCCCGGCGGCAGCACCAGATAGGCGAGCCGGACGAGCCGCGGATAGTGCTCGACGAGCGCGGCCTCGGCCTGCTCGATGTCGACGGCCGATTCGGGCGCGGGGCGCGGGGCTACATCCTGTGACTGCACGTTCAGCAGAACGAGCGAACGGTGTGTTGGTCACCTGGACCCGCGGGAAGCGGACCGGGGCTTTACGCGTCGGGCTCCACGAGCAGCCGCGCGTAGTTCGCCATCGACCGCTGGTAGCGCGGCAGATGCGGAGCCAGGGCGCCCAGCACCAGGGCCAGGCCCTCGCGCTCGCGGCCCAGGTCGGCCAGGCACAGCGCGAGACAGGCGCGCACGGCGTCGTCCAACTCGTCGGAGGGGGCGACCAGTTCGGGGGTGAGGAGGTGGACGCCCTCCTCCGGCTCCCCGATGTTCCGCAGCGAACTGGCGAGTTGGATCCTGGCGCGCCGGCCGCGGTAGCCGTCGAGGCCGCCGTCCAGGGCCCGGCGGTACAGCGGGACCGCCCGGTCCGAGTGACCCGTCGAGTCCCAGGCGCCCGCCTGCTCGAAGAGGCCGACGGGACTGTCGTCCGGCAGTTCGGCGACGAGGTCGTCGATCACCGCCCGGAAGTCCGCCGCGTGTGCCTGGTCGTAGTCGTCGAAGGTGGCCCAGGCGGCAGCCACGCGCTTTTCCCAGTCGTCGTTCACGGGCCCACCCTCGCACAGGCGTGCCCCGGCGGACCATCGGGCCGGTGATCTTCCGGCCGTACCGCTCCCCGGCCCGCGCACCGCCCCGACGGAAGGTCCGCTCCGCGGCCCGACGGCAGGTCCGCTCTCCCGCCCACGCGCCGACCGAGGGCGGTCGGCCCCGCCCGCGCAACCGCCGGGCCCGCCACCGCGGAGGGGTCCCGCGGCACCCGTCGCCCCGAATCGGTGCCGTCGGGCCCCGGGGGCGACCAGACTGGGCGGGACCGTCCGGCAGGTCCGGGCGGCGGCGATTGAGCACGGGGCGTGCGGGAGCCGTATCGAAGGCGGGGCCCCCGCCGGGGCTCCCTGCGGCGTGGGCCGGGACCGTCACCACGGGGGCGGTCCCGAGCCGGCGGCACCGGCCGTGCCCGGCACCGTGCGCCGCGGCGGACCGCTCGTCCGTGCGCCCCCCGTCCCGACGGGTGCGGCGCGGGACCGGACCGGTGTCCGTGCTGAAACGGTGCGTACGAAGCCGGCGAGTTCTCGTCGCCGGAAGGGACCGGAGGAACGTATGAGGGTGACGCGCGAGAGGCTCGCGGTCGGAGCGACCGGGGCCGTGGCGGCACTGCTGCTGCTCACCGGCTGCGGCGGGTCCGGCGACGCCGGCGCCGGGGACGACAAGGTCCCGGCCACGGCCACCGGCAGCCTGGAGCACCTGGCCTCCGAGGCGAAGTGCAAGCCGGACATCCAGACGGACGCGGCAGAGATCCGCCAGGCCGTCTGCAGGAACACCGACGGCAAGTTCATTCTCGCCACCTTCGCCACCGACCGGGGCCAGCGTGAATGGCTGAACGACGCCAAGGACTACGGCGGTTCGTACCTCGTCGGCAGCAAGTGGGTCGCCGTGGGCGAGGCGAAGACGGTCACCGCACTGCGCGGCCGGCTCGGCGGGACCCGTGAGGAGGGGGCCTCGCACCACTCGGGCGGCAGCGGCGGCGCGGGTGACGAGACCGCGCACTCCGGTCACCACAGCGGCTGACCGCGCCGGAGGAACGGCGAAGGGCCGGTGGCGGGATCTCCCGCCACCGGCCCTTCGGCTGACCGGCTCAGCCGGTCACTTGCACTTCCTGCCCGTGTTGATGCAGTTGACCATCTTGTTCATCAGGTTCTCGTCGAAGACGTTGATGAAGTCGTCGTGGTCGGTGCTCGCCTTGTGCAGCTGTTCGGGGAATCCGTCCACCGCGTAGGCGTTCTTGACCTGTCCGTTCTCGATGGTCGGCGCCGGGACGTCGTAGACCAGGCGCATCGTCAGCTGCGGGATCGCCTTGAAGCCGTTGGCGCAGTTGCCCTGGGCGTCGGCGAACGCCACGTGCGTCCGGTGGTTGGCGCTGTCGATGTTCTGGCCGTCCCAGCAGCTCTGGAAGGCGAACGAGCGGACCACGCTGCTGCCCTCGGGGCAGATCGGGTACTGCTCGGTCAGCTGCACCTTGTTCTCGAAGCCGGTGCAGCTCCAGTGCGCGTTGGCGTTCGCGAGACCGTTGGTGAGGGTCTTGGCGTCGCCGGTGATGATGCGCAGGAACTTCGGCATCGCGACGACCTTGCTGCGCGGGTTGCCGACGAACTTGATCGACGCCTGCTTGGTCTGCTGGATCCGGCCGACGTTGCCTTCCTTGCCGCCGCCGTCGTTGTTCTGGTCGAAGTCCTGGGTGCCGTCCTGGACACGCACCACCGGCCAGTAGTACGACGACTTGTCACCCTGGTTCGCGCAGCTGGTCTCGGCCGCGGCGAAGGTGTCGTTGTTGGCGAAGGCGTCGTTGGACTGGTTGCCGACGTAGTCGTGCAGGTGGTGAGCGCCGTTGGTGACACCGGGCGCCACGATCACGTTGTCGGTGTTGAACTTCTTGTTGGCGTTCACACCGCAGGAGCTGGTGAAGGTGCCGGACGAACCGCCGGACCGGGTCCGCGGCTTGCGGGCCACGTTCGGCTGGACGGTCGTGATGTCGACGAAGTCGGCCGCGACGGGACCGTTGCCGGCCTGTCCGCCGTTGCCCTGCTGCTGACCGCCGTCCTGGCCGTCACCGTTCTGGTCCTGACCGTCGCCCTGGTCCTGGCCGTCACCGTTCTGGTCCTGACCGCCGTCGGCCTGGCCGTCACCGTTCTGGTCCTGGCCGTCACCGGCCTGGCCGTCGGTGGTCTGCGGCGGATCCGCGGGCACCCCGGTGCACGGCGCGAGGGCGTCCAGCGAGCTCGGCGCGGCGGCGCCCACCCGCTTGAAGTCGATCTTGATGCGTTCGATCGTGGCGGTCCGCTTGTCCTTCAGCGGGCCCAGGATCGAGTTCTGGACGAAGCCGGCGTCCTTGGTCGCGGCGTCGCGCGTGGCGGCGAGCCGGGCGTAGGCCTCGGTGATCTGCTTGTCGAGGGTCGCCAGCTCCCTGTCGACGCCGGAGCGCGCGCGGTACGGGACCTTGGTCAACTGCTGTCCGACGTCCGGGCACTTGATGGTGGCCACCTGAGCGGCGGCGGCCTTGGTGTCGTTCTGCGCCGAGTTCTCCTCATGCGCGGAAGCGTAGAAATTCGCCCAGACCAGCCCGCCACCACCGATCGCCAGCGCCGCCGATGCGGCTATGGCGCGGACGGCAAGCGGTGAACGGCGTTTTCGTGTGTTGCGTCCCATGGAACTCCTCTGACTTCCTTGCGGGGCAGCGAGGCGCCCGACAGGAGTGAAGCGGCTCCCTTCCATACGCGTGGGGCGTGTGGGGTGTTCAGAAACCCCGGAAGAAGTTGGAAACCCATGAGGACGATTCCGGCACAAGAGGGCTCAGAACGCCGCCAAATCAAGTGAGTTGATCTCCCCGCGCAGGTTTGAACCATGTTCAGTGCCGTTCGGTGCGGGGGATTCCCCGGTCGCTGTGGTGCCCCGCCCCGCGGCGCCGCGTCCGCGATCCCGCCCGCGCTCAGCGCCCTCGGTCCAAATGGGCGAGCACCGCGAGGACGCGCCGGTTGTCGTCGTCCGACACCTCCAGGTCCAGCTTGGCGAAGATGTTGGACGTGTGCTTCGCGATCGCCCGCTCCGTGACCACGAGTTGGCTCGCGATGGCCGCGTTCGAGCGCCCCTGCGCCATCAGTTCCAGCACCTCCCGCTCGCGCGGGGTGAGCCGCCCGAGCCCGCCGTCACCCGTCGCCCGCCGGGACAGCAGCTGCTGGATCACCTGCGGATCCATGGCCGTGCCGCCCGCCGCGACCCGCCGTACGGCGTCGATGAACTGCTCCGCGTCGAAGACCCGGTCCTTGAGCAGGTAGCCGACGCCGCCCGTGCCGTCGGCGAGCAACTCCCGTGCGTACAGCTGCTCCACGTGCTGGGAGAGCACCAGCACCGGGAACCCCGGTGTCCTGCGGCGTGCCTCCAGCGCGCACTGCAGCCCCTCGTCCGTGTGCGAGGGCGGCAGCCGTACGTCGACCACGGCGATGTCCGGTGCCGACTCGGCGAGCGCCCGGCTGAGTTCGGGGCCGCTCTCCACGGCCGCGGCGATCTCGAAGCCGTACGCCTCCAGCAGCCGGACCAGCCCGTCGCGCAGCAGGAACAGGTCCTCGGCTAGGACAACGCGCACGGGATCTCCATGGTCACCATCGTGGGACCGCCCGCGGGACTGCTGACGGCCAGGACACCGTCGAATGTACCGAGCCGCCGCTCCACCCCCCAGAGCCCGGAGCCCGCTCCGACGACCGCCCCGCCGCCGCCGTTGTCGGTCACGCAGATCCGCAGCATGCCCTCCGTGTGGTGCAGGTCCACCCAGAACCGGTCGGCGCCCGCGTGCTTCACCACGTTGGTGAGCACCTCGCTGACCGCGAAGTACGCCGCCGACTCCACGGGGGCGTCCACGCGGCCGTCCAGATCCACCGCCACCTCTCCCGCGAGGGGCAGCCGCAGCGCCAACGCCCTTACCGCGTCGCCCAGTCCGCGCTCGGCGAGAACCGGCGGATGGATGCCCCGCACCAGGTCGCGCAGCTCGGCCAGAGCGTCGGCGGAGGACCGGCGGGCCCGCGCGAGCATCTCCCTGGCCCCGGCCGGGTCCTTCTCGATCAGCGCCTCCGCGGTCCCGAGATCCATGCCCATCGCGACGAGGCGCGCCTGCGCTCCGTCGTGCAGGTCCCGTTCGATCCTTCGCAGCTCGGCCGCCGACACGTCCACGGCGTCCCGCCGGCTGTCGGTCAACACCCTTACCCGCTGGGCCAGTTCGCTCTGCCCCGAGGCCAGGACGGAGCGGGCCAGCAGGAAGTGGAGGCGCAGGAGCGCGGGGCAGAACCGATGGGCCGCGAGGAGGAGCACGGCACCCAGCGCACCGGCGGCGAGCGCGGTGGCCGGGCCGGAGACCGGCACGAATCCGTACCACCAGCCGACCCGGGTGCCGTCCGTGAAGACCCGCCACAGACCGAGGGCCAGCGCGAAGCCCTCCAGCGGGTACAGCAGCAGCGCCGCCGGCAGCAGCGCCGTCACGAAGCCGGCGGTCATGGCGACCGGCAGCCACCGCAGATCCCGCCAGGTGGCCGGGTCGCCGAGCATGCCGAAGCAGCGCGCCCAGGGGTTGGCGCCCGCCGCGAGCGGCCGGTAACCCGTCGGGATCCGCACCCCGCACCACCGGGCGGCGAGGCTCCGCTGTCGGTCCGTGAGCGCCCGCACGCCGGTCAGCACCCAGGGCGTCGTGACGATCCCGATCCCGATCGGCACCAGCGCGACCGACACGACGCTCAGCACGAACAGGACGACCGACGCGGCGAATCCCCCCACGGCCAGGGCCAGTCCCCGTGCCCCCGCCAGGACGGCCTCCCGTGTCCTGGCCCGGACGTCACCACTCGCGGCCCGCGTCGTCTCCATGCGCCCAGTCTCGCCGAGCGGGTGCCCCGGGTCACTGGGCCTGGCCACCCGGCCGGGGTGTACTCAGGTGCACCCCGGCCCAGGGCCGTCCGGCACCCGGGTCACACCCCGAGCACCTTCGCCTCCACCGCGGGATCGAGGCCCACCACCGGCCGGTCGGACCGCTGCGGTGCGACGCCGCCGAGGGCCTGCAGCCAGCTCCACGTGTCGGCGACGGTCTCCGCCACGGGACGGGCCCGCAGCCCGGTCGCGAGGGCACGGGACACGTCCGCCCCGTGCAGGGCGTCGTGCAGGTCGCTGTCCGGCGGCACCCAGACGGGCAGCTGCGTCCAGGGCGCGATCCCCGCCTCCGCGATCGTCTCGGGGTTGGTCCACCGCAGGTCCGCCCGGCCCCCGGTCGCCCGGACGCACTCCTCCAGGAGTTCCCGCGTCGTCGTGTGTCCCCGCGGCGCCACCAGGTTGTACGCCCCGCTCGCCTCCTGCTCGACCGCCCCCAGGACCCAGTCGGCGAGGTCGCGGACGTCGACGTACTGGAGGGGGAGGTCCCGCGGGCCGGGCGCGAGCACCGGTCCGCCGCGCGCGATCCGGTTCAGCCACCACGGCAGCCGCCCGATGTTCTCGTACGGCCCGAGGATCAGCCCGCAGCGCACGAGCACCGAGCGCTCGGCGCCGAAGCTCTCCAGCACGGCGAGTTCACCGCCCCGCTTGTCGCGGGCGTAGTCCGTCTGCTCCGCGTCCGCCGACGCGTCCCCGACCGGCGCCGCGTCCTCGGTGTACCCGGCGGGCGGCGGCCAGGCGTACACCGAGCAGCTGGACACGTACACGTACCGCCCGACCCGGCCGGCCAGCAGCCGTGCCGTGTCCCGTACCGCCCGGGGTGCCGCGGACCAGGTGTCGACGACCACGTCCCACTCGCCCTCGGCGAGCGCCGCGAGGCCGTCGGGCGCGGTGCGGTCGCCGTGCAGGGTCCGCACGCCGTCGGGGGACTGCCCCCGCCCCCGGTGGAAGACGGTCACGTCCCAGCCGGCGGCGAGCGCCGACTCCACGACCGCGCGCCCCACGAACTCCGTACCGCCCAGCGTCAGAAGTCTCATGCCGAGGACTCTGCCCGCCGCACCGGCCGGACGGAACGGAGTTCTGCCGACAGGGAAGTCGAGGTCAGCGCACGGTCGGCGGGGCGTACTTGTAGCCCACCCGCCGCACCGTCTGGATCGCCTTGCGGTGCTCCGCGCCGAGCTTGCGCCGCAGCCGCGCGATGTGGACGTCGACGGTGCGGCCGTCGCCCACATGCCCGTAGCCCCACACGGTGGTGACGAGCTGGTCGCGGGTGTGCACCCGGTGCGGATGCGCGACGAGATGCGCGAGCAGCTCGAACTCCAGGTATGTCAGGTCGAGTTGACGGCCGTCGACATGCGCGGTGCGCTGCCCGGGATCGATCCGGACGAGGGACTCTGCGGCGTCCGCCGCGACGCTCCCCGTCTCCGGGACGTCGGGCACGGCGACCGGCAGCAGCGGCTGCTGGTCGGCCGGGACGAGGACCAGGTAGCCGACCATCGGCGGCCGGCCCGGCAGCGTCGGCAGGGTGTGCTGGGGAGCGGGCAGCCAGGTGGCCCCCGGCGGCAGGAAGTCGGCGACGTCGACCACCTCGTCCCGGTCCACGGCGCGCAGCCGGTGGCGTGGACCGGCCGGGGCCGAGGAGGTGAGGGTGCCGGCGGTGGAGAAGGTACGGGTGTTCGCCATGAGAGGTCAGCTCTTTCGCGCGAGGAGTCGTCGTGTGAGGCGACGGCCGCGAGTTCGTGGTCGCGGCGGTCGGGAGACGTACGTCGTGCGCGCTGGCCGAAGGCCGGGGTGGACGGCTTTAGAGGGCCCGCGCGTTCATCGCGCGACAACACACCCGGTCGAAGTCGTGGTGCTGACGGGAGGGCCAGAAGGGCTCGAGGTCGTGGCGACCCGTCGCGGTGTACTCCTGGAAGCCTGCCATGGCCCCATTGAAGCAGATGACCCCCGTCCGGAGCAGATCCTGTACGGACCTTCTCGGCACGTGATACGCCGCCCGGGCGGGATCCCGCCGTCCCCGCTCCGCCGGGGAACGCCGAAGGGGCGCCCGCCGGTCCGGCGGGCGCCCCTTCCCGGGCGGCGGGGGATCAGACCTGGGCGGCCTTCTCCAGCGCGGTGCAGCAGGTGTCGACGAGGAGGCGCGTCACCACGTACGGGTCGACGTTGGCGTTCGGACGACGGTCCTCGATGTAGCCCTTGCCGTCCTTCTCGACCTGCCAGGGGATGCGGACCGAGGCACCGCGGTTGGAGACGCCGTAGCTGTACTCGTTCCACGGGGCGGTCTCGTGCAGACCCGTCAGACGGTCGTCGATGCCGGCGCCGTAGTTCTTGACGTGGTCGAGCGGCTTCGAGCCCTCGCCCAGCGACTCGCACGCGGTGATGATCGCGTCGTAGCCCTCGCGCATCGCCTTGGTGGAGAAGTTGGTGTGCGCGCCCGCGCCGTTCCAGTCGCCCTTCACCGGCTTCGGGTCCAGCGTCGCGGAGACGCCGAAGTCCTCGGCGGTGCGGTAGAGCAGCCAGCGCGCGACCCACAGCTGGTCGGAGACCTCCAGCGGGGCCAGCGGGCCCACCTGGAACTCCCACTGGCCGGGCATGACCTCGGCGTTGATGCCGGAGATGCCCAGGCCTGCCTTGAGGCAGTTGTCCAGGTGCGCCTCGACGACGTCGCGGCCGAAGATCTCGTCCGAGCCGACACCGCAGTAGTAGCCGCCCTGCGCGGCCGGGAAGCCGCCCTCGGGGAAGCCGAGCGGGCGCGAGCCCTTGAAGAAGGTGTACTCCTGCTCGATGCCGAAGATCGGCTCCTGCGCGGCGAACCTCTCCGCCACCTCGGCCAGCGCGGCACGGGTGTTGGACTCGTGCGGCGTCATGTCGATGTTCAGGACCTCGCACATGACGAGGACGTCGTCACCGCCGCGGATCGGGTCCGGGTACGAGGCGACCGGCTTGAGTACGCGGTCCGAGGCGTGGCCCTCGGCCTGGTTGGTGCTCGATCCGTCGAAACCCCAGATCGGCAGCTCGGCACCCTTGGCGTCGTCGGCCAGTATCTTCGTCTTGGAACGGAGCTTGGCCGTCGGCTCGGTGCCGTCGATCCAGATGTACTCAGCCTTGAAGGTCACGGGGCCTCATCCTTTGCGGTGCAGCGGTATGCCGCGCAGCTTCGCAATACGTGATTTCCCGGCCGTTGCCCGTGTGTGAACCCCACGTTACGCCGGACCGGTGGCCCGGTCCGGCGGCGGGTGAGGGCCCGTTCAGCCCCGAGCGGCGAACACCCGGTGCAGTTCCAGAATCCGGCCGCGGGTCTCCGCCCGGTCGCCCAGCAGCAGTTTGTCGTTCCATTTCCACAGCAGTTCACCGGTCGTGTCGGCGATCATCCGGCGGAAGTACTGACTCGTCGACACGTCGGTCGCGGCGAAATGGTGCGCGCCCTCCTGGTCGATCAGCAGGAGGTATTCCTGTCGCGCCTCGTTGGCCTCCGGCAAATCGGACAGGGATCCGATTTCCCGGCAGGTGAATCGCTCACGGAAGTTCCGGGTGACGGACTGCTCCAGTGGCAGGACGTGCAGATGCGCGTGGTCGATTCCGCAGGCGGAACTCGTATTCGGGTCGCACATTCCGTGCTCGAATGCGACGACGTCCGACGCGTAGCCGTCGCGAATGACCGAGGTGACCTGCCGGCGCAGCATGTCCAGGGTCTCCAACGAGGCCGCGGGCAGAGCCGACATCGACAGGACGTGTTCGTCCGGGACGATGAGCACATGCCCCCGGGTCAGGGGGGCGACGTCGGCGACGACCACGAACCCGTCGCCCTGCGCCAGCAGCTCGCACGACAGCTCGTCCCGGCCGAACAGGCCGCGGAAGGGGGTGGCTTCGGCGTCGTCCAGCACATCGCACAGCAGGCACTGCGAGGTGGTCTCCGGCTCCGGCTCCGGCGCCCCGGGGATGCCCAGGGGCTGGATCGTCTCGACCGCCTGCGGGTGGCGGCCGGTGCCAGGAGAGAACTTCACGGCGGTGTGCATGATGATCCCGTTTTCTTCGAGCAATGAGTCGAGCGCCTCGTTGCGACCGTCGTGTTCGGCGAGCGCAACGATATGTCGGGCATTGATGCCTGCGGACCGGAGAGCGGTCATGCAATCGACCAGATGATGACCACTCAGTGCCACATCGTGCAACAGGACGGCGCGATCGCCCTTCTCGTAAAAACCCTCGACCGGGTTGTCGCGGTTGGGTCCGTACGGGCTCACATAGACCGCTGGGAAGGGTAGCAAGTCGGCCGCGGCACTCAAAATTCCGGTGGCCGCCACCTTGGAAACGGCGAGCAGCGTCGGTCGCATTGCCTTTCGGTTGACGAGTTCGGCCACATGGTAGGCGAGATGCCCTGCCAGAACCCGCTGGTCGAGGGATTCCGGAGCGACACGTGTCAGGTCGAGATAGCCCGCGACCGGTGTTTTCACCGTGTGCCCGACCCGCTCCTCGTGCCCGTACGTCAGGGCGTAGCGCCGCAGTATGTCGAGGACCTGCGCCTCGGGCAGCCTCGGGAAGGCCCGCGAGTCCAGCTGGTCGCACAGCACCCGTGCCTTGAGCCGTATCCGGTCCCGCGGTTTCGCCTGCGGGGCGAGGCGGGTGAGCAGACCCGCGATCCGCGCCCCGTTGCTGCTCACCGCGTCCAGGGTGCGCAGCCACGGCACGATCTTCGGCTCGATCTCCACCGACTCGTACACCGAGGGGTCCTGGTACGCGGCGGGCGAGCCCAGCCGCAGATGGACGACTCCGCCCAGGTCCGACGGCAGGTCGGGATCGCCGACGGTCACGATGGCCACCCGTGACTGACCCAGCCGGCCGGTGAACAGGCCGTACTCCAGAAGGACGTTGCTCGCGGGGGCGTAGGTCGTCGCCCCGCGCCGCGTGGTCCGGTCGTCCGGCGTGGCGATGATCAGCGCCCCGTCCGCCTCGTTGAGCAGCCGCAGCAGCGAGTCGAGCAGCGTCATCCCGGGCGGAAAGCACTGCTGGCTCCACCACAGCAGCGGTTCCACCCCCTGCCGTGCCAGGACGGCCGCCGCGGCCTGCGCGAACGGCCGGCCCTCCGTCGAGGAAGCTATGAACACGCGCGTCATGCGGGCTGCTCCTACCGCTCACCTGCCGCGGGCGCCGCCCAGCCGCGCCGCCCCCCGTGGTGCCCGGATTTTAGCCTCCGGCCACCCGCTCGGCCCCGTGTCCGAGCAGGCAGGGGCGGGTCCGCCGCGCCGGCGGACCAGGCCTGTGCCCGTTCGTATACGAGAAGCGCCCGGCCCGGGAGGGGCCGGAGGGCGGCGTGCGAGCCGCCGGACGCCGGGCACACTGTCCCGCATGACGACCCGCTCGAATCAGCTGCGTATCGGACTCTTCGGCGCCGGCCCGTGGGCCGAGCGCACCCACGCACCCGCCATCGCCGCGCATGCCGGCGTGGAGTTCGCCGGAGTGTGGGCCAGACGGCCCGAGGCCGCGAAGGCACTGGCCGAGGCGCACGGCACGACCGCGTACACGGGCGAGACCGGCGCCGACCAACTGCTCGCCTCCTGCGACGTCGCGGCCTTCGCCCTGCCGCCGGACGTCCAGGCACCGCTCGCCGCGCGGGCCGCCGCGGCCGGCTGCCATCTCCTGCTGGACAAACCGGCGGCGACGGACGTGGCCGCCGCCCGGGACACGGCCGGAGCCGCCGCGCGGGCCGGGGTCGCGTCCGTGGTGTTCTGCACGCTGCGCTTCGCCGCCGGAACCGCCGCCTGGATCGACGACCGGGCGGCGGAAGGCGGTTGGTACACCGCCCATGTGCGCTGGCTCGGTTCGCTGTTCGCGGACGGCAGCGACAGCCCGTACGCCGCGTCGCCCTGGCGGCGGGAGAAGGGCGGTCTGTGGGACGTCGGTCCGCACGCGCTGTCCCTGCTCGTGCCGGTGCTCGGCGAGGTGACCGTGGTGACCGCGGCCCGCGGACCCCGGGACACCGCGCATCTGGTCCTGCGGCACGCGTCCGGTGCGTCGAGCACGGCGACCCTGGGGCTGAGCGCGCCGCCGGGGGCCGCGGGGGTGAGCGTCGATCTCGTGGGCGAGCACGGAGTGGCCGCCCTGCCGGACTGGGGGGACGCGATCGGCTCGTTCCTCGCGGCGCTGGACGCGCTGGTGGACTCGGTGCGCACCGGACGGCCGCACGCGTGCGACCTGGCGTTCGGGGTGCGGATGACCGAGATCCTGGCCGAGGCCGAGGCACAACTGGCCCTCCGTCAGGGCGAGTCGTCCCTCCGGTGAGAGACCGGTGCGTCGGCGGGAGCGGTCCGCGGCCCTTGGGGGCGAGCCGCGGACCGCGTCGAGGGGGCCCGGTGAGACGGCTCCGGCCGAGCCCGCCGGCCCGGTGGAGCCGGCGCCGAGCGCGGGGGGCGGCGGCCTGCGGCCGTCCGGCGCCGGTGGTGCGGCGACCTTCCACCGGGCCGCTCCCGTACGACGGGCGGTGCCCGCCGCACGGAAGCGGAACCGGCTGCGGCGACCGCGGGGCCCGTTCGCGCGCGCGACCCTGCGGAAGGGCGCCACGGCACCGCCGCGGACTCCGCGGGGTCAGCCCACGCGCTCGATGCGGGCCTTGCGGATCAGGAACTTGCCGGGTTCCCGGACCTGTTCGAACGCCGCGTTGTTCAGCAGGACGCAGCTGCCCGACACCGAGGTGACCTCCACCGTCGTGGACTTGTTGTTGTCCAGGTTGGTCACCTTCAGCCGGGTTCCCGCCGGGAACTGGTTGCTGGACGCGGCCGGGGCGCCGTTCTCGCCGGAGAGCGTGACGGTCGAACCGGCGCACACCTGCTCACCGGCCGCGCCGCCGGCCTGCTCACCGCCCGCCTCCTGGCCTCCCGCGTCCTGGCCCGCGTCCCCGGCGCCGCCGCCGGGCGCGGTCTCCGCGGGAGCCGTCCCGGCGGGCGCGGTGGTCGCCGGCTGGGTGGCCTGGGAGTCCTGAGCCGACTCCCCGACCTCGCAGCCGGACGCCTCCTGCTGGCGCCCGATCTCCTTGATGACGGCCTCGCGGTTGGCGATCCGCGCCTCCGACTGCGCGTCGGGGGCGGCCCGTTGGGCGTCGATGAACCGCTGGTTGTTGCCGACCGCGGTGGCCAGTCCCTGGCAGACCGTCGAGTTCTGCGCGTTCTGGACCGGCGAGGCGTTCGACGTGGCCGCCAGGGCGAAGGCCCCGCCTCCGGCCACGGCGGCGGCACTGACCAGCAGGGCGAGCTTCTTCTTGGTGCTGAGCGTTCTCCTACGCGACATGCGCGCCTCCTGGATGCGGGGGGAGCGTGTACGCCGCTATGTACGAGATACCGAACGAGGTCACTCAATGGTCACGGAACCGGCCCGAGTGACGTGGGCCACACCCGGCGGTGGCGCCCGGTCAGCGGGACAGGGCGTCCCGCACCGCCTCCTCCGTACGGCCCACCACCGCGGTGCCGTCGTCCGCGGTGATGATCGGACGCTGGATCAGTTCGGGATGCTCCGACAGCGCCGTGACCCACCGAGCCCGTGAACCGGCGTCCCGCGCCCACTCCTTGAGCCCGAGCTCCGCGGCGGCGGCCTCCTGGGTGCGGGTGATGTCCCACGGTTCGAGTCCGAGGCGCTCCAGGACGTCCCTGATCTCGTCCTCGGCGGGCACGTCCTCCAGGTAGCGGCGCACGGTGTAGTCGGCGCCCTCGGCGTCGAGCAGGCCGACGGCGCTGCGGCACTTCGAACAGGCCGGGTTGATCCAGATCTCCATGCTCACACGGTACCCGGAACACCCCCTCCCACCTGCGTCACAGCTTCCGTCAAAGCCCTTGTGGCCAGCGGCTTTTGTCAGTGCCGCGCAGTAGAATAGAAGCAGTGTTCGAGGGTGCCGCCGGAGGTTCCGGCGAGGCCCTGACCGCGACAGGAGGATGCCCGTGCCCGCTGCCGCACTGAAGCCGAAGCCCACCCAGTCCACCGCCCGGAGGGCGGTCCCGCTCGACTCGCCGTACGAGCCCGTGGAGAAGCGCCCGCTGCCGCCGGGCCGCCCCCGCGACTGGTACGTCACCCACAACCGCCGGCTGAAGGCGATGCGTCTGGCGATCGCCCTGCTCGACTCCGGTGTCTACGTGCCGAACCAGGCCCGCAACGAGACGATCCGCGGCGCCGCGGCGCTCATCGGCGTCCACCCGCCGTCGGACACCACGTGCCACATGGTCAGGGCGCTGATGCGGTACGCCCGCTGATCCCAGCGCGGCGTCCCGCTGCGGGACGGGAAGGGGCGGCGGGGCGAAGAGGCCTCACCCCGCCGCCAGTTCCCGCTCCAGCGGCGTCCGGAACCGGGGCGTGACCCGGGCCGTGCCCAGCCACGCGGACAGCCGGGCGGCCTCCGCGGCGACGGCGTCACGGCCCTCCCGGCCGAGCCCTTCCGTCTCCGGCACCCGCCACACGACCTCCCCGTCGGGCCGCTGGGCCCAGCCCCCGACGACTTGTCCGTTCCACCACACCGTCGGTCCCACGTTCCCGCTCCGGTCGAAGAGGGCGGGCCGCAGGTCCGGCGCCAGGAACCAGTCGCGCTGCTGCCACCCCATGGCCGTCGGATCGAGGCCGGGCAGCAGCGCGGCCCACGGCTCCCCGGGCCCGTCCACCGGCCCCTCGTCACCGGCCGCCACGTACCCGGTGGTTCCGTCGTCGAGCGAGACGGCCACCGCGCCGACCGCCGCCAGCGCCCGGCGCACGTCCGTGACCTTCCATCCCGTCCACCACTTCAGATCCGCCTCCGAGGCGGGTCCGCATGCGGGCAGCCAGCACCGCAGCAGCTCCGACCGGGCCTCGGCGGGCGCCAGTTCGGGATGCGGCGGAGCCACGGCCCACCGGAACTGGCTCGATGTCCACGCGCCGAGCGGACGCCCCCGCACCACCCGCCCCTCGACGCCGAGGACCCGCATCAGCCGCGACGACACGGTCTGCGGACTCTCGTAGCTCCGGCCCGCCCCGTAGGTGAACCGCTCCCTCAACCGCGGCTCGTCCGCGGCGAGTTCGTTCACCGTGGCCTGGCCGCGCCGGGCCAGGGCGGCGAGCGCGGAGGCCTCGACCTCGGCGAGCCACTCCCCGGTCAGCCGCCCGTCGCTGCCGTTCCCCAGGTCCTTCACCAGTCCCGCCCGCGCCTTCGCGGCGAGGGCGAGTCCCGTCGAGGCGTGCACCACGGGCGCCAGCGCCGTGGGGAACACGAACACCGTGTGCCGCATGCCGTGCATCCGCACCAGCGTGCGGTCCTCGTACAGCGCCCGCTCCACCTCGCCCACGGTGCCGCCGGACTCGGCGAGCCGGGCGCCCACCGCGAGGTACACCGTGGCCGGATCGGTCCCGTGCAGGGCGACCAGCGACCCCGCGACCTCCTCGGGAGCGGCCGCGCGCGCCGGGCCCGCCAGCCGGTGCCGCAGCGCCAGCCGGGCCCGCCGCTCCGCCGCCGGGATGTGCCGCAGCCGTGCTCCCACGTCGCCTCCAACCGTTCCGCCACCCGGGTACCGCGCCCCGGCCCTTCCCCATCCTGTCGAACAAGCGGCCGCCCCGGCGGACACGTCACCCGATTGCCGTACCCGGCATGCGCCCGCCCCCTCAGGCGGCCTTCACTGGGGCGACCGGGGCAGAGCGGGCAGGAGCGGGGAAAGGCGGCGGCGATGGCCGGTCAGCGTGGACGAAAGCTCGTCGTGACGGCCTCCGTGGCCGCACGCCGCGGCTCATGACCGCGCCCGCCGACCGCGCCGAGAAGGGCAGGGCGGTCCGCAAACGCATCCCGCGCTCCGCGCACGGCGAATGGCTGGCCGCCGTGGACCGCCCCGACCCGGTCGGCGTACTCGAACGCCAGGGCCGCGACCGCCTCCAGGAGCTGCTCCCGATCCGGTACGGGCGGATGTCGGCATCCCCGTTCGCGTTCCTGCGCGGCGGCGCGGCCGTGATGGCCGCGGACCTCGCCGCCCGGCCGCACACCGGCCTCATCGTCCAGCTCTGCGGCGACGCGCACCTGCTCAACTTCGGCCTGTACACCTCACCGGAACACGCGCTGCTCTTCGACCTGAACGACTTCGACGAGACCTTCCCCGGGCCCTTCGAGTGGGACGTGAAGCGGCTGGCCGTCAGCCTCGTGGTGGCCGCCCGCGAGAACGGGCACAGCGAGGCCCGGGCCCGCCGCGCCGCACACGCCTGCGCCGCCGAGTACCGCCACGCCGTCCGCCGGCTCGCCGGCCGGGGCGAGCTGGCCGTCTGGTACGAACGCATCGACACCGACCTGCTGCTGCCGCTGGTCCGCTCCGCCGACCACCGCGGACGCATCGAGGCCAGCCTCGCCCGCGCCCGCCGCCGGACCAGCCTGCAGGCGCTCGGCAGACTCACCGAGACCGTCGACGGCGTGCCGCGCCTGGTCCAGGACCCGCCTCTGCTGGAACCGGCGGGACCCTCCGACACGGCCGCACTCCGCAAGATCTTCAGCGACTACCGCTCCACGCTCTCCGGGGAGCGACGGTTGCTCCTGGACCGCTACCGCTTCGCGGACGCCGCCCGCAAGGTCGTCGGCGTCGGCAGCGTCGGAGTCCGCTGCTTCGTCGTCCTGCTCGTCGGGCGGGACGCGGACGACCCGCTGCTCCTGCAGATCAAGGAGGCCGGCCGGTCCGTGCTGGAGGAGCACCTGCCCAACGGGCCCTACGACCACCCGGGCCACCGCGTCGTTGCCGGCCAACGGCTGCTCCAGGCGTCCGGCGACCTCTTCCTCGGCTGGATGTCGGGTCCGCAGGGACGGCCGTACTACTGGCGTCTGCTCCGCGACATGAAGGGCGCCGCGGACGTCGCGGGGATGAGTCCGGACGAACTCCGCGACTACGCCCGGCTGTGCGGGACGGTACTCGCCCGCGGCCACGCGCGTTCCGGCGACCGCGTCGCCATCGCCGGCTACCTCGGCGGCGCCGACACCTTCGAACGGGCCGTCGCGGACTTCGCCCTGCACTACGCGGACCAGAACGCCCTGGACCACGGGACCCTGTGCGCGGCCGTGGCCGCCGGCGTGGTCAGGGCGGCCCCCGGCGTCTGACACCGGTGCCCCGCGGCCCGCCCGGAGGAAATGAGGATGCACGCCCCGGGACCGCTTCCCTACGCTGGGCAAGCATTCCGGAGCCGCCGAACACCGCTTCCCGCCGGACCGGCATCAGGGCGCGGACTCGGGGCTAGTCTCTACGCACCGACGGACGGCCGCCCGTTCCCGGCGCCCTGTCGGAGCACCCGTCACGATCCAGTGAACCCACGCCCCCAAGGAGTCCCGTCATGGGCACCTTGATCATTTCGGCGACCATGATCCTGGTCGTCCTAGGTTTCTCCCACCACGTCCTGTGGCTGGCCGCGATCGCCCTGCTCTTCCTGTACGTCAGGTACGGGGGCGCCGGAGGAGGCGCGACCACCGCCTCCTCGCCGGGCGCACCCGCTGCCGGAGCCCCGGGAGGGTCCGCGGGCCGCGCGGACTCCAGCTACCGCGCCTACCGTGACCGCCGTGACCGGCAGGCCAGGTGGGAGCGCCGCTACCGCCGCGAACGTCCGCTCGAAGCGCGCCGTCAGGAGCGCGGGAAAGGCGGCTGATCCCCGGCCGGCCTCCCGCCGGCCGAGCGGCACGGCACCGGCCACCCCACCGGGGCGGGGCCCGGTCCGGGATCACCCCGGGGAACTAACCCAGCCCCGGGGCGCCCCAGACCGGGAACCACCGGCCCAGATCCCGTTCGATCCGCAGATCACCGGCGAGCACCGCCCTGATCTGCAGCTCCAGCGCGTTGTCGCGCCGCTGCTCCGCGCCGGGCAGCGGCGCGAAGGGGTAGAAGCTGCCGCGCTTGTAGAGGTAGACCAGGCCGAGCCGTCGTCCGCCGGCCTCCTCGAACCCGGCCACCGAACAGAGCAGTTGGGGTCCGAAGCCGGCGCTCTCCAGCGCGCCGTTGACCGCGTGCAGATCGTTCACCAGGGCGGGCAGGTCCTCGGGCGACCGCCGGGAGACCAGCCACGCGTACCCGTAGTCGTCCCGGTCGAGCTCCACCGGCATCCGTCCCGCCTCCGCGTCCAGCAGCGCCCGCGCCTCGCCCTGAGCCGCGCCGAACGCGGCGCCCTCGACGGCCGCGCAGCACACCGCGCCGGTCCCCGTCGGCACGAATCCGGTGGCCGCCTGCAGGGTCACGGCCGCGGACGGCAGGCCGAACAGCCGGTCGAGGTCGGGGTCCACCGCCCGGGTACGGCCGAGCAGCACGTCCAGGAACCCCATGCTCAGTCCGCCTTCCCGGGCGCCGCGACCCCGCCCAGCTCGGCGGAGATGCGTCCGAGCTGTTCCAGCCGCTGCTCCAGGCTCGGGTGGGTGGAGAAGATGCGCTGCAGACCGGGCGCGGAGCCGAGGGCGGGGGTGAAGTAGAAGGCGTTGAAGGCCTGGGCCGTGCGCAGGTCCTTGGTCGGGATCCGGGCGATGTCCCCGGTCACCTTGGTCAGCGCGGACGCCAGGGCCGAGGGCCGCCCGGTGAGCAGGGCCGCGGCCCGGTCCGCCGCCAGCTCCCGGTACCGGGACAGCGCGCGGACGAGCAGGAAGCTGACCGCGTACACGGCCGCGGCGACCGTCATCACGATCACGAACATGGCCGCGGTGTTCTGGTCCCGCCGGCCCGCACCGAGAACCTGCGAGTAGAAGGCGAACCGTACGATCAGCCCCGCGATCACCCCGAGGAAGGACGCGACCGTGATCACGGCGACGTCCTTGTGCGCCACGTGCGACAGCTCGTGCGCGAGGACCCCCTCCAGCTCGTCCGGTTCCAGGCGCCGCAGCAGCCCCGTGGTCACGCACAGCACGGCGTGGTCGGCGTTCCGTCCGGTGGCGAAGGCGTTCGGCATGTCCAGCTCGGAGACGGCCACGAGCGGCTTGGGCATGTCGGCGAGGGCGCTCAACCGGTCGACGGTCCCGTGCAGGCGCGGATACTCCGCGGGCTCCACGATCCGGCCGCGCAGCGCGTAGAGCGCGATCCGGTCGGAGAACCAGTACTGCGCGCCCAGCAGCGCGGCGGCGACGACCACGACCAGCACCCAGGACTTCAGCAGCACGATCAGCGCGGCGACGAAGGCCACGTACAGCAGTCCGAGCAGGAACAGCGTGACCGTCATCCGCACGGTCAGCCGCGGGTCGCTCCGGAATCGGCTCCGCATCTGGATCACCCCGCATCGGGACACCCGTCCCGCTCTCCATTGTGCTCCGGCACCCGCCCGCGGCACGACGGAGCCCCGCCGCCGCCCGGAGGCGACGACGGGGCTCCGGCCGAGCACCGTGACGGTTTACACGTCGAAGTAGAGCTCGAACTCGTGCGGGTGCGGACGCAGCTGGAGCGGCGCGATCTCGTGCGTGCGCTTGTAGTCGATCCACGTCTCGATCAGGTCGGACGTGAAGACGTCGCCCTGGAGGAGGAACTCGTGGTCCCGCTCGAGGGCGTCGAGGACGGCCGGGAGCGAGGTCGGGACCTGCGCCACGTTCGCGTGCTCCTCGGGAGCCAGCTCGTAGAGGTCCTTGTCGATCGGCTCGGCCGGCTCGATCTTGTTCTTGATGCCGTCGAGACCGGCGAGCAGCAGCGCCGAGAAGGCGAGGTACGGGTTGCCGGAGGAGTCCGGGGCACGGAACTCGACGCGCTTGGCCTTCGGGTTCGAGCCCGTGATCGGGATGCGCATCGCGGCGGAGCGGTTGCGCTGCGAGTAGACCATGTTGACCGGCGCCTCGAAGCCCGGGACCAGGCGGTGGTACGAGTTCACCGTCGGGTTGGTGAAGGCGAGCAGCGACGGGGCGTGCTTGAGGATGCCGCCGATGTAGAAGCGGGCGGTGTCCGACAGGCCCGCGTAACCGGCCTCGTCGTAGAACAGCGGGTCGCCGTTGGCCCACAGCGACTGGTGGACGTGCATGCCCGAGCCGTTGTCGCCGAAGATCGGCTTCGGCATGAAGGTCGCGGTCTTGCCGTTGCGCCATGCGACGTTCTTCACGATGTACTTGAAGAGCTGGAGGTCGTCGGCAGCGGCGAGCAGCGTGTTGAACTTGTAGTTGATCTCGGCCTGGCCGGCGGTGCCCACCTCGTGGTGCTGGCGCTCGACCTGGAGGCCCGCGGCCTCCAGCTCCAGGGAGATCTCGGCACGCAGGTCGGCGAAGTGGTCGACCGGCGGGGCCGGGAAGTAGCCGCCCTTGTAGCGGACCTTGTAACCGCGGTTGTCCTCGACCGCACCGGTGTTCCAGGCGCCCGCCTCGGAGTCGATGTGGTAGAAGCTCTCGTTCTCCGCGGTCTTGAAGCGCACGCTGTCGAAGACGTAGAACTCGGCCTCGGGACCGAAGAAGGCGGTGTCGGCGATGCCGGTGGAGGCGAGGTAGGCCTCTGCCTTCTTCGCCACGTTGCGCGGGTCGCGGGAGTACTGCTCGCCCGTGATCGGGTCGTGGATGAAGAAGTTGATGTTGACCGTCTTGTCGCGGCGGAAGGGGTCGACGCGCGCGGTGGACAGGTCGGCGCGGAGCGCCATGTCGGACTCGTGGATGGCCTGGAAGCCGCGGATCGAGGAGCCGTCGAAGGCCAGCTCCTCGGCCGGGTCGAAGGCCTGGGCCGGGATCGTGAAGTGCTGCATCACACCCGGCAGGTCGCAGAAGCGGACATCGACGAACTTGACGTCCTCGTCCGCGATGAACTTCTTGGCCTCGTCGGCGTTCTGGAACATCCAGCTCCTCCTACTCCCGCCCACTAGGACCGGGGTGGTAGTTCGTTCGTGCGGCCAGTGCGGTGGCACACGCTGGACCCGACCATAGGGACGGGGGATTTCTCAAGCGTGACCCATTTGTTTCGCGGAAGTTAACCGGCCCGGGTTCACCTGCAGCCTACGCACACCCCGGCCGCTGAGGCACATACCCGGGCGCAGTACCGTGGACGGGTGGACAACAGGCAAGCAATCGGATCGTGGCTGTCCGGCCCCCGCGCGGCCGCGGAAGAAGCCGGTGCCGATTTCGGATACCGCGGCGAGCAGCTCGGTCTGCCGGAGGAGGGGCCCGGCTCCATCGCCCGTCCCGGCCGCCGCCTGGGCGCCCTCGCCGTCGACTGGGCCCTGTGCCTGTTGATCGCATACGGGCTGCTCACCCAGGGCTACGACCAGGCGACGGGCAACTGGGCCCTCCTCGTCTTCTTCGTGCTGGGCGTGCTCACCGTCGGCACCGTGGGCTTCACCCCGGGCAAGCGCCTCTTCGGGCTGCGGATCGTCCCCGAGAGCGGCGGCCGGCTGAACCCGCTGCGCGCCCTGCTGCGGACGGCGCTGCTGTGCGTGGCCGTCCCCGCCCTGATCTGGGACCGCGACGGCCGGGGCCTGCACGACCGCCTCGCCCGCACGGTCGAGGTCCGCATCTGACGCTTCGCGGGTGGACGCACGCGTACAGCGCGGACCCGGCGAAAGACGAAGGGGCGCCCGGAGTGATCCGGGCGCCCCTTTTTCACGAAGTGAGGGTGTCAGCGGGCCTTTCCGCCACGCGGCATCCGCATGCCCCTGGGCATCGGCCCCTTCGGCAGCGGCATGTTGCTCATCAGGTCGCCCATCGCGCGCAGCCGGTCGTTGGTCGTCGTGACCTGCGGACCGGTGAGCACCCGCGGCAGCTTCAGCATGGTCGTGCGGAGCCTCTTCAGCTCCACCTGGCCCTCGCCGTTGCCCACGAGCACGTCGTGCACCGGGACGTCGGAGACGATCCGCGCCATCTTCCGCTTCTCGGCGGCCAGCAGGCTCTTCACCCGGTTCGGGTTGCCCTCGGCCACCAGCACGATGCCCGCCTTGCCCACGGCGCGGTGCACCACGTCCTGGCTGCGGTTCATCGCCACGGCCGGGGTCGTCGTCCAGCCCCGGCCGATGTTGTCCAGCACGGCCGCCGCAGCGCCCGGCTGTCCTTCCATCTGCCCGAAGGCGGCACGCTCGGCCCGGCGTCCGAAGACGATCGCCGACGCGAGGAAGGCGAGCAGGAGGCCGAGAATGCCGAGATAGACCGGGTGGCCGATCAAGAAGCCGATCGCGAGGAAGACACCGAGGGTGACGATTCCGACAGCCGCGAGTACAAGACCGATCTTGGAGTCGGCCTTGCGGGTCATCTTGTAGGTCAGGGCGATCTGCTTGAGTCGCCCGGGGTTCGCAGCGTCCGCTGCGGTTTCCTTCCTCGCCATGCCCACGAGTCTACGTGGCCCGGGAAGCGCCGACGACGGCGGTGCCGCCGCTACGACAGGCGGGGTCCCACGGCCTCCTCGAGGACGCGCTGTGCCTCGACCCGGTCCTTGGCGCGACGGCGGTCCTCCAGCACGGAGGTCCAGGCGTTGCGGCGCGCGGTGCGCTGTCCGCTGCTCATGAGCAGCGACTCGACGGCACGCAGTGCATCGGTGAACGACGGGATGGCGGTGGCGCGAACGGGCGCGGCCTGCATGATGGAGGTCCCCCCTCGGGACGGCGGCTCAAGCGGAGTCTGTACGTGGCGTAAGACCAGGGTCACTGATTGGTGTTACCAGGGCATGACCGGCCGGTCAAACGCCCATGAAGCCTCGATGCGGAAGCCCCGTACGCCGACGCGGCCCCGACGAATGCCCCCATCTGCGGGGACGGTCGGGACCGCGCCGTATGAGCCATTACCTGGCGGTAGTTCCTTGTGCGCGGATTCACACGCGCGGGTGGCACGCCGTGCCGTCGCTGCCGTCGTGCGTCTGTCAGACCGCCTGCGAGGCGATGTACGTGCCCCGCTTCTCGACGGCCATCTGGTAGAGCCGGCCGGCCCGGTACGAGGAGCGCACGAGCGGGCCCGACATGACGCCGGAGAATCCGATCTGCTCGGCCTCGTCCTTCAGCTCCACGAACTCGTGCGGCTTGACCCAGCGCTCCACGGGGTGGTGGCGCACGGACGGGCGCAGGTACTGCGTGATGGTGATCAGCTCGCAGCCGGCCTCGTGCAGCTGCCGGAGCGCCTCGCTGACCTCCTCGCGGGTCTCGCCCATGCCGAGAATCAGGTTCGACTTGGTGACCAGGCCGTAGTCGCGGGCCTCGGTGATGACCTTCAGCGAGCGCTCGTAGCGGAAGCCGGGGCGGATGCGCTTGAAGATCCGGGGGACCGTCTCGACGTTGTGCGCGAAGACCTCGGGGCGCGAGGAGAAGACCTCGGCGAGCTGGTCCGGCTCGGCGTTGAAGTCCGGGGCGAGCAGCTCGACCTTGGTGCGGCCGGCCTCGCGGTCCGCGGTCTGGGCGTGGATCTGGCGGACCGTCTCGGCGTACAGCCAGGCGCCGCCGTCCTCCAGGTCGTCACGCGCGACGCCGGTGATGGTGGCGTAGTTCAGGTCCATCGTGACGACGGACTCGCCGACACGGCGCGGCTCGTCGCGGTCCAGCGCCTCGGGCTTGCCGGTGTCGATCTGGCAGAAGTCGCAGCGCCGGGTGCACTGGTCGCCGCCGATGAGGAACGTGGCCTCGCGGTCCTCCCAGCACTCGTAGATGTTGGGACAGCCCGCCTCCTGGCAGACCGTGTGCAGGCCCTCGCTCTTCACGAGCTTCTGCAGCGCGTTGTACTCGGGACCCATTTTCGCCCGGGTCTTGATCCACTCGGGCTTGCGCTCGATGGGGGTCTGGCTGTTCCGGACCTCCAGGCGCAGCATCTTGCGTCCGTCGGGTGCGACTGCGGACACGTCCGGCTCCCTACAACTTCGATTCGTCGGCGTACACCAGGGTACGCCCGTGCTGTTTTCGGCCCTGCGTCTGGGCAACCTTCGGGTCCGGGGGTGCATTCCCGGGGCCCGAGCTCCCTAGGCCGAGGCCCGCTCCACCTCGCGCGGCTTGAGCTCCGCGTTCTCCAGGATGTCCCGCAGGTGCTTCTCGGCCACCGGCAGGACGTCGGCGATGGTCAGGTCCCGGCCCAGCTCGTAGGCGAGGGACGTCACGCCCGCGTCGCGGATGCCACACGGAATGATCTTGTCGAAGGAGGAGGTGTCCGGGTTCACGTTCAGGGCGAAGCCGTGCATGGTCACGCCCTTGGCGACCCGGATGCCCACCGCGCAGATCTTGCGGTCCTCGCGCCGCTGTCCGGCGTTGGAGGGCGCGTACTCCGGTCCGTCCAGGCGGGGGTCGAACTCGTCGTCGGTAAGCCGCGGGTCGAAGTCGAGGGAGAGGCCGCCGGGGGAGGGGCGCTGCTCCACCGGGTCGCCGAGGACCCAGACACCCGCCCGGCCCTCGACCCTGCTGGTCTCGACGCCGAACTCGGCGCAGACGCGGATCATCGCGTCCTCCAGCCGGCGCAGGTGCGCCACCACGTCCACCGGGCGCGGCAGCTTCTGGATCGGGTAGCCCACCAGCTGGCCCGGGCCGTGCCAGGTGATCTTGCCGCCGCGGTCCACGTCGACGACGGGGGTGCCGTCGAGGGGGCGCTCGCTGTCGGCCGTGCGCCGGCCGGCCGTGTAGACGGGCGGGTGCTCCAGCAGCAGGCAGGTGTCGGGGACCTCGTCCAGGAAACGGGCGGCGTGCACGCGACGCTGCTCGTCCCAGGCCTCCTGGTACTCGACGGCCTCCGCACCGAATCCCATCCGGACGAACCGCAACTCACTCACGGCAAGCGCCTTTCTAGAAGCTCCCACGGGCACGAACTGGTGGCGCGCAGGGCACGGGGCACCGGCCCCGGGACCCTCCCGCGCGACACGCGGGGCGGACCCGTAAGGCACGAAGCACGCCTACGCCACTGTACGTCCGGCCGACCTCCGTCAGCCCCGGGACCAATCCTCACACGATCGGATGAATGAACGTCGAAATGTGCGATCGGGTGCTTACAGACCGCTACATTCGCGCCGTTCACGAGGCCATAAGGGCTGCTCACAGGCAATCCGGGCACTTGACGTGCCCGGAAGGCAGGAGACCGCACCGCAGATGACGGAACGACCCGCGCAGCGCACCCCCAACCGACAGCTCGCCGCGCTCATCGCAGAAGCGGGGTTCTCCAATGCAGGTCTCGCCCGTCGCGTGGACCAGCTCGGCCTCGAACACGGCCTCGACCTCAGATACGACAAGACATCCGTCACCCGCTGGCTGCGAGGTCAGCAGCCCCGGGGCACCACACCCGCCCTCATCGCCGAGGTCTTCACCCGCCGCCTCGGCCGCCGCCTCACCGCCCAGGACCTCGGCCTCGACGCCTGCGCCCCGGTGTACGCGGGCCTGGAGTTCGCCGCGAGCCCCGAGGAGGCCGTCGACATCGTCAGCGGTCTCTGGCGCAAGGACTCCGGCAGCCACGCCGAGCTCCGCAAGATCGCCTTCACTCCCGCGGGACTGGTCGTCCCCAGCCGGGACTGGCTCATCGGGCGCGCCGACGACCGCGTCGGCCGCGGCGAACCGGTCGGCCTCCGGGTGCCCGTGCAGGGCCGCCCCGCGGTGCCCCGCCAGCGCGGCCAGTCCGAGCGCGGACCCGGCCAGCGGGTCACCGGGGGCGACATCGCCGCCCTGCGCTCGGTCGGCGAGTTGTTCCGGTCGCTCGATCACGCGTACGGCGGCGGCCACGCCCGGCAGGCCCTCGTGCGGTATCTGGAGCACGAGGCCGAACCGATGCTGCGCGGCAGCTACGGCGAGCAGACCGGCCGCCGCCTCTTCGCGGCCGCAGCCGACCTCACCCGCCTCGCCGGCTGGACCTCGTACGACATCGCCGCCCACGGGCTCGCCCAGCGCTACTTCGTCCAGGCGCTGCGTCTCGCCCAGGCGGCCGGCGACCGGGCGTACGGGTCCTACGTGCTGGTGACGATGAGCCGGCAGGCCGTCTACCTGGGCCACGGACGCGAGGCCGTCCAGCTGGCGCGGGTGGCGCAGCAGGGCGTCGGCTCGTCCGCCCCGCCCGTGATGCAGGCGATGCTGCACTCCGTCGAGGCGCGCGGACACGGCGTGCTGGGCGAGGTGCGGGCCTGCACCGCCTCGCTGGTGCGGGCGGAGCGGGCCCTGGAGGCGGCCCGGCCCGCCGACGATGTCCCGCACTGGGCGCGGTTCTTCGACGAGGCGCAGCTCGCCGACGAGTTCGGGCACTGCCACCGGGATCTGCAGCAGTACCGCGCCGCCGCCCAGCACGCCGAGCGGTCGCTGCAGCTGCGGGCGCCCGTGTACGCGCGCAGCAGGCTGTTCTGCCGGGTCGTGCTGGCCACCTCGCGACTGGCGCTCGGCGAACTCGACCAGGCCTGCCAGCTGGGGGCCGAGGCCGCCGGACAGGCCGCGGAGATGCGGTCGGTGCGGGCGGTCGAGTACGTGCGCGACTTCGAACGCCGGCTGGAGCCGTACCGGGACGCCGCGCCCGTGCGGACCTACCGGGACCGGGTGTCGGCCCTGGGGTGAGTCGCGCTACGCGGCCCTCCGGAGCGGCCGGGACGCCGCGGCCGGTGCGACGCCCAGGTCCTTGAGCAGGGCCCGGGCGGCCCGGCGACCGGAGTGCAGCGCGCCCTGGACCGTACCGGTGTCGCGGTGGTCGCCGCACACGTACAGCCCGGCCAGCAGGCGGACCGGGCGGCACCGGTCGTACGGCGCGGGCGTCGCGGGGACCGCCTCGGGGTCGTGGTGCACCGCGAGGAGTTCCCACCGGCCGGTCGACGTCCCGTAGAGACGGGCCAGTTGGGCACGGACCGCCGCGTCCAGGTGGGCCGGGTCCGGCGGAGTGCCCAGCACCGTCGAGGAGATGAGGGCGCGGCCCGCGGGCGCCCGGGTCGGGTCGACCTGGCTGATCACCGCGGTGTGCGTCACCGGGCCGCTCCGGTCGGCGTCCAGCAGCAGCGCCGGGTCGGCGAGCGGCGGCTCGTCCGCCGTGTGGTGGACGACGGTCACGGGATGGAAGGCGGGGACCCGCAGTCCGGGCAGGAGGCCGGCCGCGGCGCGGGCTCCCGTCGCCAATACCAGTGCACGGCAGGGGAGTTCGCCCTGCTCCCGGGTGGTGACCGACGTCGTGGAGACCGCGGTCACGTGCACTCCGGTGCGGACGGTGCCCGCGGGCAGGGTGGCGGCGAGGAGTTCGGGCAGGGCGTCGGAGCCCCCCTCCGGAAGGCACAGCCGTCCGGTTGCGAAGGAGTGCAGGGCCAGGTCCGCGCAGCGGCTGGACGTCGTCAGGGACGGATCGCACAACAGGGCGGCGAGCAGGGGCCGCAGGACGCCGCCGACCGTGCGGGGCGGGAACCCGCGGGCCGACAGCGCCTCGGCCGCCGGGAGTTCCGGACGGCCCAGCAGTTCGACGGGCGGGGTGGCCGCCAGCCGCGCCAGGGCGGCGCCGAGGCGGGCCTGGTCCACGGGCCGGCCGAGGGGACCCGTGGGCCGCCCCGAGGGCCCGGTGTGCCCGCCGGGACGGGGCGCCGTGCCCGGCAGCCGGGGGGCGCTCGCCAGGGCGCGCACGACGGTGAGTGCGCCCCTTGCGCTCCGGGGGCCGTGGGGGGCGTGCACCCGGTGGTGCCGGCCGTCGCTGTGCAGCAGAACGCCCGGTGAGAACGATCGCAGGGCCAGCGCCTCCAGGCCCGGGGTGCGGCGCAGTTCGGGATACGAGGTGGACAGCGGCCGGCCCAGCCGGTCGAGCCGGAACCCGTCCACCTTCTCCGTCGACATGCGTCCCCCCACATGAGGGGCGGCTTCCAGAACGGCGGTGGTGAGACCCGCCGCGGTGAGGTGGTGGGCGGCCGCGAGTCCTGCGACTCCGGCCCCCACGATCACGACGTCCACGTCCTGCGAGATGTGCGCTTCGCGTGCCGGCTCTAGCACGTGCTCCTCCTGGAGGTCGCGCGGCTGTGGGGACGTCATGCCCCCAACAGGGGCCCGGAATACCCGAGTTCCGGTCGAGGTTAAGTCGACCGCCGGTCGAGACAAGGGGCACGGAGGCCTCGCACGGTCGCACGGGGGGAGCACTTTCCGCGCCCCCGGAGGCCTGGCCCCCGGAGGCTTCGCCCCGGATCTTCGTGCCGCGCGGGCGCGCTCGTCCGCGAACGCCGGTCGGGCCGGCCACCCTCCCGGCCGGCGCGGGCCCGCCGGTCGGCGCGGCGCGGAGCGCAGCGCCGGTCGGGACGGCCGCCTTTCCCGCCCGGCGTGAGCCGCCGGTCAGCGCAGCGCGGAGCGCAGGGCCGCGTCGATCGACGGGAACGCGAACGCGAAGCCGGTGTCGAGCAGCCGGGTGGGCAGGATCCGCTGGCTGCCCAGGACGTCGTCGGCCATCCCGCCGAGGGCGGTCCGCAACACCGGCGCCGGCACGGGGAAGAGGGTGGGCCGCCGCAGCACCCGCCCCATCGCCGCCGTCACCTCGGCGTTGGTGAGCGGCTCCGGTGCCGTCAGATTGACCGGCCCGGACAGCGACTCGGTGTCGATGAGATGGCGCAGCGCGGCCACCTCGTCGTGCAGGGCGATGTAGCTCCAGTACTGGCGCCCGTCCCCCATTCGCCCCCCGAGCCCGGCCTTGAAGATCGGGAAGAGCTTTCCCCAGGCCCCGCCGTCCCGGGCCACCACCAGCCCGGTGCGCGCGAACACGGTGCGGACGCCCGCCTCCTGCGCGGCGCTCGTCGCCTCCTCCCACTCCACGCACACGGACGGCAGAAAACCGTCCCCGGGCGGCGCCGTCTCGTCCACCGCACGGTCGCCCGTGTCCCCGTAGAAGCCGATCGCGCTCCCGTTGACCAGGACGCGCGGCGGAGTGTCGAGCGACGCCACCGCCTCGGCGAGCGCGGCCGTCCCGAGCACCCGGCTGTCGCGGATCTCCCGCTTGTAGTCCTCCGTCCACCGCCGCGAGGCGATCCCGGCTCCGGCGAGGTTGACCACCGCCGCGCATCCGGCGAGCCCGGCCGCGTCGACCCGCTGGGCGCGGGGGTCCCAGCGGACCTCGTCCTTCGCCCGGGGCGCGCGGCGCACCAGGCGGACCACCTCGTGGCCGTCCGCGGTGAGGGAGCGCGCGAGTGCCGAGCCGAGCAGTCCGGAGGCGCCGGCGATCGCGATGCGGGAGCCGGTTGCAAGCGGTGAGTTCATGGATCCATCCTGCCGGGTGCCCCGGGAAAACACCGGGTCCGGCCCGTCGCGCCCCCGTCGTACAGTGATCGGCATGCCGGTTCCGTACATACGCCACGCCACCCTCGACGACGAGGAGGCCCTCGGCCGACTCGACCGCGACACCTGGTCGCCGGTGCACGCCGTCCAGCCGCGTCCCCGGCCGCCGTACGAGCCCTTCTACAGCGAGCGGTTCGGCCCGCGGGACCACCTGGTCGCCGAACTCGCCGGGAAGGTCGTCGGCTACATCCGGCTGGGATTCCCGACCCCCCTCGCCTGCAACGCGCACGTCCGGCAGATCCAGGGACTCGTGGTCGCCGACGAGGCGCGGGGGACCGGCGTCGGGCGGGCGCTGCTGCGGGCCGCGCAGGACGAGGCCCGGCGCCTGGGCGCGCGGCGGCTCACCCTCCGCGTGCTCGGCCACAACACGCCGGCCCGGAAGCTCTACGAGTCCGAGGGGTTCGTGGTCGAGGGCGTCCTGCCCGAGGAGTTCCTGCTCGAAGGCGCCTATGTGGACGACGTCATGATGGGGCGTCGGCTCTGACGGACGGCACGGGGGACCGCGGCCGTCCCGCCGCTCCCGCAGGCCGCTCCGTCCACCGCGACGGCGGTCGCGGACGGTCCGTCACGAGGTGACCAGATCGCCCGTGTCCACCGGTGCCGTGGCCCTCGCCGCCCGTCCGGCGTCGCCCGCGACCTCGTCCACCGTCAGGACGTACCCCGTCTCGCTGTCCGAGGTCGAGCGGGCGAAGACGACGCCGAAGACCTTCCCGTCGGTGGTCAGCAGGGGGCCGCCGGAGTTGCCCGGGCGGACGGTGGAGCGGATGGAGTAGATCTCGCGGGTCACCGTGTCCGTGTTGTAGATGTTCTGCCCCGTCGCGTCGATGCGGTTCGCGACCGTCGCCGCCTGCAGGTCCAGGCCGCCGTCCTGCGGGTAACCGGCGACGACCGCCGAGTCGCCCCGCTCCGCACGGTCGTCGAACCGCAGGGCGGGCGCCTGCAGACCCGGCACGTACAGGACGGCGACGTCCTTCTCGGGGTCGAAGAGCACGACCCGCGCGTCGAGGGCGCGCCCCACGCCGCCGACCCGGACCGTCGGCCGGTCGATGCCCGCCACCACGTGGGCGTTGGTGAGCACGTGCCGGGACGCGTACACGAAGCCGCTGCCCTCGCGGCCCTGGCCCCCGGAGGCGCCCTCGACCTTCACGGTGCTGCGCTTGGCCGCGTTCGTCGCACTCGGCGTCACGCTGTCCCCGGAGGGCTTGGCCACGCCGGCCGCGGGCTCGTTCTCGAACGGGTTGAACACCTGCGGGAAGCCCGCCTCCGTCAGGGCCGACGTGGCCCGCGAGAACCAGGCGGGGGTGGCGTCCGGCATCGCGTCCTGCACGGCGCCCAGCAGGGCGGAATTGCGTATCGACTGGGTGACCACGGTGGACGAGGACGCGCCCAGGACGCTGGCGGCGACCCAGGCCACCAGCAGCACCGCCAAAGTGTTCGCGGCGGCGCCGCCCACTCCGTCGGCCACCCGCAGCGGGCCGGCGTCCAGCTCGCGGCGGAGCTTCAGTGCCAGCCGTCCCGCCAGCTCGTGCCCGACCACGGCCGGCATCAGCACGGTCAGCACGGCGGTCACCGTGGCCGCCGGTGTCCCCGCGGCGACCAGGTCCATCACCCACGGCAGAAGCCACACCCCGACGACGGCACCGCCCACGAAACCGGCCAGCGAGACGCAGCCGGCGACCAGGCCACGCCGGTAGCCGGACGCCGCGTAGGCCAGGATCACCAGCAACAGCAGCAAGTCGAGCAGGTCCACGGAGCCGCCTTTCTCTCGGGCCCCCTAGTACGCGTGGGGAGGGCCCACTGATCAGGCACGCGCGCGTGCGGCCCGGAAACCGGCACACGTGCGTGGACCTGTAAAAACGTCCCGGACCGGGACGATGGTTCCACCGGGTGGCACAGCACACGTCGCGGACGGAGCGGACCGGGGCGAGGGTGGAGGAATGCGTGTCTTCCCCAGAGCGCGGGGGGCACGAATACCCGGCGCCGCGCCGCGGCGGACCGCGCGGCACGCGCGGACCGCCGAGACGCGGGAGCCACGAGCGGCGCGCCTCCGGGCCGCGGTACGCCGCCTGCGCATTCCCCGCGCCGAACGCCCGGTGACCGCCGCACGCCCGCTCCCGGCCGAGCCCCCGCGCACGGGGCCCGCGCCGCACGGCACGTCCACGCCTCCGCCGCACGGGACACCCACGCCCCCGCCGGGCGGCACGTCCACGCCCGTATCGGAGGGCGGAGCCGTACCTGCGGCCGACGGCGCGTCCGCGCCCCCTGACGGCACACCCCCGCCCGCATCCGGGGGCGCAGCCGCATCCGCGCCCCCGGCGAGGCCCCCGCGTCGCTTCGACCCGGCGCGGCTGCCCACGCCCGCCCGGGTGGCCCTGCTCTTCCTGCCGGGGCTCGCCGTCGTGCTGGCCCTGGTGCTCGTCACCGTGGGGCTGGGCGGCGGGGACTCCGGAGCGGACCGGCCCGTCGCGGCGCGGCCCGCCGTGGAGCACCAGGCGCCGCGCCCCGCCATCGTGCCGCGTACGCGCTGGATCGACCCCCGCGCCCCCGGACAGCCGCCGCCGCGCTACGACGACCGCATCGCCGCGGTCTTCGTGCATCACACCGACTCGCCCAACGGGTACGACTGCGCCGACACGCCCCGCATCATCCGCTACCTGTACGCGGGCCAGACCGGCGCCCGCCAGTGGGACGACATCGGCTACAACTTCCTGGTCGACCGCTGCGGCACGATCTACGAGGGCCGGGCCGGCGGCGTCGACCGGCCCGTCACCGGCGCCCACACCCAGGGCTTCAACCACCGCACGGTGGGCATCGCGGCCATCGGCACCTTCACCGCGGGCACCCCGGTCCCCAAGGCGATGACGGACGCGATCGCCGCGGTCGCCGCGTGGAAACTCGGCCTCGGCAACGTCGACCCGCGGACCAGGGTGCGCCTGGTGTCCAGCAACGACCTCAGCCGCTACGAGGCGGGCACCCCCGCCTCGCTGCCGGCGCTGGCCGGCCACAACGCGGGCTTCCAGACGAGTTGCCCGGGGGCCGCCCTGACCGCCCGGCTGCCGGCCATGCGGGAGCTGGCGGCGCGGCTCCAGGGGCGGTGAGGTCCCCAGCCGCCCCACAGCGGGCCCAGGGCTCAGCAGAGCCCGCATCCCCAGCCTCTCCGTACAGCCGACGGAGGTGGGGGAGGGGGAAGACGAGCAGCAGTCGTCCGCGGGGCACCGGCCGGTGGAGTGGGGCCCCGCGCAGTCCGTGGACGGTGGCGTGCGCGGTCGTGACGGTCGTGCTCGGACCGTCGGCGGCCACGGCGTCCGCCCCGGACCGGGCCGACGCGGCGCCACCGCCGCAGGCCGCGGCCGAGGCCGACCGGCCGGCCGCCGACGGCGGACGGGCCGGACAGGGGGCCTCAGTCCTTGAAGCGCTCCCACAGCCGGGGGTACCGCTCGGCGAGCAGGCCCTCGTTCTCGAAGTCGAGCGGCGTGCCCTCGGGCTCGGCTGGCGCGGGCGGAATCCCCAGATCGGGGGCGACGACGCCGGTGAGCTGCTCGTACGCCTCGTCCGCCGCGTACCCCAGCTCCTCGCCGTCTCCGTCCACCTCCTCGTCGAAGTCGTCCAGGAGATCGGCGAGCGAGTCCGGGTCGTGCACCGCGCCCTCGAAGACCTCCCGGCCCTGGCCGATCAACCAGCACCGGAAGAAGTCGAAGGCGTCGTCGCTGGCCCCGTCGAGCAGCATCCACGCGGCTCCCCACAGGTCCCAGCGGTACGCGCGGTTGTAGCGGGACTCGAAGTGCCGGGCGAAATCCAGGACGGAGTCCGGATCCAGCCGCAGGAGCCGTTCGACGAGCAGGTCGGCCTGCTCCTCGGGGTCACCCTCGGCGGCCTCGCGGGTCGCGTCCACCAGCTCCCAGAACTCCGTCTCGTCCATCACGGGTCCAGCATCGGGCCTGGAAGGGAGGGACGCACGTGGAGTGCCGCAGATTGTTATGCGTGCACATGCCCACGGTAAAACCGCCGGGTACCTGGGGCTTTTCGCGCTCGGGCGGGACGGGGCGGCCGCGGACGAAGATCTTCCCGGTGCCAGGGGGCGGGACGGGCCCCGGCGTTCAGCGGTAGAGCGCCGCGAGCCGCAGCGCGTCCCGGGCGAAGCGCTCCCGCAGGGCGGCGGGGGACAGCACCTCGACCTCCGGTCCCAGCGTCATGAGCTGGCCGTACGCCACCTCCTCGGATTCGACCGCCAGCGCGACGGTCACCCAGCCGTCCTCGTCGGGCCCTTCCGGAGCGCTCAGCGCCTCCCGCGCGGACGCCGCATCGACGACGTACGGCAGCCGTCGCGCCCCCGGGGCCGAGAGCCGCAGGACGACTCGGGCGCGCAGGATCGACCGCGCGAACTGGGCGGCCCGTTCCGCCCAGAATCCGGGCAGGTCGAAGTCGTCGTCCCGGACGAAGCGCTCCGCGTCCGCGGCGACCGCGGCGACCGCGGTGAACCGGTCGATCCGGTAGACCCGGTAGGAGCCCGATCCCGGCTCCCGGGCGCACAGGTACCAGACGCCCGCCTTCAGCACGAGCCCGTACGGCTCCAGGGAGCGCTGCACCTCCTCCTCGCCGCGCCGGTAGCGCGCCCCGATGCGGCGGTCGTCCCACACCGCATCCGCGACCGCCGGCAGCAGCTCGGGGGTCTCCGGTTCGCTGAACCAGGCGGGCGCGTCGAGATGGAAGCGCTGCCCGGCCGTCCGCGAGGCGTCCCGCAGCGAGGGCAGCAGCGCGGCGGACACCTTCAGCCGGGCCGCCGAGGCGGCGTCGCCGAGGCCCATCTCGCGCAGCGCCCCGGGCACCCCGGAGAGGAACAGCGCCTCCGCCTCGCTCCGCGCCAGCCCCGTCAGCCGCGTCCGGTACCCGCCGATCAACCGGTATCCGCCGGTCCGCCCCCGGTCCGCGTACACCGGGACCCCCGCCTCGGAGAGCGCCTGGGCGTCCCGCGTGACGGTCCGCTCGGACACCTCCAGCTCCCGTGCCAGCTCGGCGGCGGTCATCGACGGCCGGGACTGAAGCAGCAGCACCATCTTGATCAGGCGGGCAGCGCGCATGGGTTCATGATGCCGGGCGGCACCGACAGCGGAGGGGCACGGCGATCGCCGTGCCCCTCCGTCCGTACACGGCTCCTACAGGCCGTAGCGCTCCCGCGCCTCCTTCACCGCGGAGGCCTTGACCTCGCCGCGGCGGGCGAGCTGGGCCAGCGCGGCGACGACGATCGACTCGGCGTCCACCCCGAAGTGGCGGCGGGCCGCCTCGCGGGTGTCGGAGAGACCGAAGCCGTCGGCGCCGAGGGAGGAGTAGTCCTGCTCGACCCACTGGGCGATCTGGTCCGGGACCTGGCGCATGTAGTCGCTGACGGCCAGCACCGGGCCCTCGGCGGCGTGCAGCGCCTGGCGGACGTACGGCACCCGCTCCTCGCCGCGCAGCAGCGCCGCGTCGGCCTCCAGCGCGTCGCGCCGCAGCTCGGTCCAGGAGGTCGCGGACCACACGTCGGCGGCCACGCCCCACTCCTCGGCGAGCAGCCGCTGGGCCTTGAGCGCCCAGTGGATGGCCGTACCGGAACCGAGGAGCTGGATGCGCACGGCGTTGGCGGCGGGCGAGAGGCCCGCGGACTCGGCCGTGTTGAAGCGGTAGAGGCCCTTGACGATGCCCTCGTCGATACCGAGGCCCGCGGGCTTGGCGGGCTGGGGCATCGGCTCGTTGTAGACCGTCAGGTAGTAGAAGACGTTCGGGTCCTCGCCCGGAGCCGCGTCGCCGTACATCCGGCGCAGACCGTCCTTGACGATCGCCGCGACCTCGTACGCGAACGCCGGGTCGTACGTCAGCGCCGCCGGGTTGGTCGCCGCGATGACGGGGGAGTGCCCGTCCGCGTGCTGGAGGCCCTCACCGGTCAGCGTCGTGCGGCCGGCCGTGGCGCCGACCAGGAAGCCGCGGCCGAGCTGGTCGCCGAGCTGCCACATCTGGTCGGCCGTGCGCTGCCAGCCGAACATCGAGTAGAAGATGTAGAAGGGGATCATCGCTTCGCCGTGCGTGGAGTACGCGGTGGACGCGGCGATGAAGTCCGCCATCGAGCCGGCCTCGGTGATCCCCTCGTTGAGGATCTGGCCGTTCGTGGCCTCCTTGTAGTACATCAGCTGGTCGCGGTCGACCGGCTCGTACGTCTGGCCCTTCGGCGAGTAGATGCCGAGGGAGGGGAAGAGCGACTCCATACCGAAGGTACGGGCCTCGTCGGGGACGATCGGCACCCAGCGCTTCCCGGTCTCCTTGTCGCGGACCAGGTCCTTGACGAGGCGGACGAAGGCCATGGTCGTCGCCACGTTCTGCGTGCCGGAGCCCTTGTCGAAGGACGTGAACGCCTTGTCGGCGGGGGCGGGCAGCGGCGCGAGCGCGTGGGTGCGGCGGGCCGGGGCCGGACCGCCGAGGGCGGCGCGGCGCTCCTGGAGGTAGCGGACCTCGGGGGAGTCGGCGCCGGGGTGGCCGTAGGGCACCACGCCGTCGACGAACTGGGCGTCGGAGATGGGCAGTTCGAGCAGGTCGCGCATCTGCTTGAACTCGTCCGTCGACAGCTTCTTCATCTGGTGGTTGGCGTTCTTCGAGGCGAAGCCCGGGCCGAGGGTGTGGCCCTTGACCGTCTGGGCCAGGATCACCGTCGGCGCGCCCTTGTGCGACAGGGCGGCCTTGTACGCGGCGTACACCTTGCGCGCCTCGTGGCCGCCGCGGGAGAGGTGGAAGCACTCCAGGATCTTGTCGTCGGACAGCAGCTTGGCCATCTCGACGAGCGCCGGGTCGGCGCCGAAGAAGTCCTGGCGGATGTAGGCGGCGTCGCGCGTCTGGTACGTCTGCACCTGCGCGTCGGGTACCTCGCGCAGACGGCGGACCAGCGCGCCCGTGGTGTCGAGCCGGAAGAGCTCGTCCCAGGCGTTGCCCCACAGCGACTTCACGACGTTCCAGCCGGCGCCGCGGAACTGGGCCTCCAGCTCCTGCACGATCTTGAAGTTGGCGCGGACCGGGCCGTCGAGACGCTGCAGGTTGCAGTTGATGACGAAGGTGAGGTTGTCCAGACCCTCGCGGCTGGCGAGTGCGAGTGCCGCCGTCGACTCGGGCTCGTCCATCTCGCCGTCGCCGAGGAAGGCCCACACGTGGGACTGCGAGACGTCCTTGATGCCGCGGTTGGTCAGGTAGCGGTTGAAGCGCGCCTGATAGATCGCGGAGAGCGGGCCGAGGCCCATGGAGACGGTGGGGAACTCCCACAGCCAGGGCAGGCGCCGCGGGTGCGGGTAGGACGGCAGGCCGTCGCCGGCGGACTCCTGGCGGAAGCGGTCGAGGTGGTGCTCGGTCAGCCGGCCGTCGAGGAAGGCGCGGGCGTAGATGCCGGGGGAGGCGTGGCCCTGGATGTAGAGCTGGTCGCCGGACCCGTCACCCTCCTTGCCCTTGAAGAAGTGGTTGAAGCCCGTCTCGTAGAGCCAGGCGGCGGAGGCGAAGGTGGCGATGTGGCCGCCGACCCCGTATTTCGAGCCGCGCGTCACCATGGCGGCCGCGTTCCAGCGGTTCCACGCGGTGATGCGGCGTTCCATCTCCTCGTCGCCGTCCACGGCGGGCTCGGCGGAGGTGGGGATGGTGTTGACGTAGTCGGTCTCGAGCAGCTTGGGCAGCGCGAGGCCGTTGCCCTCGGCGCGCTCCAGCGTGCGGCGCATCAGGTACGCGGCACGATGCGGCCCGGCCGCCTCGGTGACGGCATCCAGGGAGGCCTGCCATTCGGCGGTCTCCTCCGGGTCGCGGTCCGGGAGCTGGTCGAGCTCGCTCGGCTGGATTGCGGTGGGGTCGGTCATTACGCCGCCTTCCTCAGTCGAAGGGGGTTCCCTCATCGGCAAGGGTTCGGGGGTGCCCTAGGTCTTTGGCAGGACAGGGCTTGAGGCCTCGGTGGAAGCCCGTCGGTGACTGTAACTCCCTGATCGATGATCGATCAAAGGGTTGAAGGAGAAAACCTCTTCAGATCGACAAAGTCGGCACCCGGTGCCTTCAGCGCAGGCACCGGGTGCCTTGAAATCGAAGGTTCCCGCAGGTGGGAGCACGTCTGAGCAGGGGGACGCACATACGTCAGGGCCGCGGTGCGCAGCCCAGCACATGGGCCTTCACCAGGTCCGCGATCATCGGGTCCCGGCGGCGGAAGGCGTCCACGAGGGCCTCGTGCTCCTCGGCGTAGGACTGCTGGACGGTGCCCAGCCAGCGGATCGACAGGGCCGTGAACACCTCGATGCCGAGGCCCTCCCAGGTGTGCAGCAGCACGGAGTTGCCCGCGGCGCGCACCAGCTCGCGGTGGAACCCCACCGTGTGCCGGACCTGAGCGGTGCCGTCGGCGTTGCGGTCCGCCTCGTAGAGCGCGCTGACGTGGGGCTCCAGGGCCGAGCAGTCCTCGGCCAGCCGTCCGGCCGCCAGCTCCGCGGCGATGGCCTCCAGGCCGGCGCGCACCGGGTAGCTCTCCTCCAGGTCGGCCGCGGTCAGGTTCCGGACCCGGACGCCCTTGTTGGGGGCCGACTCGATCAGCCGGAGCGACTCCAGCTCGCGCAGCGCCTCCCGGACCGGTGTCTGGCTGACCTCCAGCTCCGTGGCGATCCGCCGCTCGACGATCCGCTCGCCCGGCTTCCAGCGCCCGCTGACGATCCCCTCCACGATGTGCTCGCGGATCTGTTCGCGCAGCGAGTGGACGACGGGCGCGGTCATGAGAGCTCCTTTGGAACGCGCGGGCCCCGAGGGCGTTGACGTCTAGACAATAAGGCCGTGCCGCTGCGGGGGAGAGGCGCACGGGGGCGCTTTCGCGCAGGTGAGACGAGACTTACACGCGGTCACCGGCGGCCCGCCTCGCGGGTCCGGCGAGGTCCTGGGACCCGGGGGCGGCAGCACGGCGCCCCCGCCCGGAGAGCTCCGGACGGGGGCGCCTGCAGGGGGATGCGGACTACAGGCCGAGCTCGACCTCGAACTCGCCCGCCTCCAGGATCGCCTTGACCGCGGTCAGGTAACGGGCCGCGTCGGCGCCGTCCACCAGACGGTGGTCGTAGGAGAGCGTCAGGTACGTCATGTCGCGGACGCCGATGACGGTGCCCTCGGCGGTCTCGATGACGGCCGGGCGCTTGACCGTCGCGCCGATGCCCAGGATGGCGACCTGGTTCGGCGGCACGATGATCGTGTCGAACAGCGCACCGCGCGAGCCGGTGTTGCTGATCGTGAAGGTCGCGCCGGACAGCTCGTCCGGGGTGATCTTGTTCGCCCGGACCTTGCCCGCCAGGTCGGCGGTGGCCTTGGCGATACCGGCGATGTTGAGGTCGCCCGCGTGCTTGATGACCGGGGTCATCAGGCCCTTCTCGGAGTCCACCGCGATACCGACGTTCTCGGTGTCGAAGTAGGTGATCGTGCCGTCCTCGACGTTGATCCGGGCGTTGACGGCCGGGTGGGCCTTCAGCGCCTGGGCCGCCGCCTTCACGAAGAACGGCATCGGGGAGAGCTTGACGCCCTCGCGGGCGGCGAAGGAGTCCTTCGCCTGCGCGCGCAGCCGCATCAGCCGGGTGACGTCGACCTCGACGACCGAGGACAGCTGGGCCTGCTCGTGCAGGGCCTTGACCATGTTGTCGCCGATGACCTTGCGGATGCGGGGCATCTTGACGGTCTGGCCGCGCAGCGGGGAGGCCTCCAGCGCCGGAGCCTTGGCGGCGGCGGGGGCGGCAGCCGCGGCCGGAGCCGGGGCGGCGGCCTTCGCGGCCTCGGCGGCGGCGATGACGTCCTGCTTGCGGATGCGGCCGCCGACGCCGGTGCCCTTGACGGAGGACAGGTCGACGTTGTTCTCGGCGGCGAGCTTGCGCACCAGCGGGGTCACGTACGCGCCGTCGTCACCGGAGGTCGCGGCGGGCGCCGGGGCCTGGGTGGCGGGAGCCGGTGCCGGGGCGGGCGCCGCGGGCGCCGGGTCGGGCGCGGGCGCGGTCTGCTGCTGCGGCGCGGGGGCCGACGGCGCCTGCGGGGCGGCCGGGGCCGGAGCGGGCTCGGCGGGGGCGGCCGGAGCCGGAGCCGGAGCGGGCTCCTGGGCCGGGGCCGGCTTCTGGGCCTGGGCGGGCTCCTCGGCCGGGGCGGCCGGGGCCTGCGCGGGGGCGGCACCGGGCGCACCGATGACGGCGAGCTTGGCGCCGACCTCGGCGGTCTCGTCCTCGCCGACCACGATCTCGAGCAGCACGCCGGAGGCGGGCGACGGGATCTCGGTGTCGACCTTGTCCGTGGAGACCTCGAGCAGCGGCTCGTCCTCGGAGACCTCCTCGCCGACCTCCTTCAGCCAGCGGGTGACGGTGCCCTCGGTGACCGACTCGCCCAGCGCGGGCAGGACCACGTCGGTGCCCTCGGCGCTGCCGCCGCCGGAGGCGGCCTCGGCGGTCGGGGCCGGCGCGGGGGCGGCCTGGTCGGTGGACGGGGTGGTCTGCGGGGCGGGCTCGGGAGCGGCCTCGGCGGCCGGCTCGGGGGCGGGCTCCGCGGCCGGCTCGGCGGCGGGCGCGCCCGTGCCGTCGTCGATGACGGCCAGCTCGGCGCCGACCTCGACGGTCTCGTCCTCGGCGACCTTGATGGAGGCGAGTACACCGGCGGCGGGCGAGGGGATCTCGGTGTCCACCTTGTCGGTGGACACCTCCAGCAGCGGCTCGTCGGCCTCGACGCGCTCGCCCTCGGCCTTCAGCCAGCGGGTGACGGTGCCCTCGGTGACGCTCTCGCCGAGCGCCGGAAGGGTTACGGAAACCGGCATGGTTTCTGTTGCTCCTTACGAATGTGCGGAAGTCTGTGGTCGTCGCGCCCTGGTGCGACGCAGTGACGGATCAGCCGGGAGACGGGCTCCCGGGAAGATCAGTCGTGGGAGTGCAGCGGCTTGCCCGCGAGGGCCAGGTGGGCCTCGCCGAGCGCCTCGTTCTGCGTCGGGTGGGCGTGGACCAGTTGGGCGACCTCGGCGGGCAGCGCCTCCCAGTTGTAGATCAGCTGGGCCTCGCCGACCTGCTCGCCCATCCGGTCGCCGACCATGTGGACGCCGACCACGGCACCGTCCTTGACCTGGACGAGCTTGATCTCGCCCGCGGTCTTGAGGATCTTGCTCTTGCCGTTGCCCGCGAGGTTGTACTTCAGAGCGACGACCTTGTCCGCGCCGTAGATCTCCTTGGCCTTGGCCTCGGTGATGCCCACGGAGGCGACCTCGGGGTGGCAGTAGGTCACCCGGGGCACGCCGTCGTAGTCGATCGGCACGGTCTTCAGACCGGCCAGCCGCTCCGCCACCAGGATGCCCTCGGCGAAGCCGACGTGCGCGAGCTGGAGGGTCGGGACCAGGTCACCGACGGCGGAGATGGTCGGCACGTTCGTGCGCATGTACTCGTCGACCAGGACGTAGCCGCGGTCCATCGCGACGCCCTGCTCCTCGTAGCCGAGGCCCTGCGACACCGGGCCGCGTCCGACGGCAACGAGGAGGACCTCGGCCTCGAACTCCTTGCCGTCGGCCAGGGTGACCTTGACGCCGTTCTGGGTGTACTCGGCCTTCGAGAAGAAGGTGCCCAGGTTGAACTTGATGCCCCGCTTGCGGAACGCGCGCTCCAGCAGCTTGGAGGAGTTCTCGTCCTCGACCGGCACCAGGTGCTTGAGGCCCTCGATCACCGTCACGTCGGTGCCGAAGGACTTCCAGGCCGAGGCGAACTCGACGCCGATGACGCCGCCGCCGAGCACGATCGCGGACTGCGGGACACGGTTCAGGACCAGGGCGTGGTCCGAGGAGATGATGCGGTCGCCGTCGATCTCCAGGCCCGGCAGCGACTTCGGCACGGAGCCGGTCGCGAGCAGCACGTGGCGGCCCTGGACGCGCTGGCCGTTGACGTCGACGGAGGTGGGGGAGGAGAGGCGCCCCTCGCCCTCGATGTACGTCACCTTGCGGGAGGCGATGAGACCCTGCAGACCCTTGTAGAGGCCCGAGATCACGTCGTCCTTGTACTTGTGGACGCCCTCGATGTCGATGCCCTCGAAGGTGGCCTTCACACCGAACTGCTCGCTCTCGCGTGCCTGGTCGGCGATCTCACCGGCGTGCAGCAGAGCCTTGGTGGGGATGCATCCGTTGTGCAGGCAGGTGCCGCCGACCTTGCCCTTCTCGATCAGGGCGACGTCCAGGCCCAGCTGCGCCCCGCGCAGGGCCGCGGCGTAACCGCCGCTACCGCCGCCGAGGATCACTAGGTCGAAAACGGTGCTGGCGTCGTTCGCCACGTCACGTCCTCCATGCATGTGCGCCGTACGCCGGTCTCCAGTGACCGGGCGGCGGCTGGTGTCCGGCCGCTCTTGGTCGGCCCTGTGGTGGGGGCCCTGTCCTGCCGAGAACCCATCTTCGCACTTGTCGGACGGAGGCGGGACGCCGGGCCGGGGTGTGGGACGTCTGTTCCATCACGTGCGAGGGGTGGGACTGCGTACGAATGTGCGGATTTCGTCGAGAGCGCAATCACCGTACGCCCGAACGGACGACCGCGGCCCAGGGGCCGGGAACCGGGGGGGGGGGGCGGGGGGGCTCAACAGAGGGCGGCGGCGGGCGGCAGCCGGGTCAGAAAGAACAAAGCGTGGAACACAGAAACCACCCCGCCCCTCCGGATGTCGC
>NZ_JBVHPY010000036.1:0-45128 GCF_055567695.1 Streptomyces sp. NPDC026417
GGCTGCGGTGCGGCGTCAGTAGTAGAAGCTGGAGCGGGAGAGGCCGAGAATGATGCAGAGCCGCTTCACGCCGAACCGGCGCTGGTGATCTTCAAGGAACTGGCAGCGGTTCACCAGCGCGTCTCCGTCGCGAAATACCGGGCCGCCTTGCGGAGGATGTCGCGTTCTTCCTCCAGCTCGCGGATCCTCTTCCGGGCTGCGGCCAGCTCCGCCTGAACGCCGTCGCCGCCTGACGTCGCCGCGGTCGCCGGCGCGGAGTGGGAGCCGGGGCGGCGTCCGTCAGCGGCCCGGATCCAGTTCCGGAGTGTCTCGGTGTTCACTCCCAGATCGGCAGCGACGGACTTGATCGTGGCTCCCGGCCTCGACCGGTACAACGCGACTGCGTCCGCCTTGAACTCGGCGGGGTAGTGCTTCATCCCCACAGGGACTCCGTTCTCCTGGACCATCAAGGCCCAAGTCTCTCCGGTGTCCAAAATCCGGGGTCAGGGCCCACTGCCTCGGCTGAGGCGGTTGAAGAGGTCCGTCCGGCCGAGCTGGCGGCGGACCTGCTGGATGACCAGTATCGGGCTGCTGGTCGACCGGGCCAAGGCGAGCGACTGCGGCTGACCGGGGAGGGTGGGCTGCTGCAGCAGCTGGCCAAGCGCGTGCTGGAGTTCGCTCCGGAGGGCGAGATCGCTGAACCTCGACTATGAGAAGCACGAGCGGAGCGCCACTGGTTTGTAAGAGCAGATGCCTTGGCCGGTAGCGGCCATGGATAGGCTTGAGGACCTCGGCCGTACCGGTTTGCGGTGTTGCCGTCCCGCTTGAAGCCCGGGGGCTTCCCACTGGAGATCCACACGTTGCCCAGGCGACAGCGTATAGAAGCCCTTCGTCTGGATATCGGCGTAGTGGCCTCAACAACCGCCGGGTGTCTCGGGAGAGTCGAGCCCCCCAACCCTTCCTCGTCGTACCACTCGTGGACAGTCGCTGTCACCATGTTGCGACTGTCCGAGTGCAGGCTGCGCCGACGTATCGGGGACCTCAGCTTGGGAAGCTTGGGTCTTCTGGGGGGGGCGATAGTTGCACTGACTTGCGGCGGAACGGCTACGGGATCTGACTGGCCGACGGCTTCCTCAACGGCTGTTTCCGGTTGTTTCCCGCACGATCCTTGGAAGGGGTGACCGCGTCTCCGTAGGAGCACGGTGAGTCTCCCTGGAAACCGGCCTGTTCTCGCAGGAGAGTGGCACGGCACATGTCTGTGGGTCCAGCCAGTCAGCTGTCTGCTCGCTGCGGATCACCGGGGACCGTCCGAATCCAGGAGCGCAGTTTCCAGCAGACCGCGACGGGGCCTACGAGCATGGAGAGCATCCACAGGCCCACGCTGACAGGGGAGATCATGACCATGTAGTACTCCCACCGCTCCGGAAGCAGGGCGGGAAGGGCGATCGCTACCACGGCAAGCCAGGTGCCTATCACCGTGAACACGGCTTTGGACACGATTACCGCTCTCCGCACTGAGTCCCCGCCTCCGACGTTCTCCTCGGGCCGTAGGTTGCACAGCGCGTGGGTCAGATCTGGCCGAGGTCGATCTCGACCGGGAAGGGGGCCGCTACCTTGAGGACGCCGGTGAACACGTCTCCGTCACGGTAGGTCTTCGTGGCGGGGTCGAGTACATAGGTGTACACGAGAGGCACGCCTGTCGCGGCCTGCTCGATTCGCCAGTAGAAGCCGATGCCGGCCTTGGCGTACTGGTCGACCTTCACGATCCGGTCGGTGGTCTCCGAGCCTGGCGACACCACCTCCGCGACCAGCAGCACGTGCTCAGGGCGGGTGGGGGTGATGTCGATCGTGTCTGCGCGGTACACAACGACGTCCGGGCGACGATTGGTGAGCGGGACGTCCTGCAGCCGGACGTCGAAGTCCGTATCGGCGTTCCACTCCGGGCCCGCGGCGACATCCAGGGCGTTTGCCAGAATCCGGGCCATGCGGTGGTGCCGCTTGGACGCGCTCGGACTCACGACGACCATCCCGTCCACGATCTCGATGCCGGCGCACTGCTCCGCGGACCAGGTCCCGTACTCCTCTGCCGTGATCTGCTCATGCATCCACGCCGGGGCCACCATCTCGGCCGTCATGAAGCACCTCCCGAACGCTGTGCTGCGGGTTCGGTCCCACTGGATTCAGCGTACTGTCTGCCATCCGTCAGCACGCTCGTCTCGCCCACGCCCCTTCCTCCCGGTTGGGAACCGCCACGGCGGCTCCTCACCAGGGCAGAACCCCCTCGGCGCCGACCTACCCGCCGCTCGGCCCATCGGGGCCGGCCTGCGCCATGCGGACGATGATCTCCGCCCCTTCCCCGACGCTCTGCGCGTCGGTGTGCCCGCGGCTGGGACCCGGGTCAGGGAGGCTCAGCCCGCTGCTGACGTTGACCGCGACCGGGGGCGGCGGAGCGTTCCGCGGCGGCCACGGACTCCTCGTCGGTGATGTCCAGGAGGAGCGGCCGCATGCCCAACTGTCCGGCGGCCCGCGCTCGCCGCGCGCGGAGTCCCGGCTCCCCACGTACACGGTGTGACCGGCCCCGACGAGCCGCCGCGCGGTCTCGAAACCCAGGCCCTTGCCGGCTCCGGCTGCTCTGCCGGCCGTCCCCGGACGGGATAGGCGGGGACGGTTGTGCCCCACCCCGTGCTACCGGGAGCTGCGCACCCTCCGATGCCGCTGCGTCCCTACGGCCAAGACCACGATGTGGCGCCGTACCGTGCGGTCCCCTCTTGGGTGGATCTCAGCACAGGGGACCGCACGGCCGGGTGCGGCGTCGAGTGGCGCCTCGGCTCCCCATGATGCGGCATGTGCCGTCGGCTATGGGCAGAAGTGATGATTCCCCCTCAATGGGTTGAAACATCTGCCGTTGCGGTCGCGAGCGGGGGTGGCGAGGGGTAGCGGGGTCTGGCTGTCACGCAGGCATTGTTCCGCAACTCAGGGATCACATGGCGGTGTGAGGGCCGGGCGCGCAATGCTGGCGTCCGCCTCCCTGGCGGCGCTTCAGCACCGCTGCCGGGCAAGGCTGTTGGTGTGTGAACCGCTCACAGAAACCGAGTGCGATGTCGAGTAACTGATCATTTCAGAATGAGGTTCGGAGTCGCCTTAAGCAGATGATGCTGCAAGCGAGTTGGAGGAGTTGCGAGGTGGAGGTCGTCGCGTATCTCGTAGCGGATCCGGAGTCGTTTGAACTGGTGGAGCCAGGCGAAGGTCCGCTCGACGACCCAGCGGGTCTTTCCCAGCCCGGAGCCATGCGCGGTGCCCTTGCGAGCGAACTTTGGTGTGATGCCGCGGGCCCGGAGAAGTCGGCGGTACTTGTCGTAGTCGTAGCCGCGGTCGGCGAACAGCCGGAGCGGCCGGTGACGTGGCCGCCCGCGCACCCCGCGGATGCGGGGTATCGCGTCCAGCAGGGGCGTCAGCTGAGTGACATCATGACGATTCCCGCTGGTCAGCGAGACGGCCAACGGCGTGCCGTGCCGGTCGACGATCAGGTGGTGCTTGCTGTCGGGCCGGGCCCGGTCGACCGGCGAAGGTTGGGTGTGAGCCCCCCTTTCAGTGCTCGGGCGTGCGAGCCGTCGATCGCTGCGTCGTCCATGTCCAACAGGCCCGCGGCCCGCAGCTCGGCCAGCAGCACTTCGTGCAGCTGTGGCCAGACGCCCGCTTCGGTCCAGTCCCGCAGACGCCGCCAGGCCGTCACACCACTACAGCCGATCTGTTCAGCAGGAACGTCCCGCCAGCTCCCGCTTTTGGACAGCACGTAGACGATGCCCTTGAGAGCCGCACGGTCATCCGCAGGCAACCGCCCCGGATACCGATGCCGCCGAGGCGGCCGAGCCGGCAACAGCGGGGCCACACGTTCCCACAAGTCATCAGGCACAAGATCAGCAGGCACCCAACAGATCCTGCCGATAGAACACTCAACTGCCAAGCCCCACGCGGATCTTCATTCTGAAACGATCAGTAAGAAGGTGGTGACCGTCGCCGTGTTAGCGACGGTCCTCACGTGGAGCACGGTGATGACCGTGCTGGGACAGGTGACGGCTGTCGCCGCCCTGCTCCCGTCCCTGGGCCTGCTTGTACAGCAGATCGTCCAGGCCCTGACCGCTCCCGATGGCGCTCGCCCGCCCGCGGGCCCTGGCCCTGCCGCCGCCGGTAGCGGACAGGAGCCGCCTCGATGATCTGGTCCCCCGACGCCGACCGACCGCCCCCGCCCGACACCTACGGCAGGCGAGGCCGCAAACCGGCCCCGATCAACGAGACCGCAGGCCTCTCCCACCGGGCCTGGCTGGAACCGGTCCGCGGATTCCTCTTCGCAAGCGGCCTGACCCTGGACGACCTCGTCGAGCGCTCTGGCTACTCCAAAACCCGCATCAGCGAACTCCTGCGCGGCAACGGCTACTACCCCGCCTGGGAAATCACCTTCAGCGTCATACACGCGCTCGGCCTGCCCGTTCAGCCGATGCGCCGTCTGTGGACCGCGGCAGCACGCGAAGCGAACAAGGAACCCGGCTGGATCGCCCACTGCATCCAGCAGGTCGCCTTTGAGCCCGAGCCCCCGCCCCTGGCCCACCAGGCGTTCACCGACGCCGTGGCCGACGCCTACACCGCCTACGCCGGCGCCTTCCTCCTCACCGACCACCGCGCCCACTGGGTCGTGGCAGAAACCTTCGACATCCTCTGGCTCTGCTGGAGCGAAGCCGCCACCAGTGAAAACATCCGCCGCTACGCCTGGCGACTGCTGCGCTCACGCGTCGTGGCCCGCGCCCACCACCACCAGGACGACACCCCCGACCTACGCGCCGCCGTCTTCTCCACCGTCGAAGTCCACGACGCCGTACCCGGCCACCTGGTGGTCCTGAGTGAACTGGTCGACCTCTTCGACGCCATCGGCCGGCTCCCGCACGACCAGATGGACGTGGCCGTACTGCACCACCTGTGCGCCACGCCCTTCGACGAGATCCCCGACATTGTGGGCCTGAGCCCTGCGCTCACCCACGCCGTCGACCATCACGCCCGCGCCACCCTCGAGCACCTCCTCCACGCACACAGTCCCCGGGAGTGAACCCAGCCGCCATGACCTCCATCGATGCCCTCCTCGTCCGCGCCCGCCTCCACCACCACCCCCACGTGCCCACCGACACCATCGCCTACGAGAACACCAGCTACCTCGACGCAGCCCCCGAAACGACCGCCCCCCTGCCCGAAGACCTGGCCGACGATGCCACCGCCACCCAGCACTTGGACCACCTCTGCGAAGTCGTCATCACCACGGCCGCCCCCACCACCCTGCAATTCCTCACCGACCAGGTACCCGAACCCCCCAGTGCCTGGCTCCTGGGCTGCGCACTTCACCTGGCCGGCGTCGAAGACGGCGCCCGATTCTGGTGGCAGTACGCCGCCGGCGCCGGACACGTCCAAGCCGCCTACTGCCTCTCCCTGCACCACCACGCCCGCGGCGAATCCCACGCCGCCGCCTTCTGGTACGACCAAACCGGCCTCGAAAAGGCCACGGAAACCGATACCTTCACCGTCTCCGGGGCCTGCCCGCCCTTGCACTACCACCGCTTCGACGCCAGCATTCCCACCGTGCTGCGCATCCTCAGCCACCTCACCGCTCCGGGACGACGCCCCCGCACACACCGCGCAGACGCCATCACCAACTACGTCGCCAACGCCGTCACGCGCGGCCAGCGGCGCCACCCCGAGGTCGAGATCCCCGTCCCCGAGGCCCGTTTCGCCGACCGTGTCAGCTTCATCCTTTCCGCCACCCCACCCTGGACCCGCCGCGTCACCCGCGTTCTCAGCGATTCCGCCCTGCCCTACCGCAGCCGAAAGACGCGGACAAACGGCGCACAGACGCACACCGTTGCCGCACCATGAGCGAGTGGGACTGGTTCGCAGACCGGGCTGCGGGTTCACCTGGCGAGTCCGGCCGGCTCGTCGAGCCGTGTCAGCTTCTGCGGGTTCCGCACGATGTAGATCCGGGTGACCCGCCCGTCCTCCACCACGAGGCTCACCGCGGTCGACTCGCCGTTCATCTCGATCCGACCCGCGGGAGCGCCGTTGAGCCACACGGGCGTCATCTCGAACGGGACAGCGACCTGGTCCGCGCGCGTGAGCAGCCTCGCCACCGCTTCGGCCCCGTGGATCGGCGCCAGCACGGCGGCCACGACCCCTCCACCATCGGCGATCAGGACGACATCCGGCGCCATGACCTCCAGCAGGTCCTGCAACTGCCCGGTGCGCAGGGCGAGAAGGAAACGGTCGACGACGCTCCGTTGCTCGGCCCGGCTCACCGGCATGCGCGGCTGCCGGGCGGCCACGTGCTCGCGTGCCCGCCGTGCGACCTGCCGTACCGCCGCCGAGGACTTCCCGATGGCCTCGCCGATCTCGCCGTACGGCATCTCGAAGACCTCTCGCAGTACGAACACCACCCGCTCCGTCGGCCCCAGCGTTTCGAGGACAGTCAGCATCGCGATCGAGACGCTCTCCGCGAGTTCGACGTCCTCCGCGACATCAGGGCTGGTCAACAACGGTTCCGGAAGCCACTCGCCCACGTACTCCTCACGGCTGCGGGACAACGTGCGCAGCCGGTTGAGCGCCTGCCGTGTGACGGTGCGCACGAGGTACGCCCGCGGTTCACGTACCTGCGACCTGTCGACGTCGGCCCACCGCAGCCAGGACTCCTGCAGTACGTCCTCCGCGTCGGCCGCCGAGCCGAGCATCTCGTAGGCGACCGTGAAGAGCATGCTGCGGTGGGTGACGAAGGGGTCCTCGGTCATGTCGCCGACGACCCATTCACGCCGGAGGTCCCCGCACGTGCGGTCAGCGGAGTCTCGCACGCGTCGGAGAAGCCCTGCGAGGTGATTCCGTGGGCCGTGTTGTTCCTGGTCGACAGGTTGGCGAAGGCGATCGACGCGGTGAGCTCGACCATCGCAGCCGGGCCCAGCTGCTCCAGCAGGCCCGCGTACAGCTCGTCGGTCACGGTCGGCGGCGTGTTCGTCATGGCCTCGGCGTACTCCAGCACGTCCCGCTCCAGTGGCGTGAACACCGTCGACTCCCGCCAGCGCGGCACCTGGCTCGCCTTGGCCAGGTCCAGGTCCTTGTGCAGCGCCTGAAAGTAGTTGATGTCGAGGCACCAACTGCAGCCGACCTGCGCGGCAACCGCCATGTGAGCGAACGTCTTGAGCCCCTCGTCGGCCATGTCCCACTCGCTCACCTGGCGCCCGAGCTCCGTGGAGTCCTGGGCGACCTTGGGGTTGTGCGCCACCACTTCGAAGGGCTCGGGCACGGCACCGAACTGTTCGAGCATGTTCTCGGTGAGCTCGGCGGGGAGTTCCGCCTTCGGGATGCGCAGTGTCACGGTGTGCTCCTTCTTCTCCATGTCCGTTGGCCTGTCGGCCTGTTGGACATGAAGACACCGCCGGGCTCGGGAATGTGACAACCACTACGGCGTTCGAGGGGGAGTCCGGTTCCCGGGGCCGGCGAAGTGCCGACTGCCCTTCGCGCCAGCACAAGCCGCGCCGTGATCACGAGTCCGGGCGGCGTACCGGCATGCCCCGTCGAAGCCGGGCCGATCGCTGACCGGCGGGGGCTGCCCGATGTCCACGAAGCTGCTGCGCGCAGGGGCGCCATTCCCGCTGCTCGACTTCCCTGGTCAGCGCCGTGACGACCCGGACCTGCTCGGCCTCGACGACCGGCGCGAGTTGACGAAGGGCCCCCGGCTGCCAGCAAGTAGCGGGCAGACCGGACTTCGTCCTGGACGTGATGAGGGCTGACGGCATACACCGCGCTGAAAGGACACGACCTGGCCTGGCGCTTCGAGGTGGTTTGGGGCGGTGTCCGCCGACCAGGGCAAAGGAACGTGTGCTGAGCGCCGGCCGCACCACGCATATGACGATTTCGGCATGTACCGTGAGGGCATGACGGAACAGAGCATCTACCGACACTTGCGTGAGTTTCGTGATGCCTTCGACAAGCCTGAGCCGCTTGCTTGGCCGGAAATCAGTCACGGCCAGCTGATGATGATGATGGGCCCGAAGAAGCAGCACCAGCTTGTTGCTCACCGACTGCGCACCCAGTTGGAGCCCCAGTTGGGCGGTGACCTGCTCCTCATGATCGAAACCGATATGGAGGATGCCGCGCTGGGCATCCTGCGGGTCCCGGACCTTGTGGTGATCGATGAGGAAGAAGCTACCGCCGCTGGTGACGCTATTGACCCTCGCCGTTCCCATCTCGTCATCGAGATCGTCTCGAAGTCGAACCCGGCCAACGACTACGAAGGCAAGCTGCGTGATTATCCCGCCATGGGAGTTCCGCACTATCTGATCGTAGATCCCCGAGACGGCAGTGCTGTGCACTATTGGGCCCCGGTCCGCCGCACCGGTACCCCCGCCTACGACAACCGGCAGCACTTCACCTTCGGCGAGTCGATCACCATCGGAAACTGGAAGATCGACACCGCGGGTCTGCCGCGTTACAACGGAGAAGGGCAATGATCGACACTGGGGGCCTGGTCAAGGCCTGGCGCATACGGCGCGGCTTGTCCCAGACACAGCTTGCGGAACGTGCAGGAACCGGCCAGGCCGCCATCTCTCGCATCGAGTCCAGTCGCGACCTGCCCACTCTGGCGCTCTTGAACCGAATCGCGTCAGCTCTGGACTGCGATCTGAAGATCGATTTCACCTCGTCCCATTCGGCTGCCCGACGTGAGCACAGGGGTGAGGACGGCTGACGCGCTCCGCGGCCGTCGGGAGCGCCGGCCAGGAGGCGTAGACGCTCCCGCTGCAGATTGAGTCGTGCCTGATCACGGACCTCTGCCGGAATCACCTGCAACCTGAAGTCGGCGCCTTCGTCCACTAGATGATCGCCGGATCGCAACTGGTCACCCTCAACGCCACCGGCCACGGCCCGCACCTGTCCGCCCCCGACGCAGCCAACGCAGCACTCACCGGCTTCCTGGCGGGCCCGCGATGATGTGCCGCACCGGGCAGCAGCCCGACCCGCACGAGACAGAATAAGGGGAGGACCCCACGTCGGCATTTGCCGCCCTCGCCTTGGACCTGGCACTGGACGTACGTGCTTGCGCAAGCCGGCAGCGACGGTCCGGTGAGGGCGATCAGCCACCCGCACGCTGTCGCCGAGGCCGTCGACGACGTGTTGTGGGGGAGAGGACATCGAAACCGACGCGGACGGTGAAGTGAGGGACCGGCCACGCCCGTCGCGACCGCTCTGCTTGCGCTGACGCAGGACATACCGCAGGCTCAGCGCCGCCGGGCATGACACTCCATCAGCCGTCCGGCGCCCCGGGCACCAACCACGGCGGCGGCCCACGTCACGGTCTCCGGAGCTCCCCACACCAACCAGGCCGAACGCGGCCACGACCCCGGCGACCCGCAACGCCAGCCGCAACCACGGCGCGATCCACTCTTCCTGACCCGTCGCACCCACCCTGGGGCCACCACGACACGGCCCCTCCCACGAGGCCCGCCCACCGCATGGCGCGCGGACCGCGCCGGCACCTGCGCGCCGGCCACCGCTCCCAACGGCCGTGATACCCGGGTCAGTTACCATTCCCGCCGTGCCGACGTGCGGGTAAAGGGGAGTGAGCGCCGTGGCCGCCGCCCCGGTTTGCGACACGACCGCCCACACCGACCGATGGATGCGAGTACGGGCTGCATGGACACAGAAAACGACGACGTAGCGGAGTTCGCGTCCCTCCTGACACGTCTGAAGGCACGCACGGACCGCAGCTATGCGGCGCTGGCCAACCGCCTGGGTGTGCACGCCTCCACGCTGCACCGCTACTGCGCCGGTGAGTCGGTCCCCCTGGACTACGCGGGGATCGAGCAGTTCGCGGCGCTCTGCGGGGCTTCCCCGCAGGAGCGCACGGAGGTGCACCGCCGATGGGTCCTGGCGGTCGCGGCCCGGCAACGACCGCGCACGTCCGGCCCCCGTCCAGCTCCCCGCGCCGCGAGCACCGCGCCGACGTCCACGGCCGGACTCCACGGCATCCCGGCGGACCGGCGACCCGAGCCGGACCCACCGGCCGCCCCGGGCCCGGGATCGGCCCCGCCCTCCCGGCAGATGTCACGCAGCGCCCCGCCGTCCCGCACGGGACGCGAGCGACGGCGGCCCGGGCGATCGACGGCACTGGCCGCGCTCCTCGCCGTCGCGCTCGGCGGCCTCACCGGACCGGCCGCCGGTCCCCCCTCCGCCGGCGCTGAACGGCCCGTCTCCGCCGGTGCCACGCCCAAGCCGCCACCGGCCGACCCCACCGGCGACGCTTCCCCACCGAACCGCCCTCGGGACGCGACCGGTCCTCCGCCCCCGAGGCCGCGGCCCCGCCCCCCTCGGCGCGCTCCGAGAAGGAGAAAGGCAGCCCGCGGGGCAGCGGAGCCGGCGGCGACACGCTCCGGCCGGCGGCTCCGCTCACCTGGACGGCCAACTCCCACCTCTGGCGCCTCGAATGCGATCACGACTACGTCATCGCCAAGCAGCCGCAGGAGGTCCCGCCACCGCCGACCCCGGCAGACGCCGAGGCATGGGCCACCTCCCTGCAAGCGGTGCACGGGCGCACCACCAACCTGCGGATATCGGTGCAGGGGCGGGGCTCCGCCGCCGTCGTCCTGGAAGCGCTGCACGTGCGGGTGGTCAACCGCGGACCCTCCGCCGCCAGCCCGCAGATCGCCTACTCGATGTACGAAGGCTGCGGCGCCACCCTCGTCCCCCGCCACTTCTCGGTCGACCTCGACGCGCGCCGGCCGCTGGCCCGTTCCGTCCGCGGCAACGAACCGGGCAGACCGACCACGCCGACCGGCTTCCCGTACCAGGTGTCCCTGCGGGAACCGGAGGTCCTGCTGCTCTCCGCACGGACCCTGTCCTGCACCTGCGACTGGTACGTCGACCTGGAGTGGTCCTCCGAGGGCCGGACCGGCACCACGCGCATCGACGACCACGGCCGTCCGTTCCGCACCACCGGCATCAAGGGGCTGCCGCACTACTGGTACCGCACCACCCGCGGCTGGATCCCCATGACCACCGCCCGCGAGGAGACGGACGGCGCCGGCTGACGGAGCCGCCACGGGGCCCGCCCGCCGGGCCGCCCGCGGCCGCGCAGAGGTACGGAGTCGGTCACCTCGACATGATGAAGTCGAGTGCGTAACCAGGGGCCGTGGTCCAGTAGGTCACGCGCTGCCCGTCGTTGGCGTACAGCGTGGCGACGGGCATGGGGACGTCGATCGGCCCGCCCACGCCCGCGCCGGGCCTGCGCCCCTGGAGGGTGAGGGTGATGCTCTTCGCCTCGTACTCGTCCATGGGGCCGTTGACGAGCAGCGCGGCGTACGCCTCCTCGCCCGGGGCGAGGGTCAAGGGCTTCCCCGGATCCGGGTCGCTCTCCTCGATCACGGGAGCCGTGGTGCGGCCGGCGCCGAGCCGCACGAGCGGGTAGCGGTACAGGTTGCACTTCTCGTCGCCGGCGTTCTGCACGGTGAGGAGGAGGTGCCGGGCATCTTCGCCGTCCGCCGGCTCCTTCGACGCGGACACCCCGAGGACCTTGGGGGAGCAGGTGGCGACGGCGGCCTTGACGCCACGGCCGCCCGGCCCCGGCGCCACCGTCCCGGCGCCCCCGTCCGTGTTCGGCGTGGTGGTGGACGCCTGGGCCGAGACCCCCCAGCCCAGCGCCAGGACGAGGCCCGCGGCCGCGGCCGTGCGACCACCGACAAAAGATTTCACGTTCATGTGCGTGTTCCTTCTCGCTCGACAGGACGCCGCACACGCCTTCGATCAGGCGTTGTGCAGGACGGCCGACGGAGTCAGCCGGTGCGACAGCCACACCATCGAACAGGGGGCGAGCCCGGGACAACAGCCGCCGCCCACCCTGCGACGCCGCACCGTCTCACCCCCCACGACCTGCGGAAACGCCGGCTCCTGGGATGCGGGAACGCAACGGGAACCGCACGCAGGCCGACGCCACGACCACCCGAGAGCGTGGCGAGGTGGCGGATCCACGTGGAAACGGACGGGACGACGGCACTGCGAAGGTCATGAACGACCGGGCCGTTCGGGCGCCTGGTCGGTGTCTGCCCGGCCTCGCCAGGGACGTCGGTGCCGACCCTGGCGTGCGGCCACGGCCGTCACCCGTCCTGGCACGGCCAGCTGTTTCCCGAGCGGCCGGCCGTACCGATCCTTTCCCGGACGATCGAGGTACTGCTGCCTTTTGGTCACACGAGGTGATCAGCCGGTTATGGCGCCGTCAGCGTGACATGCGGCCGTGATCGCAACCGAAGAGGAGCGAAGGGGACTCTGCACCACTAATTCCACAAGTCACGCCGGTGAGGAGAAAAAGTTGATCTCTTGCAATCATGAGAACCTCGGTTTCTGCGTCTTTGTCGACGCTGGCGAAACCTCCGGTGACAGCGTGTGGCCCGCTCCTGCCCACGCGGAAAGCGACCACGTCCTGCCACCGTCCCATCCCGCTCATCGGCTCCCCTACACCCTGACCCCGTGCGACGAGCGGCGCCTGACTCTCCATGCGGCACTCACTGCTGCAGGCATTCCGCCTGCGCCCGATGACAGTGCCGTCCTCGATCAACTCAGCGCTCTACCCGAGCACATCACTACGGCCCTCCAGCGCTGGCTCCGCCACGGCTGGTGAGCCGGGATGGGGGAAACCGTCCTGCCCGGCCGGCCGGGCAGGACGGTGGAGCGACGCGGTACACCTGCCGGGCCCGGTCAACCGGTGGTTACCGCCTCCGTGGAGTGAATGCGACCGACCACGATCGCTGTGATCGAACATCCGACCTTTTGCGCCACGGTTCGCCACCCTTCCCGCCGAATCGCAAAGGCCACGAGCATAGTCCAAGGCGTCTGAACTGCGTTGTCGCAGGCATCAGTCGTTCGACGGTACATGCATTCGATCAATTAGTTGCGAACCCGCCCTGGATGGTTCCTATGGTGAGTCCTTTGTGGATACAAAGCGTCGAATGGCTTGCTGCGGCAGCCCCTTCCCCCAGGGCGTGCAAGCAGCAATGGGAATGTGGTCTCGGGACGGCACTCCTGGAAGCCGGCCGGCTCTGGAACGTCCTCAGCGCACCCGAACATGTCGGTCTTCTCGCCCTCGAGGCGCTCTGGCACGACCGGGCGCTGCCCCTTGGCCCGACCCTGGTGAACCGCAGGGCGGGCAAGGTGGGATTCTTCCTGCCGCCGGATGACACGGACGACTGGTTCGGAGCAGGACTGCGCTACGCCCGAGACGGGTGCTGGGTAGCTGTCCCGCCTCCCTACCGGGATGCGGGTCACCTCAAGTGGATCATCCCTCCTGACGGCAGGGGCACTTTGTACTCTCCTTGCCGACTGGCAGCGGCCCTCCGAGCGGCCGCTGCCACGCAAGTGCTGTGGCAGACGGCGCTGGAAGCGACGAAGCCAACGTCCGACTCCCTGGAGGGCCAGCGCTCACTCCGTGCCGGCCAAGAGACGGTGGAATAAGGCGCATCGCCATGGATCCACGGTTGAGACGGCGCCGCCTCTTCCACGGTGTCGCGCTCGCCGGGCTCGCCTCCGGTGGGCAGGGCCGGGGACCTCGCGGTCCTCGCCCTGGCCGCCGCCGCGGGATGCCTCGGCCCCTCCTCCCCGGTGGACCGACCAGGCTGCTCGGGGAGTCGCCGGCCACCAAGCGGCCTGGTGTCCGTCGTCGTTGCCGTGGCGGGCATGAATCCGGCTCCGTCCCACTCGCTCCCTCCGACGGCATCGCCCTCTGCGGTCTTGTCCGCGGTGAGGATCAGGCATGCGCTCCGTGTGCCGGCCCGCGTTGCCGCCGTGTGCCCCTCAGATCACCAGCGGCGCCTCCGACCAGCGGCGGACCCGGTAGGGGGCCCACCACAGGTGGTCGCCGAACCGCAGGACGAGGGTCTCGCTCATGAGGTCGTCCAGGACCGGACCGGGGATCGCGTCGGCGGGCGCGCCGTCGGTGAGGGCAGCCACGCTCTCGTGGTACTCCGGCTCGTCGATGGTGTAGCGGCGCAGCTCGCCGTAGCGGCGGTCGCGCACCTGGAGGAAGCCGGGGCCGTGGCGGAAGACGCACTTGCAGATGTAGTACGTGGTGCGCCAGGCCAGCGCCGTCGCGGCCGGGTCCGCGGAGCCGAGTACGGCGGTCGGCGGGTGGAGATGGCTGTAGTGCCGCCAGGCGTCGGGGTCCGGGCCGGTGCGCAGCTGCCAGCCGACCGCGATGGCCATGCTGGACAGGGCGCCTACGAAGCTGAGTGCCCGGACCGTCCAGGCCGCGTCGGCGGGGTCCGTCACGTCGACGGGGCGGGGGAGCGTGACATGCCGGGCCCCGGCGGCGAAGAGCCGCCTGGCCGCATCGCCGCCGGACATGTCGATCTCGTACCTGCCCAGCGACATGCCGGGCAGCGCACTCGCCTCGGGGTCGTAGTCCCGTGAGGCGGTCACCGTGAAGGGGGCGGGGTCGGTGCGTACGGGAGTCATCGTCGTCTCTCCGGATGGTGTGCGCCGCGGTGGTCGCAGGCGTCAGGCGGTGGTCGCAGCGAGTTCGGCGTCACGGGCGCAGGTGTGGCGCATGAAGTCGATCCGCAGGAACTCCTCGTTCAGTGCGGGCGGCGCGATCTGCACGAACTGCCCGCTGTCCTCGAAGACCACCCCGAGCTCCCGCCACCGCGCCAGCACCCGCCGCAGGGCCTCCTCGTCCACTGGGTGCGCCTCGTGCAGCTTGCGTGCGGCCGCCTTCACCGTGTGCGGCTGATCGAGCAACCGGAACAGGGCCAGCTCCAGCGGGTCGGTCAGTTCCGCATGGGTCCAGTCGAAGGCCCGGCGCCTGGAGACCAGGAGGATCCGGTCTTCCAGGTCGCAGTGGGTGAGCCGGCTGCCGGCGTAGTTCCTGCGCCAGTGCGAGATGGCCTCATCGAGGCGGCCGACGACGTCCTCGCCGATCCCGCGCGGCGGCACGTCGAAGACGTACGCCAGGTCGAACATCTCCGCGTCGGGCAGGTCGTAGGTGAGCCGGTACGGTTCGGCGGGGCGCAGCGCGGAGAAGCCGAGCCCGGGATTGTTGAAGTACGGGCTGAAGCGCTCGATCGCGATCCGGGAGGACGGGCCCACCGGGGGGTTGAGGTGCTCCAGCGCACCGATTTGAGCGATCACGTCGTCGTAGTCCTCGGCGGCCTCACCGGGGAAGCCGTGCAGGTAGTTCCAGGCCACCGAGAGGCCGACGGTGGCGGCGTCGCGGAGTATCCGGACGTTCTGGCCGCCGGTGACACCCTTGTCCATCAGGGTCAGCACCCGGCTGTTGAGGCTTTCGATGCCCGGCTGGACGAAGATCAGGCCCGCGTCGGCGAGGGTCCGCAGCTGCCCCAGCCGCATGTTGGACTTGATCTCGATGTGCATGCGCAGGTCGTACCCGCTGTCGATGATCCGCGGCAGCACCGTCTTCAGGTACCCCATGTCGAGGATGTTGTCGACGACGTACATGTCCAGGACCCGGTGCCGGCGGGCCAGTTCGATGATCTCGTCGTAGAACACGTCCGGGCTCTTGCTGCGAAATTGCATGAACGAGCCGTTCAGGCCGCAGAACGTGCAGTGGTGTTTCTCGCCCCACCAGCAGCCGCGTGCCCCCTCGACGACGAGCTTGGGCTCGACCCAGTTCCGTGCGTGGGAGGAGGCAAGCCGCTCGAAGTACCCGGAGTAGTCCGGCGGCAGGATCGCTGCGGGAGGAAGCGGTGCGGTGCTCATGGAGTTGACGACGGACGTGCCGTCCTCGCCGCGCCAGCACAGCCCCGGCACGGCTTTCAGCGGCTCGCCGGCGTCCAGTGCGTTGAGCAGCGCGGGGAACGACACCTCTCCTTCGCCGCGCAGGACGTAGTCGACGAAGGGGAAGTTGCGGTGGACGGCCTCGCCCTGCTTGCCGTCGCAGTTGGCCCCGCCCATGGCTGTGGCGATGTGCGGGGCGAGGCGCTTGACCTGCTGGGCGGCGGCGAGGGCGGCGGTGTTCTGCTGGAAGGTCGACGTGAAACCGACTATGTCCGGCTCCAGTTCGACGATGCGCTCGGCGATGTACCGCACGAAATCGGGCGCGGTCGCGTGCAGCGCCTTCGTCATCTCCATCCGGGACCCGCTCACCCGGGTGCGCATCGCCTCGGTGAACTCGGGAACCCGCCACTCGGGATCGTCGTAAAGGGCGGAGGAGAACACCCAGTCACCGCAGCCCAGGAAATAGGAGCCGAGCGCGTAATAGGAGTAGTCCTCAAGAGTGAACACCGTGTTCCGGGTGATCCAGTCCACATATTCGATATTGGCGTGGAGCACGTCCGCCGTTCCGTTCGGAACGCGCTCGTCGACGCTGCGTTTGAGTATTCCGAGAGCCAGCGACGGAAGGTCGATCGGGGCCCAGGGCATGTTCACCAGGAGTACGCGCACGGCTGGCCTCTTCTCATGTGAGCACGGGTCGACGGGAGTCGGTCGTCTGTCCGGCGCCAGGCGTCGGGCTGCCGGATTGCGGCCAGGCGCCGCCGTGGGCGCCCGGACCGGGCGGTCCCGGAACCGGTCGGGGGCCGGCGGGGCCGGTTCAAGCCGGTCGGGGGCCGGTCACGCACGAGGTGCGGAGCCGGCCCCACCTGGTGCTGTGTGCCGGTCTACTGCTCCTCGTCCTCCATCTCCTCAGCCGAGCGGAGGTAGACGACGACGCCGACGCCGGGCTTGCGGCTCTCCTCGTCGCCGTCGAGCGGGTCGCCGTGGATGATGTCCTTCTGCATGATGTTCACCTCCTCTCCCGATGCGGGGGCGGCTCGGCCGGAGCGGGCGCCGAAGGCAGCCCGCGGCCGAGAAATCCAAGAGAGCGCCGGATCACCGTGAGGTGATCGGCGCCGTCGTAGCCGTCGTGGCCCGAGTCCAGCCACATCAGCTCGTGGGGCACACCGCCCGCCCGCAGCACCGCGAGGTACGCCTCGACCTGCTCCGGCGGGCACTTCGCGTCCCGCCGGGCGGCGACGATCAGCAGCGGGGAGCGGATGGCGGCCGCGTACGAGGACGGGGAGGCGCGGGCGTAGGCGGCCGGGACCTCGTCCGGGGTGCCGCCGAACAGCGCGGTGTCCAGGGCTTGCAGGGCGGGCGTGGAGTGCCGGAAGGCCGTGACGCAGTCGGCGAGCGGTTTCACGGCCACCCCGACGTCCCACAGCTCCGGGCGGGTCCCCATGGCGAGCAGCGTCAGGTACCCGCCCCACGAGGTGCCGCACAGCCCCACGGCGCCCTCGCGGCCGATGCCCCGCTCCAACAGGTCGGCCCGGGCGCGCGCCAGGTCGGCGACCTGGGTGTGGCCGACGCCCTCGGACCAGGCGGAGCGCCAGCGCGGCCCGTAGCCGGTCGAGCCCCGGTAGTTGACGCGGGCGACGGCGTACCCCGAGCCGACGAGCGCCTGCACCATGGGGTCGTAGGCGTCGCGGTCGTGGTCGGCCGGCCCGCCGTGGACCAGCAGGACCAGCGGGTGCGGCGCGGGACGGTCGGCGGGGGTGGTCAGGAGGGTGTGGACCGGTCCGTCGGGTCCGGGTGTCCACAGGTCCTGGCGGCGGCCGAAGCGGGGCAGGCGCCACTCGCTCTGCCCGGGCAGCGGTGCACCCGACAGGGACAGGGCGCGGGGGACGTTCACCGCGTCGGTCCAGATGAAGTGCACGTCCCCGTCGGCGGCCGGTGACGCGTCGAGGATGCTGCCGGGCGGCGTGGGCACCGCTATCAGCTCGCGGCGGTCCAGGTCGGCGGTGAACAGCCGGCTGCGGCCGTGCCGGTCCTGGCGCAGCAGGACCCGCGCTCTACCGGGGCCGGGGTACCAGCGCGCGGTTGTCTCGGTGTCGAAAACGCACCAGGGCAGCAGCTCCACACCGCCGCCGGGAGTCCAGGTCCCGAGGTGGTAGCGGCCGTCCCGCTCCCGCATGACCAGCAGCATGGTGCGGACAGGGGTGTGCGGGGGGCCGGACACGGGCGGGGCAAAGGGGTCTTGGCCGGAGTCGGCCCGGCCGGACGGGGACGGCCGGGACGAGGGGAGGCCGGAAACCGGCGGCCCGGACGGCGACGGCTCGCGTGACGGCTGAACGGGCGACGGCGCGAAGCCGAGGGCCCAGGTGCGCTCCTTTGTTCCGGAGAGCACGGCGACCGTGGCCCCGTCCGGGGCCAACAGCGTCACGGCCCGTGCGGAGTGCGCGGGTCCGGACACCGCCAGCAGGCTGCCGTCCGGAGCCAGGTCGCAGAGCGTGCCGGGCTCCGTCGTGCGCAGGACGGTCGTGGCGGTGCCGCCCCGCCGCCCCAGGTGGATGCCGAGCCCCTCGGCGCTGCGAATCCCCACGGCCACCGCGCCCCCCGCGGCCAGCGCCAGACCGGCGGGCCGCCCGCGCGGCACCCCGGCCAGCGCAGGACGGTCCGGGCCGCCCTCGAAGGGCTGCGTGCGCCAGCCGCCGCTGCCGCCGCGGTCCTCGTCGAACCACCACACCGCCTCGTCGTCGTCGAGGGCGCACAGCAGCGTGCCGTGCGGACGGTCCGTCAACTGCCGCCGCACGCCGGTGGAGCGGTCCCACGCGAAGATCTCGCACCGGCCGTCGGCGTCGCCCGTGTACACCATCCGGTCGGGGTTGCGAGGGCTGCTCATCGGCAGCACCGGCCGGTAGACGCCGTAGGTGCGGGGAGCCGCCTTCGGCGGGGCCGGGGTCACGCGGCCTCCCCGGTCACGAGACCGGCCCTGACGGTCGCGTACATCGCCAGCCCGGCGAAGGCGCCCGCACAGCCCAGCGCAACGTTACGGCCCCCGAACTCCGCGACCAGGACACCCGCCGCCACCGGCGCCAGCACCGCCACCCCCTGGCTCGCGGTGCTCAGCACCGTTCCCATCCGCGCCAGGAGCCGGTCCGGGGTGACGAGCACCGCCCGGGTCTGGAGCACGACGACCACGGACGGCACGATCAGCGACACCCCGCTCAGCAGCAGCCCGTAGGCCCAGGTCCGGGAGGCGAACGCGAGCCCGGCCGCCGTGGGGACCATGGCCCACGAGGCCCCGGTCACGATCCGCGCGGCCGGGACCCTGCGCACCAGCCACGGCGCGGCGAGCGCACCCAGCAGCCCGCCGATGCCGGCCAGGGTGAGGATGAGCCCGATCGAGGACGGGCTCGCGCCGCGCGCGTGGGAGGCGAACACCGCGTGGAAGTACAGCGCGCCGAGCAGCGCGTTGATCCCGGCGCTCCACACCACCACAAAGCGCAGGAACGATTCTGCCCAGACGAAGCGGAGCCCTTCGGCGAGGTCGCGGGTGAACGACGCAGGCGCCCCGTCCCGGACGGGGGTCAGATCCGTGCGGATCGCCTTGCTCAACACCGCCACCAGCAGGAACGACACCGCGTCCGCGAGCAACGGCACCCACCGCGCCAGCTGGTACAGCACGCCGCCCAGTGTCGGTCCGACGACCTGTACTGCCTGGTCCCGCGCCTGCAGGTAGCCGATGGCCCTGCTGTATCCGGCGGCCGGCACCAGACGCCGGATCGTCCCGGAGGCCGCTGCCCCGTAGGCGGCGCTGGCCGCCTGCTCGATCACGGCGGCGGCCAGCACGTGAACCAGGACGACGTGGCCCAGCGCCACGGCCACGAAGACCGACCCCATGGCCCCGGCGGCGACCAGGGCCGCGTAGTACATCATCGGCTTGCGCGGCCACCGGTCGGCCAGGACGCCCGCGATGGGGGAGACCACCAGGCCGCTGATGAGCGCCACCGACGCGACGAGTCCGACGAGCCCGGCCGGATGTCCGGCTCCCAGCAGGATCAGCGGGAGGAAGAGAGAGGACGCACAGGTCCCCAGACCATCGACCCCGCCCGCCGTCCAGAAAAGCAGGAAATCCCGAATGCGGAAAGGGGACGGCCCCCGGGATAATTCAGGGTCGGCGGACTCCAACGTTTCGTCGGCTCTTTCCATCAAACTGCCCGCCCGCGGGGTGTTGCCGACGCTGACGCACCCACAATGCCCCCTGCAATAAGTGGACTTACGCCCGACGAGGAGCATGAGCGTAGCGAACGGTGACTTCTCTCACAACACCCTCGTTTCCCCGTCAACCTCGATCAAGGAATGCCGCGGAGTAGGGTTTCGGACAATTGATCTCCGCGCCCCGGCCGGCGGACCATGAAATCGGGGCATCTTTTCGGACACACCTTTTTGGACACGGCTATTGGGGCGCGCGACAAGAGCGCTTGTGCGGGCGCGGAGGGCGGTGACGCGAGGGGTGCCCGTGTCCCACGGTCGACGCCACGAGGGCCCGGCGCCTGGGTGCCCGGCTCGATCGGGGCGATACGGTCGCGGGCCGAGCGCAGCACCGATGCGACGGCGTGGTCGGCGCGTTCTACCTCGCTGCGATCGCCGTCCGGCCGTGCGGCTCAGAAGCGGGAGCGCAGACAGCCGGGCAGGTGATTGTCTCAGCAGGCCCTCTTCGCGCCGGACTTGCTCGCGCAACGCTGAGCCCTTGATTCCGTACGCGCACACGCCGGGTGCTGCCCTGTTCGACGTCAACAGGACGGATGAGAGTGCCGCCCGCACCCAACTACGCCGGCCCGAGAGGTGCTCGTAAAGTGCCTGGATGCCGGAGCCGTCAAGGACGAGTTGTCGTACGTGGGTCGCCGCGTGGGCGGTGCTGTGCGTGGCCGGCATCGCTGCCACCGCCGCTCTGAACGCCTCTGCGGAGCCTGAGGCGCAGCCCGAGAAGCCCGTCAGCGCCGCGCCCAGTCCATCGCGGACATCGAGATACAGCTGGCCAAGGCCAAGGCCAAGGCCAAGGCCAAGGCGGAAGGCCAAGGCCAAGGCGGAAGGCCAAGGCCAAGGCGGAAGGCATCGACGACGGTGTGCTGGCCTTCACGCGAACGCGGGTCGGCGCGGACGACTGCCGCGATGAGATTCTCGACCACTTCAGCGGCGACCGGTGAGCCGCCCTACGGAACTCGCCGCGGTAGCGGGGCTGATCTGCGCCGGTGCCGTGGCAGTCATCGCCGTGAACGCCGCGACCGAAGCGGAGCCGCAGCCCACTCCGCCGCGGCGGGTGTACTCCTCCTGCCTTGCGGTCGACACCAGGCCGATGCAGGTGGGAGACGACCCGTGCGACGGCCGTTGAGAGGCTACTGAGCCGCCGGGCGGTTGGACAGGATTTGGTCGAGGCGACTCGACTGATCCGCCACGGACGTTGCACCCGCGTGTTACTTGTCGGCCAGGACTTCGGGGCCGACCCTGGCGGCTACCACCAGCCACCGCGGGAACGCCAGATCGGGGTGGACTGGCCGGTGATTTTCCGGTGCGCGAAGACACCGAGGACGTACCAGCCTTTCAGGAACCACCAGAGGATCCATGCCTCGGCTACCAGCAAGTAACCGCACAGCTTGGCCATTCCAACGAGGAGGGCGGCGCCACCGCCACCACCTCCGCGGCTGCGGCCTCCGAAAAGGGGGATGGAGCCGCCGAGGGACAGTGGACCGGGCAGCGGGACGGACCAACGTAGACGCACGGTCTTCTCCTGAGGTTGAGGTGCCGGGGCGGTCAAGCCGCATCCGACAGGTACAACGAGGCAAGGTTTCGGGCCTGCGAGGGGGATACCTAGGGCTCGTATATCGACTGCTGTCCGTGACGACCGTCACTCCCAACTAGCTGCTCGGGTGACTGAGTTCGCCCCTGACCGCGCCCGCCGCCACGGCTTGAGTCGCGATCTGTCCTGCCGGGTACGCATCGTCGTGGCCGTTCTGCTGGGTTTCCTCGACGCCCGGTACCCGCATGACCGCCCTTGCGCCCGCCGGATGCCCATCGTGGGGATGGTTGGTTGCCGTGGGCGTGCCTGTTCACACCGGTGCATCGGCCCTGTGCGTGCACTGGCAACGAGCCGCATGCCCGGCCCGTCCCCCCGGCGAGTCAGGGGTGGCAGGGGTGGCACGTGTCATACGACGCGAAGTACGTCTTCGCCGGTCGCCTTGGCGCTGTCAGGATGGGCGTTGCTTTCCGTGACCCTCATCGATGGTCCACAGACGCTGACGGAGGCTCCATGAACGGTTTGAGTGACGCCCAAGAGGTTCGCGAGGGCCTGCTGAGCGAGCCGGAGGCCCGAACGCGCATCGACTCGGGCTCCCTCGTCGCTCTGCGGACGTCTGGGAGTCCGGTCCTGGTGGGGCCGGGTTCGCTGGTCAAGGTGAACACCAGCATCGGATGCAACAAAGCGGCCGATCTGGCGACCGAGGTCGAGAAGATCGCGGAGATAGGCAAGCTCGGCTACCAGCCCGACCTGATGATGGACCTCAGCACGGTCAGCCTGCCCACCCCGCTCTACCGGACCGCGCGCGAGCAGCTCGGCCTGCCTGTCGGAACGCTGCCGCACTACCTCTGCTTCAAGCCGCGGCGCGGAATAGACGTCCCCCGCCTGCTCGACGAGATCGAGCGGCAGGCGGCGTCCGGTGTCGCGTGGATGACGCTCCACCTCTCGCCCACGCGCGAGATGTACGAGCTCGCCCGAGTCACCCGGCAGACCGCGACCACCGCGCGCGGGGGCGGGATCGTCGTCCGGGACATGCTGATCCACGACCGTGCCGAGAGCGTGCTCGCGGAGCGGTTCGGGGACATCGCCGCGATACTCGAACGGCACGGAGTGGCTCTCAGCCTGGGTACGACGTTCCGGCCGGCCAGCACCGTGGACGCCCTGGACGCCGTGCACGTCCAAGAACTCGAACGACAGCAGATGTTCTACCGCGAGGCCCGGGCACTCGGGGTGCCGACCATGCTGGAAGCGGTCGGCCACATGCGACTCGGGCAGATCGGGGCCTTCACCCTGCTGCTCCGCGGAAAGCTCGGCTACCCCGGCCCGGTCATGACCCTTGGCCCCATCCCCACGGACGCCGCCGTCGGCAACGACCACATCGCCAACGCGCTGGGCGCCGGGATGCTTGCCGTCGAGGGCGGAACGGACGTGGTGAACTCGGTGACCCGGGAGGAGCACACCGGACAGATCCCGAACCTTGATTCCATTCTGGAAGGGCTGCGGGCGGCACGCATCGCCGCGCACTCCGCGAACATCTCGCTCTTCCCCGACCTGGACTTCCCGGCGGAGAACCGGATGACCGAGAACCGAGCGGCGAACTACACCTGCGTGGTGGACGGCGGCCTGTTCGAGAAGTCCGCCCAGAACCGGTTCGCGATGGGCTGCACGCGGTGCGGCAACGAGTGTCCCCTGCTGGTCAACTTCGTGACCGACCGGGAGGACAAGGCCTCGCGTACCTGAGCGACACGGGCCGGGGCCGGGCCTTCAGCGTCGCAGGCGGAAAGATGCGCGCAGCCGGTCCCGGTACGCCTTGCGCGTGGCGAACTCCACGAAATCGTCGACCGGTGTGGTGTTGAGGCGCTTGAGGCCGCCGAGGAACCGTCCGGCACCGGCGCCCGCACCGCTGGCGGCCATGAGGGTCTGCCCGAACGTCGTCGATTCCTGGACCACTGAGCCCAGCGCTGCCGTGAACAGGGCTCCCGACGCCAGCTCAATCGACTTCAGTACGCGGATCAAGCGCTTCGCCATGCGGTCACGCGTCCGCATTCGTTCAAAGCGCTTCCAGACCTCGTCGGTGAAGTTCCCATGTTCGAGCGTTGCGGTCTCGACGAGCCGGAAGTAGGTCTGGCGGAACGCCTGGAACTCCTCGGAGTACTTGATGGCCAGGATCTCGTCGTCCCCGAGACCGTGGAGCTGTCGGCGGGAGATTCCGCAGACCCCCAGTACCTGGGTGAACAGGTCGATGTTCGCTGAGGCCAATGGCCCCACCGACGAGCCGCCCGGGCCTGCCCAGCGCGCCGTCACGAGCTGATCGCTGCCGCATGCGGAGGCGTTCGACCGCAGGTACAGCTCGGACGCCCGGTCGATGAGCACCGTCGTCAGCGCCGGAGGGAGGTTCATACCGTACAGTTCCTGGGCCACGACACTGCGGGAGAAAAAGGCCTGATGGGCGATCGAGCCGATGCCCCTCAGCAGATCGCCGACGCCGTCGTGCCCGCCCGTCGTCTCAAGCACCGCGTTGTGGACGGAGAACGGGTCGCGCACGTTGCTTGAATCGGTCAGCCACAGGCCCCGGAAGGTGTCCTCCACCGATCCGGTGTCCAGATGCACCATCGTGCCGATGGAGGCGAGCTGCTCGGCCACCGGGCGTTGTTCCGGGCGGGCGATTTCCGAGGCGAGCGCCTGGATCCCGAAGATAGGAGTGCCGACCAGTCCGGCGGTGTCCTCGATCCGCTTGTCGAAGTAGTCGATGACATCGCGGGTGATCCAAGGGGACCGGATCGACGGCAGGATCTCACCCGTCTCGATGAGCTCCGTCACGTAGGGAAGGACACGACGAAGCTGCTCGGACTGCCAGAAGTACGCCGCTGCCAGGATCACGTGGTCGTACAGCAATGCGGAGGTACGCAGCTTGGCCAGCAGATCCTGAGCGGCCACCCCGCCGGTCATGACTGTGTAGGAATCCGCCTCGCCGAAGAACAGCGTGCGCTTGTCCGTCATCCGAGAGACCATCAACTTCAAAGCTCCCCCTCCCACCCCTGCCTCCACGATGATGCCAGGCCCGCAGATCCGGCCTCGGCAAGACCAGGTGGGTCGTCAAGCGACACGTGGCCGTGGAGGCAGGGTGCGGCCATGGTGAAGCAGGCGCACTGGCAACTGCTGCCGGTTCGCCGCTGTCGGTCCGGCTCACCACTGTGTGGAGCTACGGCACCGCCACCGGCGCTCGGGTGCTAGAGCCTTACTCTCTCGGTCGAAGGGGTCTGCATCGCCCGGTGCGGTGGCGGCGGCTGAGGCGCCGGGGACCATCAACGAGGCCCTTATGGCGCCGAAGCCGCGGGGACGGCCCCTGAACCCTGACGATTGGCGGTCCGGTCCACACGAGGGGGAGCGACCGGGCGTCGCGAGCGCTTCGTGAGGACCGCTCGGCTCGGAGGAGTCCGGCCAAGGCCGAATCAAATCCCGAACCTCCACCGTCTTCCCCCTGGGGGCAGTGCTGGGCTCATGCCGCCAGGCGAGTGCCGCGGCGCCAGACGGCGCGGGTGTTGAGGGTGTCGCTGATGGTGCCGAGCGGGTCGCCGTCGACGAGGAGAAGGTCGGCGCGGAGTCCCTCGGCGATGCGGCCCCGGTCGCTGAGACGGAAGCGGCGGGCGGTGGTCGCGGTGGCCGCGCGCAGGGCCCGTGCAGGCGTGAGGCCGGCTGCCACCAGGTATTGCAGTTCGTGATGCAGGCTCGCTCCGTGGGCCAGGCCTCCGAAGAACGTCTCGGGCATGGAGGCGTCGGTGCCGGCCAGCACGTCGACGCCGGCGGCGTCCAGGGCGCGCACGGTGTCGTACACGTCGTCGAGTTTGCCCTGCGGGTAGCGGTTGTAGCTGGAGCGCAGGGTCTGGTCCCACTTGCTGTCGAGGCGTGCGGCGACCCGGGGGTCGTCGGCGAGTTCGCTGCCGGTGATCCCCATCATCGAGGCATTGAGAGTGATGCAGGGGATGACGAACATGCCCGCGTCCTTGATGATGCTGATGATCTCGGCGGTGTGCGGCTGGTCCATGAATACGTGGGTGAGGCCGTCGATGCCGGCTTCGGCGGCCATCCTGGTGGCGTCCACGGTCAGCGCGTGGGCCACGGTGAGGGCGCCGTACTTCTTGGCTTCGGCCACCCCGGCGTTCACGGTGGCCTGGTCGAGCGCGGGCAGTCCGGGGTGCCCCTCCACGCTGCCGTCGTCGATCATGAACTTGATGAAGTCGGAGCCGCGGCCGAGCAGTTGGGGCACGAAGGCGGCCGCTTCCTCGGGCGTGGTGGAGAACGGCATCAGGGGCATCACCGGGGGGAGATCCCGCATCGGCCGGAACCCTTCGGGCATCAGCTCGCTCGGGTGACCGCCGGGCGGGGTGATGGCGAAGCCGGACGAGCGCACGTCGGCCTGCGTGTCGTCGTCGGTGACGGGTCCCCGGTTCTCCCGGGTGTTCATCCCCTGCATCTCCAGTTCGGTCGTCACCCCGAACCGCAGGGCGAGCGCCAGGGAACCCGGGGCGGAGTGAACGTGGGCGTCGATGAGTCCCGGCAGCAGGGTGGCGCCGCCGCCGTCCACGATCTCGCTGCCCTCAGGAGCGCGGCCCCCGATGCGGGCGATTCTCCCGCCGTCGATGACGACGGTCTGCACGCCTGCCGGCTTCTCTCCGTCGAAGATCTGCGCGTTGGTGATCGCGGTGAGCGCCATGGCGGTCCGCCTCGTTTCGTCACTCGTCCAAAATTTACATACCTAATGCTATGCACTTGTCTGCGGGTATGCAAATGTGCGGGCCGGGCCTAGAATCGGCCACATGAGCAGCGCGCCCCTCTCCGAGCAGCCGTCCGACGAATCGGCGCTGAACCAGATCGGCCCGGCGCTGTCACGTCTGCGACGACGTGCACCGGCATCGAGCAAGGACCTCTCCCGCAACCTCGTGCTCAACGTGATCGCCGACGCGCCGGGCGAGACGACCGTCGGCGGCCTCGCCGCCGAGATGGGCGTCGCCCAGCCGGTGGCCAGCCGGACCGTGGCCGCCTGTATCGAGGAAGGGCTGCTGCGCCGGGCGGCGTCCCAGGCCGACGGACGTCGTACCGTGCTCGAACTCACCGAGCACGGTGAGGCCGAACGCAGCCGCTTCGCCGCACAACAGCGCAAGGCGTTCCAGGAGATCACCGTCGCCTGGTCACCGGAGGAGCGCATCCAGTTCGCACGCCTCCTGGCCCGATACGGAGACGACGCCACCGCCTGGTCCAGGAAACAGGCCGCAAGCCGCGACTGAACGAGCAGCAGGCGATGCCACGACCAGCGTGAGAACCCGAGCAGTTGCTCACAGGACCTCGCGCAGCTCGCATGCGGCCCCGACGCTGAGGGACCCCTCGCGGTCTCACTCGGGTGGTGGCAGTCGTTGCCGCGGCGGGCTGGCATCGCTGCCCTGCAGGACACCGCCCGGCCCGTCCCGGGAGTCCACCGGCGACGCGGACGCACTCCAGGAGTTCCTCAAGGACCACGGGTGTCACGGAGCCGAAGCCGTGTTCGTGACCCTGGGCCTGCTGAACTGCGATCCTGCCGAGGCCCAACAAGCCTTCCTCAACGCACCGTGCCGCAACGCCGAACGTCGCCTCCACAACCGCGCCATGGACCTGCTCGAAGCGGCCGCCGGCACCGACGCCTGACAAACCAGCGGCCCCGGCAGACGCCCTTCACTCGGCCAACGAATCTTTGCCGACCTCACGGCATCGGCCAGCGCAAAGCCCTGAAGGTCTGCCCCACACCCTGGCGCCGGCCTGGTGCCCCAGACGGGCGGACAGGGTGAGGTCACGCAGGAGTGCCGAGCGGTGGGTGCTCGAGCACGCGGGGCTTGTACTCGACCAGCTGGATGCGGTCGTCGAAGGTGCGGTGCCCGATCATTTCGAGGGCGACGTCCGGATAGCCGTCGTAGATGCGTTCTTCGCCCGTGGCCCCGGTGATCACGGGGAACATCACGACCCGGAAGCGGTCGACGAGTCCGGCTCGCAGCAGGGACCGGCACAGGCTGAGGCTGCCGATCGTGCTGAGGAGTCCCGAGCCATTGGACTTCATGGCGCGGACCGTCTCGACGGCGTCCTCGCGGACGAGCGTGGCGTTGGCCCACGTCAGCGGCTCCTTAAGCGAGGAGGAGAACACGACCTTGGACGCTTGCGTCAGCTCGTCGACGGAGGCCTCTTCTTCGGGCCGGAACTCGTCCTGACCGCTCGGGACCTCGCCCGCGGCGAAGCCCGACATCAGGCGGTAAGTGTTCGCTCCCATCAGGTAGGTCGCCTCGGGCTGCGCGGCGAGCCATGCGAGGTATTCCGGGCCCTCCAGGCCCCAGAACCCGGGCCATCCCTCTCCCGATGCGTAGCCGTCGAGGGAGGTGATGAAGTCGACGAGAAGCTCCGACACGGCGGTGTCCTTTCCTCGGGTCCTCGGGTGTCACGAGTGTGGACTGACCGGGAGCCACAGACTCATCGGCCACGCTGTGGAGGATCGAGAAACCCCATGACGCTGCAGCCGACCGGATCGGCAAAAGCGGCCCTCTTCGGAGGGCCCCGCCCCGGCCGTCATGGGCGAACGCGTCCGCGAAGTCCTGGCGCCGGCCCGATGTTCCCGGCGCCGTGACGCTGCCCGACTCTGCCGAAGTCGCGGACGCACATGCGGCGATGCTCGACATTCCCCGCTCTCCGCCGCGAGGAAGCAGTTGCCCGACGGCACCGCTCCGCCCGCGGTGCTCCGCGGACGGGACGGCCCACGCGAAGGAGAGCGACCGGGCGCCGCGAGCGATTCGTGAGGACCGCTCGGCTCGGAGAAGCGCGGGCGCTGTCCACTCGCCGCCTGGACGAGACGGTGACGCCCCGGCGGCCGGTGACAAGCCGTCGGGGCGTCGGGGCCTCCAGAAAGGCCATTCTCGCGGTCTGGCCGCGGTGAAGGTGCGGCTTAGCCACCGAAGGTGACCACCAGGCGGCCGTCCGAGGCATACGACCAGTGCAGGGCCCCGGCGTACGACGAGCAGCGGGAGCCGTTCGTGCCGGACCAGAACTGGTTGGTGCCGTCGGCGGTGCCGATGATCCGGTCGTTGGTGCCGCTGCCGCTGCGGCAGGAGGTGTTGTTGGTGAACACCGAAGTGCCGGCGTCGAAGTTGAAGTTGCGCTGGGCGTTGTCGATGCTGATGTTGTCCGACACCTTCATGGAGCCGGGGTTGCTGTTGTAGGTGAAGCCGTGCTTGCCGTTGTGGTAGGCGATGCTGCGCCGGACGATGTGGTCGACGCCGATGTCCTCGCCGCCGAGCTTGTAACCGTTCCGGTCACCGTTCCCGGCCTGGGAACCGTCGCTGAGGGTGCCGTTGTCGTAGGCGAGCGAGTCCTCGATGGTCACCGGGCCGATCGGGCCGGTGTCCGTCTTGGTGTAGAGGTCCCAGCCGTCGTCGATGTTGTTGTGGGAGACGGCGTACCGGAAGACGTTCCCGGGACCGGTGGTGAGCTTGGCGGCGAAGCCGTCGGCGTCCTCGCCGTCGGAGTCGGCGTTGTCGTGCGACTCCGCGCTCAGGATGAGGTTGTTCGACGGCCACTGGCTGCTGGGGGTGCTGGACAGCATCCGCGAGAGCTGGAGGCCGGTGTCGCGGTTGAAGCGCGTCACCGTGCGCTCGAAGATGTTGTTGCTGCCGCCGACGAAGATCCCGTTGTCCCCGGCGCGCTCGACGACGATTCCCTTGACGTGCCAGTACGACCCGTTGACGGCGAGGCCGCGGTTGGCCGGGTCCTCGGCCTGGGCCGAGAAGTTCAGGACCGGCGTCTCACCGGGGTAGGCGAGGAGTTCGGTGCGGTCGGCGGCGGTGCCGTTGTTGCCCGCCGGGATGGTGACCGTCTGCGCGTGGTTGTACGTCCCGCCGCGCAGGTAGATGGTGCCGCCGGAGGTGATGCGGCTGATCGCGGAGGTGAGCGTGGTGGGCGCCGCCTGGGTGCCGGCCGCGCCGTCGGTGCCGTTCGGCGCCACGTAGAGAGCGCTCGCCGAGGGCGGCGGGGTGGTGGTGCCGCCCACTTCCGCGTCGAGATGGTCGATGTTGGGCAGCCCGGCGGCTGCGGTGGGGCTGAGCCGGACGGTGTTGCCGCCCGAACTCACCGGCACCGACAGCGTCTTCGTCGACCAGGTGCCCCAGGCGCCCGTGCTCTCGAAGGACACGGACGTGGCCGAGGCGCCGTTCACCGTGAGGGTCGCGGGGCGGGCCGCGGTGCTCCCGTTGGCGAAGCGGATGCTCAGTGTTGCCGTCCCGGCGGTGGAGGCGCTCACGGTGAACTGGGCGTAGGCGCCCACCGCGTTGGTGGCGTTGCAGAATCCGCTGCCGGAGTAGCCGGCCCAGTCGGAGTCGATGGTGCCGGTGCAGACGGCCGGGGAATTCTCGGCCTCGTAGCGGATGGACGCTGCCTGCGCCGTGGTACCGGACAACGCGACGAGTGTGCCGGCCAGCAGGCCGACGCACGCGATGACGGGTCTCCGTTGCATCGTTCTCTCTCCAGGTGGTTGCGGCTCGTCCGACGAGGGGTTCGCTGACCCCTTTTCTCTGCGGCGGGCCCGGTGCGACCATACGGCTGGTTCGACAACGTGAACATGGCAGACGACCGGGCGGCACGCGCAGATGACCAAAGCGCTTGTTTCTGGAAGGTAAGCGCTTGCCATGGCCGCGTCAACGGTCGTGCATATAGTCGTAGTTCAGCGACATGAACGCCAAGGGGTTCTAGAGCCGGGCTGCCGCACACTGTCCGCTCTCGGCGTCCAGCAGTCGCTGACTGCGCTCCAGGCCCCGGCCGTAGCCATCGATCCAAGCGGCCTGCGCGGCGCCCGCGCCCCCGCCGCCAAGCCCGCCAAGAACGGCAGCACACCGGCCTGGCACACCGACCGCGCCGCCCCAGCGCAACGACACGCACTGGACGCGCAGCGACCACCTCCCCGCCCACGTGATCGCCCGCACCGGCCACCTGCGCGTCATCTCCGGCTTCCGCGGCCCCTACCCCTGCCAGTGGGGCCCCTTCGCGTTTTTCAGGGAGATTGGATCAAACGCGGCGAGGGATCCGCACGGTGGAGGCCGGCTGTTTCCCCTTGGAGCCCAGGGCTGGTCCCGGGTGGCGCCGCGCAGCCACATCGCCGCGTGCTGCACGCCGTTGGCGTACCGGCGGCACGGTCCGAGATCGGACTGCGGCACTGGCCGACGGCCCACCGGTGGGTCGCCCGTACGCCCGTTGAGGCGGAGGAGTCTCCCGAGCGCCCGTGCAGCGCCCCGACCGCCTGATGGTCTGGGGCGCCGCTGCATCCTGCTGTTCCGGGGCGTGCCACGCAGGAGGCCCCGGAACGATCGAAGGTGTCTCCTGCCCGCAGCGACCGCATGTCGGGGCGCAGTTCTGCGCAGCTGTTGCCCGCTGAAGAGGTCATGCACAGTCCTTCCGCAAGACCTGCCGGTGGCAGGCTTTGAAGGGCTGTGCGGGGCCGGAGAGTGCTCGCGTCCCGGCGCAGTCAATTGAGGAGACTGGCCAGGGGGTACTGGTCGGTTCAGCAGGTGACGACCTTGCCGTAGGAGCCGTGGCCCCAGTTCCACTCCCACTGCTCACCGGGCTGGTAGGTGAGGCAGGGCGAGTCGTTGCCCCAGTCGATGACGACCTTCAGGTGCATGGCCTCGTTGCAGGTGTTGGTGACCTTTACGTACTTTCGGTGTTTGATGACGTCCCGCTTGACGCAGGCCGGGGCCGTGCCCCGCGCGGATGCCGTGGCGGCGGCCGATGCCGGGGAGGCTGTCACGAGACCGGCGCCGAGGAGAGCCGATGCCGCGAGGAGACTGACGGCGAGACGCTTGCGGTACTTCATGTCCGGTTTCCCTTCACTGGGCCAGGAGGCCGTGGGACGGGTGGCGTTGCCCTGCAGACTCTGCCGATCTCTCCGCCTCCAGGGCCACCGAAATGGCAGAAGTGCACCCTTTTAGGGATATTCGCGCTGACGTGACCCCCTCTGGAGACGGGCGCGCGCGTCGCGAAGCACGGGCCGCGAAGCTGCTCCATTCGCTGCCACGAACGCGACAAGGGGGGCCGGCCACTCTTGTGCCACCCGGACCGCCCCGGCGCCGCGCCGGGCGAGCCGGGGCACCGTCTGCTGGGACTGCCCGTCCCGGCGGCGATCTCCATGGCGCAACGCACCCAGCCGCCGATCGTTCGGCCAGGGGGCAGTCCGGGCAGTCCGGGCAGCGGGCCGGCCGCACTGCTGCTGTGGACGCGGTTACGCGCACTGGGGCGCGGCGGAGTTGCCGCTGGTAGCCCGATGTCAAGACGTCGCCCTCTACACCGTCGGGCAGCTCCATCATGCTGGTGAGGAACCGCAGCGTTTGACCGGCTCGCTGACCGTCACCTTCGACCGGCCGCCGCACTGGATAGTCGTAAGTGGCACCCGGGGTGCTTCGGGGACACGGCACAGCTCACCGCCACCGGGCCGCTCCCTCGTGCCGCCATCGACGAACTCACTGGTCGATCTCGCTGCGAGCAGGAAAACGCCAGCGTGGCCCCCAGGCGCCGAACTGTCCTGGGACAGTGAACCTTCACCGATGGCCATCGACGTCTGACGATCGGGCGTCTGTGCCATCGAAGCGTGGCCGGACGGAGTTCCGCAGCTCATGCCGGACACCGGGCGGCTAGCGTGGCGTGGTGTCGTCGGGCCTGAACGGGCCGCCATGGCCGGGCACGATCAGATCCGCAGCGGTCAGCACCCGGAGCCGGGAGGCGCGCAACACCTCACGGTCGGGGGCTACTGGGTCCTCCGCCGGGCCGTCCGCGTGCCACCACAGGTCACCGGCGAAGGCGACCACGCCCGAGTCTGTGCCCGCCAGCAGTGTGATGTCCTCGGCCCGGGGTGCGGATCAGCCTGAGCGACGGGGTGAGTTCGTAACCCTCCGCATCCCGGTTCCTCCACTGATCGCCGAGGTATTCCACTTTGTGGTCGTGCACCCGGGCCCGTTCGAACAGGCCCACGTTCATGGTGTTGTCCGGGTGGTGGTGACTGAGCACCACGTCGGTGATGTCGTCGGGGCCGAGCCCCAACTTGTCCAGCGGGGCGAGGATGTGGTCGCGACTCGCCACCATGCCCGGATCGAAGATCACATGCCGGCCGGCGTCGGAAATGTAGGAGACGGTGGCGGCGACTCCGGGGCCGGTGGAACCGACATATCCAGTGGTCAGGATCGTGTATACGGCGCTGCGGCCGAGCGGTGCGTCTGTCATGGCCTCAATCCTTCCGGGGAGGCCGACCGTTCACGAGTGGCACAACTGCCGCTGATCGCAGGATTAGTGCCACACTGCACGTGTGTCTCCCTTCGTGACCGTCGCCGCGTACACCCCGCCCGGAGTCGGCATGCTCGCCGTCGGCATCGTCACCGAGGTCTTCGGCCCGCACGGCGCGACACTGCCCGGTTTCGACTTCGCCCTGTGCACCGACCGGCCCGGCCCTGTCCCCACCGACCTCGGCGTGCCGCTCACCATCACACACGGCCTGGACCGGCTCGCCTCCGCCGATCTGGTGATCGCCCTGCCATGGGCCGGCTTCCGCACACCACCCGCGCCCGCCGTGCTCGATGCACTGGCGGCCGCACACGAGCGCGGCTCACTGGTCGCGGCCCACTGCGTCGGCGCTTTCGCGCTCGCCGCCGCCGGACTGCTCGACGGTCGGCGGGCCACCACCCACTGGCGGTTCGCCGAACTGCTCGCCCGCCGCCACCCCCACGTCACCGTCGAACCCGACGCCCTCTACATCGACGAAGGACGCATCATCACAGGCGCCGGAGCCGCCGCGGGCTTCGATCTCTGCCTGCACCTGCTCAGGCGGGAGCACGGAGCCGCGATCGCCAACGCCGTCGCCCGGGACGTGGTGCTGCCCTCTCACCGCGACGGCGGGCAGGCCCAGTACCTGGCCGCCCCCGTCCCCGAAGACTGCCGCGACGAGCGGCTCGCCGAGGTACTCGCCTGGGCCCGCGAGAACCTCCACGAGCCGCTCCCCGTCGCGGAACTGGCCCGGCGTGCCGTGATGAGCAAGCGCTCCTTCGCCCGCCGTTTCACCGCCGCGACCGGCACCACCCCCCACGCCTGGCTGCGGAGCCTGCGTCTGAGCAGCGCCGAGGAGCTCCTGGAGACCACAGACCTGCCCGTCGAGGAGATCGCCCACCGCGTCGGATACGGAGGCGCGGCCGTCCTGCGCGAACAGTTCGTGCGCCGCCGGGGAGTGCCGCCCCGCTCCTACCGCCGCTCCTTCACCAACACGCCGTAACGAACAACGCGAGCCAACGCCGCTCCGAGCAAAAGCCGCAGCCCCCTTCCGCAGGGACCCCGGCTGCTCCGCCGGGCCACCGGGTACGTGATGGAGCAGTTGGTCAAAGAGGGCAGGTTTGGCGTCCATGAGTGCCTTGCGTAGGCGGAAGTGAGCTCGACGGATCCTGGTGCCGTCCGCCGGGGGAGGTGCGAGCGGCCGGCACCAGGAGCGAGAGGTCAGCAAGGCGGATCCCCGTCGGCCGGTAGATAAGACAGGAATACGCGGTATTGGTGCAGCTGGTCGAGCAGGTGCCGGTACGCCTCGTCGTCGGTGGTGATGGCTGCCCGGCTGATGGCGACGATGCCGTGCGCGAAGCCCGCCGCGGCGTACCGAAAGGCCTCGCCGAAGCCGGACCGATCGCCGAGCGGTGGGGGCTGTCCGATGTCCGCGAAGCTGCTGCGTGCAAGGCGCCATCCCCGCTGCTCGACGTAGTCCTCGATCGATGCCAGGTCTGCGCGTCGTTCAGCGCATGAGGTGGCCAGGAGGTAGGGGGCGACGCGGACGGTCCGCGTCGTGGCCTCGATGACCTCTCGCTCGTAGTGTCGGCGGAGGCGCTCCAGGTCCATGTGGGCCAAAGGGAATGGGAGTTCTTGCTGGCTGCGGTGTGTGATCACGGCCGGGTCTCTCGTGATGGGGACCCTGCCGCCGAGGGGGGATGGTCTCGGCGGCAGGGAGTGGAGCCGCGTGCGGCCAGGGCCGGGGAGGCAGCACATCTGTGCCGCACGCGGAGATCAGGAGATGGTGCTCAACATGGAACCGATGAGCTCTTCGTGGGGTGCAGGGCCGGGCTGGAACTGATCGAGCAACTGGCGCAGAGCTGTCGGCGGGACGAGCCGGTCGCCTCGGCAGGGGCGGCGCCAGTAGGGGCCGGGTGGCTCTGTTGCCGTGATGGCGGGCAGCGCGAGGTGGTGGGGCCGGCCGAGGCACGTCGCGTAGCGGTGCGGGGCCCACTGCTCGCTGGTACCCGGAGGGACCAGCCAGATCAGCCACGACCGCTGCGGGTCCTCGATCACCGGCCCGCAGGCGTCAACGGATTCGTCACCGGAGTGCTGGATGTCGTCCATGACCGCCATGACGGCGTAGGCCTGCGGGCCGCTCGTGGTGAGGACGATGTCGAAGAACCGGCCACCCAAGGGCAGTTGCAACACCTGTTGCTGGAGTGCCATGAGGGCGCGGACTCGGGAGGCGAGATCTCCCATGTCGGATGCGATGGAGCCGGGCTCGATGAACTCGTGGATGGGGGTGAAGCCCGCTAAGGGCGTATCCGGTCGTGCCTGCTTCCTGTCGGTTCGTCGGCGAGGGAGCTGTTGGGTAAGGCTCATGCTGTCTCTTCCGTGCTGTCGATGGGGACGATCGCCTTGACGGTCTTGCCGATGAGATCGCCCTCGGCGTCCCTGCGCTCTTTCCATGACAGCCGGACCCCCTGGCGCAGCATCCACCGCAGGCTGCTGCGGGTGGGGTCGGTTTCGGGGTCTGACGTCACGGTCTCGAAGGCGTCGAAACGCGGGTAGGCGTCGTCTACCTCAATGGCGAGTTCCTCTCTGTCGGGGCCCAGCGTCATTCGCAGTCCCACGCAGCCGTCATGGAACGGCAGGCCCCACTCGGCAGCGTTGGCGACAAGCGCGGCGGCGATACGGGAGGCGATCTCGACGTTCCCGGACCAGCGGGCCACCGTGAGTCGAGGGCGCGCCCGGAGCCGGGCGTTGAAACCCGCCGCCGGATTGGCCATCAGCCTCGTCTCCCACCAAAAGCGCGGCCCCACGGCTGTTGCCAGGTCCCCCTGCGTACACGATGGAACGATGCGGGAGCGCGTCGACTCGTTGATGGAGGAGCCCTCGGCGTTCGTCTCGGAGGCCTTCCGCGAGGCGGTGAGGCTGAGCCCTTCCACGTTGTACGCGGTGGCGCGCGGCCGATGCTGCTGTGGCGAGTTCACGGAAAAGCTCCCAGATTCACCATGGTGCTCGGTCAGTTGTTGTTTGCTGCCGCGCCCAGATCCGGGCGGCTGGTGTCCAGTGAACGGGCCGCGAGCCAGTCAGAACAGGAAGGGTTGGGGAGTCGTGCGTAGCGGACAACCGGAAGACTTTACGTCCGCATTACCTGACGTATGGGCATCACAGTGACGCTGGCGATACGTTCAGCAGCATGGGAGCGAACGTCATCCTCCAAAGCCGAATGGATCAACTCGGCCTCACGCAGGAAGAGTTGGCCGCACGGTGCAACAAGGCGCTTATGGAGATCACTGGCCGCCCAGGGGATATGTCGCCGAGGACTGTCCGCAACCTTCTAAATGGGACGAGCCGTCGCCCAATCGGCCGCACCTGCGTCGCACTTGAGCGTGTGTTCGGCTGCCCCGTGTCGGACTTAGGGTTCAACGCACCCAGCTCCATGCACCATGCACCGGAGGATCCCGTGCGGCGTCGTGACTTCATCGCCACCACAACCGGCACGGCCGCCGCCGTTCCTCTCGGCAGACAGCGCCGGTCAGTTGGCATGACGGATGTACACCGCGCCGCAGCTGGCATGAACATTCTTGTGGAGGCTGACGACCGCCACGGAGGTCAGCAGGCATTGGCGGCGGCGGCTCTCGACGGCCGCGCTCAGGTCCTGGACCTCCAGCAACGCAACGCCAGCGAACGCGTCCGACGCGCCCTGTACGCGCTCGCAGCTGAGTACACCACCATCGCGGCCTGGTCCTGCATCGACCTGCGAGACCTCGACACCGCCCAGTGCTATCTCCACGAAGCGACAACCTTCGCCGGACTGTCCCAGGACGCCCCCACCGGGATGCGCGTGTGGATCAACCTCGCGATGCTCGCCTACCAGCGGAACAACGGCAGCGAGCAACTCGCCGCGGCCCAAGCCGCTACAGCCTCACCGGCCGCGCGCAGGGACCCGTTCTACGCATCCCTGGGGCGTGTACGCCTTGCTCTCGCATACGCCTCCAAAGGAGACCCCCAGGCTGCCCAGAGAGCACTCGGAACAGCTCAGGACGCCCTACTCAGAGCGGTTGACGACGAGCGTCCGAGGTGGACCGCCTTCTACGGGCCGGCGGAACTGAACCATCTGTCCGCCGTCATCCTCAACCGCAACGGCAGGCCCGCCGATGCCGAAGCGATGGCGCATCGCGCCCTGGCCAAGATCCCAGCCGAGTTCCAACGTAACCGCGCGCTGGCGACATGCCAGCTCGCACTTGCCCAACTACGTCAGGAAGAACCGGAACAAGCAACGGCCACCGCTTCCACGGTCTTCACGATCATGGATGGCGTCTCCTTGCCTGGACGCATGAGATCTCTGATCGGAGACTTCCACCGAGACCTGTTCCGGATGGCGCCATCCACGACGTACGCCAGGGACTGGGCAGACCGGATGCGAGAAGAATGGAGTCGAGCATGACCAGGGTGATCGACCTGCGGCACTACCGCCACGGAAGCCTTCCCGAGGGCTTCCGGCAGTTGCTTATCGACGTGCACGCCGACGCCTACGCCGACGCCATGGACCTGGAATTCAACCGCAAGTTCCCCTGGTTCGTTGATCACTGGTCGGCGATGGACGACTTCACCTGCGTCGTTGCATTCGAGAGCGACGAGCCGACGGGCTTCGCATACGGCGCACCACTTCAACCCGGGCGCGAGTGGTGGCGCTCCACCGGCTACGAGCCGACCAAGGACCACGCCGCCACCTTCGCCGTCTCCGAAGTGATGGTGCGGCCCGCATGGCGTAAGCAGGGGATAGCCGATCGGCTGCACGAGGCGCTGCTGACCGAGCGGAACGAGGACCTAGCCGTACTCTTGGTCGACGTAACCCACCCGAAAGTACAAGCCCTCTACACGGCGTGGGGCTACACAAAAGTAGGAGAGCAGCGTCCCTTCGCCGATTCACCGCTGTATGCCGTCATGGTCAAGCACCTGCACCCCTGAACCAAACCCCGTGTCCGCCGCACCGGTTCTCCTGTTGCTGATCCTGCCCGTCGATAAGCAGCCAACGGACTGCCGTACTTCATGAGATCGGCAGAGGACTGCGGGGCCTGATCCCTGTGCGGCCGGTGAGTAGCGCGGGCCCGGTGCTCTTCGAGTGGGACAGGCTGCACTCTGTGATTGCGGTGCCCCACCTGCCGACGCCCGGCCCGGTGCACTCTTGGGCCTTGAGTGGAGACCTCTTCGAGGACGTCCCACGGATTGCCGGCACCGGCACTACCCATGACGGGGGCGGCGAGCAGGGTGAGGTGCAAGCTGGAGTACCTGAGCGCACGGCAGGGAGCAGATTCTGGCCTTCATCCGGAGCGAGATCGTAGAGCGCGGTGAAGCGCATACGCTGCGCGAGCCCGCCCGTCCCGTGGGCCTGTCCAGCAAGTCTTCGGTGGCCGCCTACCAACTGCGGCAGCTGGAGAAGCGCGGCGAGATCACCCGCCAGGCCCGCTCCGCCCGCCTGGAACACTGAACCCCCGGTGCGGACCGGGGGCCGATTCCCCTACCGAACTTCTTACCCTTCCCCCTACCAAATCCCCTACCGGCACTCGAAGTACGTGGTATTCGGTTTGCGCAGGTCAGCCCCCTTGACCAGCCCCAACCACCGACCCCGACAGCCCTCTTCTTCTCCGCCGCCGCTCACCCTGCCTGTCTGTGGTGGATGGCAGGGTGAGCGGCGGCGGAGAAGAAGAGGGCCTGGGTGGCATCGGCTGCTGGCGGCCCGGCCGACGTCGGTCCGCCGCGGCGCCCGGCGCCGCAGGATCACGGGGCGGCAAGAACGAAAGGGGGGTAGGGGTGGGTGGTTCGAAGGCGTACCCGTACGGGTCCACGAGTACGGTGCGCGGGCACGTCCTGGCCGCGCTGGGTGTGCTGAAGGTGGCCACGGCAGATCAGATCCACCGGCTCACGGCACCAGGTCACAAGGACAACAAGGCGTTCCGCAACGCCTTGTTGGATCTGGCCCGGCATGGTCTGACCGTTTCGGAGGGCAGCACGCGCGAGGGCGGCAAGCTGTGGTCGCTGACGCCGCTGGGATTGGACGCGGCAGCGGAAGTGTTGGACCGGCCGGCGGATCAGATGGGTGGTACCGCCCGGGGCGCGGCCCGTTCGGGCGCCCCGCATGCGATGGCCGTCAACGAGACCGTCATAGCGATCACCCGAACGCCCGCTGTGGCCACCCGGCCGATATCCCGGCAGTCCAGCCGCCCCATGCCCGCAGACGCGAGGGCCACCACCGCATCGGAAGCGACCACCCCGGCGGGTATGGGATCGGTCGCCGCCTGGTCTACGGAAGTGCCCTTGAATCTACCCAGCAGCCGCGGTGGCCGCGCCGGGGTGCGGGCGGATGCGGTCCTCCAGGCTCCGGAGGCCGGCCTACCCGTGCTGTTCGTGGAGGTCGACAACTGCACCGAGACCGCGCAGACCCTGGCGGCCAAGTTCGAGAAGTACGCCCACTACTTCCGCCTCACCACCAAAGGCTTGCAGGGCCGTGAACTGCCGGTGTGGCGTACCCGCTACGCGCCGACCGGCCGAGACGGGCATCCGCCGGTCGCGGTGGTGTTCAACCCCGGCACCCGCACCGGTCCCGAAGGGCTGAAGAACCGGATGAACGCGGTGCTGCAGCAGACGAGGGATATCTGGTCTGGCACCTACCAGTCGCGCGGCAGCTACGGCGGCGGTAAGGACCGTGATGGCTACTACGACTACGCGGACGCCATCCCCCTGATATTCACCACCCTCGACCGCCTCCAAGAGCAGGGCCCGTACGGGGCGGTGTGGTGGCGGTGCGGCCACGGCCAGTGGGAAACCCTCACTGACGCTCTCGGCAACCCCAAGGACTACGACGCCCGGGTCGCTGCCCGGGACCAGGCTCGCCAAGCCGAACTCGACACAGCATTGAACCAGCAGCCGTGGGGCGCACCACGCGACGACCGGGCATCCGAGCCGCCGGCACCGGCACCGGCACCCGCGCTGGTGCCGTGCAAAGGATGCGGAAGGTCCACCAGCCCACAGGATCAGGACGATGACATCGCCCTGCCCAAGGGCAACCACTACTGCCCCGAGTGCCACGCCGACACCGAACCTCAGTACCTCTACCCGACGCTGCGCCAGGCATTGTTCGGCCGACGCCCTCAGCCGTGAGCGGGGCTGTGCCGAATGCGTTCGGCACAGCCCCCGGCGCGCCTATCGGCGCGCCACGGGCACATTCAGGTGATCAGCAGGCCGCCCAAGAAAGGCGTTCAGGAACACGCCTGCGCGAAGTCTTCAGTGGAAGCCGAGCATGCCGGGGGAGTTGATGTCGACAGTGATCACGCCGGGCGGGTAGTGGTCTTCGTGCTCGGTGAGCAGGATGGACATGCCGGTGAACTCGGCGCGGGGCAGGGCGCAGTAGAGGGCGTGGCAGGTGTCGGGGCCACCGTATCCGTCGCGGATCATGGTGCCGACGGTGGCGGCTGCCATGGTGTCGAGCGGATCGACGACCACGGAGGAGAACGCAAGGACGCGGCGATGCAGATGTTCCTCGTCCGCCTCGGCCTGCATGAGGCACAGGGCGGGAACGCGGATCTGGTCGGTGGGCGTCTGGGCCATATTGCCCGCGAGCAGGTTCAACGCTTTGTGTCCGAGAGCCAGAGCATGTACGGCACTGGTGTCGAGAATGATCACGCGGCACTGCCCCGCGCTGCGCGCGCCTTCTCGGCAGCGATCTTGTAGATGTTGCCGCGGACATCCGGAGCCTGGTCGAACTCCTCATCACTCAGCTCGATCCCGATGACGCGCCGCACCACCTCACGGTCGGCCGCGAGACGCTCGGCGCGCTGCGACGCCGTAGGCAGTTCAGCCGCCATGGCCTCGACCAGCTGCCCCAAGCTCACGCCTCGCTCCCGGGCGAGCTCGGCCAGATGATCACGCACCTGCCGGGATACCTGAATCGTCGTGGTCGCCATAGCTGCACTATAGAAGCTCTGTAGAACTCTGTCGAGCCAGGTACTGTAGGGTCAACGGCCGCCTACGGCCACCGGCGGCCTAGCCCGGCGAATAGGTCTGAACAGACTGGCCCTGCTGACACTGCAGAAGGCACACCACGTGCTCCAACCCCCGCTGACGATTCCGTCAGAGAACTGACGCACACCGCGTCATCGGAATCGGCGCTCCGCATCCTCCGCGTGCCATGCGTGAGAGAGTTGCGGATCCGGCCGAGACGGCCGGAGTGTTCTTGCCTGTGGGGGGCGTCGTTGTCAGCGCGAATTCATCCATCGCGGCCTGGTGATCCGGGCCGGATCGGCCCGTACCGGGTCATCGGCCGGCTCGGTTCGGGCGGCATGGGAACAGTCCACGCCGCCCTGGATTCCGGCGGGCTGCGGGTGGCGGTCAAGGTCGTCCACCCGGCGCAAGCCGGCGACGGCGAGTTCCGGGCCCGGTTCAAACGGGAGGTCGAGGTGTCCCGGCGGGTCACGGGGCCCTGTCTGGTGCCGCTGCTGGACGCCGACTCCGACGTGGACGTTCCCTGGCTGGCCACCCCGTACGTGCCCGGCCTCACCCTTGGCGAACACGTCGCCGCGCACGGACCGCTGTCCGGTGCCTGGCTGTACGCGCTGGCGGCCGGGACCGCGGCCGCGCTGGCAGCCATCCATGCGGCCGGGGTGGTGCACCGCGATGTGAAGCCGGGAAACGTCATCCTTGCCCCAGACGGGCCGCGGGTGCTGGACTTCGGTATCGCCCATACTCTGGACGGCACGTCGGTCACCCGGACCGGCGTAATGACCGGCACCGCGGGGTGGATCAGCCCCGAGGGCTACCGCACCGGCGCCGTGGGGCCGGCCGGGGACGTCTTCGCCTGGGGAGCACTGCTCGCCTACGCCGCCACCGGACGCCTCCCGTTCGGCAGCGGTCCACCGGATGCGGTCGCGGCCCGGGTGATGTCCGCCGACCCCGAGCTCGCCGGAATCCCCCATGACCTCGTGGCCCTGGTGACGTCCGCACTGGCCAAAACCCCTGAAGAGCGGCCCACGGCCGCCGAGCTGGCCGCCCAGTGCACCGGGCTGCTCGCCGCCCAGGCCACCCAGGTGCTGCAGCCAGGGGCCCAGGCGCCGACCCTGGCGGGTGACCTGGTGGCGGCCGGATGGGAGGGCCTGTCGACAGCCGAGGACGACCCGGCCTGGACGCTGGCCCGGCGCCGGATCGCCCGCCGTCGCACCTGGAATCTTGCCGCGGCCGCCGTCACCGCGTTCGCCATGGCCGCCGCCACGTTCCTGATCGTCGATCAGAACCGGGACGAGCAGCGGTCCAGCACGAGGGCAGAGGCGGGCACGACGACTCCCGCAACGACCTCCCCCAGCCAACGATCCGGCGCGGTGACCACCTCCCCGGCGGCAGACCCTCCGCAAGCAAAGCCGGAGAAGAAGACCCCGGCGACCCGGTCCGCCACGTGCCTGCCGGTCACCTACAAGCTGCCCACAGGCCCGGCATCTTGTGAACCCAAGAAGAACATCTGTGCCATCGGAGCCCCGTACTACATCAAGGACATCAACCGTCTGTGCGGCGGCCCGCCCACCCTGCAGAAGATCAACATCATCTCCGAACCGTCCACCGGCGGAGACCCAAGTTCCTTCTACTGCGTGGCCTGGACCGGCAGCGCCAGCGACACCTCCCGTGACGCTGTACTGCTGATGAACGCTCCTGGCGTCCAGTGCGGCGCCGACCTGGTGAATCCCGCCGGCAGCGGAGACGCACCGGGGGAGTACACGGTCTTCTACGACACCGAGCAGGACTGCACACCGCTGTACCCGGGGACGCGCCAGACCTACCCAGCCGTCCTGGACTACAGCAGCCTCGGCGACCAGCGAGCCCCCATGTACGCCTGCCTCAGCGAACATCTCGGCGCCTGACTCGCTGGGACCACTACCGTGCGTGCGGGAGCAGCCGAACGGCTCGCCGACCTGGGTTTCCCGTGGGAACCACCCTCGTGCCCGCGGGGCTGCTCCCGGACTGCCCCGCATCGAGCTGGCCCCGGACCGCGACCGTTCCCATGCGGGACAGTCGTCAGGGCCACCGTGTGCAGGTCCGGTGCGCGCCGTCGGCGTTGTTCCCACAGGCCCTGACCTGGTAGCCGGGCCCGTCGTAGACGGGCACAAAATGAGCGCCATGGGACTGCGTCTATGGGGGGTCCGGCTCGCCGTCGGCGACGAACTGTGTCAGGGATCGCTCCAGCAGTTCCAGAAACTGCCGCAGGTCATCGGTCACCTTGTCGAGTTCCGGTTCGTCCAGCGACGCTGTCCGCGTCCGGTAGACCGTCCCTTCAGGGCCCGCCACATAGGACAGGCCGCCGCCGTTCGAGCCAACGACCAAGCCGCCGGCCGGTGGGTCCACGTCGACAGCGACAGCGCCGTACTCCTGGAGCCGCAGCAGGACGTCACGTGCCGGGTCGAGGAAGTAGCCGTTGCCGACATCCGACCAAGTGACGTCACCGATGATGTCGTAGAACGTGATCAAGTCAGCTGGGATGGGGCTCGCTTGGGCGAGGGTGCGAGCCGCGGCTTGGTCGTCTTGGTTTGCCAGCCGGACCACGTTGGCGCCCGGGGGAAATCCGTGCCGACGCTCGAACTCGCCTGTCATTGCCGTCAGGGTCCGCGAGACCCTGTCGGTCCAGGAGGCCAGCCAGCCGGACGAAAGCGAACGGTCACTCATGAGGCCGGATCATGGCATGCGCTACGGACATCCGGGAGTAACGGACTAAGAGCTCGTAACACGATCTTGGCGAGGAGCTTCGGACTGGCTGGCGGCCTGATCGTCTCTGGGTGATACGGCGTGTGCTTCCAGTACGGTCGCGGCATGACTGGCGTGTTCGACGTGGCCCAGGCTCTAGACGGCGGAATCACCGACCAGGAGCGGGCGTGGGCATTCGTCCGCGGCTTCGCCGCAGCCTGGGACGAGCCGTTGACCAAGGACGACGGCACGCCGGCCGCGGAACTGGCGCGGGCCGAGGCGACGCTCGGCTGCTCCCTGCCGGCCGTGCTGCGCGAGTTCTACACGCTCCTGGGTACGCGGTCCGGCCTGATCGCCAACCAAGATCCGCTGCTGCCGCCCGCCGAGATGTTCGTGCATGACGAGTGCGGCGGTGTCCTCGTCTTCCGCAGCGAAAACCAGGGCTGCGCCTTCTGGGGCGTACGCCTGCGCGACCTTGATCAGGACGATCCGCCGGTGCTCGTCCAGGCGCGGCACGGCTGGGTGCCGTTCTTGGACCGGGTGTCTCTGGCATGCGTCGAGCTAGTACTGAGCGAGGCACTGTTCGGTGGTGGAGGTCGGCTGTACAACGCGTGCGAGCTGCCGGCGGACCTGCTTGGGGCGGTGCCCGAACGCTTCCAACGGGTCGAACTGCCCGACTACCCGATGTGGACGGGACCGGACTGTCCATCGGGATCTCGGGTGCCAACGTCCATGACAGCCAGGCACTGATCCCGCTCGTGAAAGGCATCCCGCCGGTTCGATCCCACCGGGGCCCTCGGCGTCGTAAGCCCGCCAAACTCCACGCCGACAAGGGATACGACTATGACCACCTGCGGCGATGATTAGCCAGCCGAGGCATCCGGCACCGTATTGCCCGCAGGGGAGTTGAGATCTCGCAGCGGCTGGGACGTCACCGTTGGACCATCGAACGCACCATGTCCTGGCTCGCCGGCTGCCGCCGTCTCCACCGGCGCTACGAGCGCAAGGCCGAACCCTTCCTCGCCTCCACAAGCATCGCCTGCACTCTCATCTGTTACCAGCGTCTGACCCGCTGATGTGGGTGCGCAGTAGCTTCACTGCCAGGTCGTGGCAGTAGTGTTCGGCCACCTCCATGGGAGTGCGACCACCCGGACCTGCAAGCTCCGGGTCAGCCCCGAAGGCCAGCAAGATCGCAGTGGTATGCACCGTCAAAGGCTGGCCACTCTGGAGTGAGCCGTCTCCCTCGACGTCGATTGCATGGGTCAGCAGCGTCATGTTGTTGAAGACTTCATCGGGATCGGTGCCATCGGCCAGCAACCGGGCCAGGGTCTCCGCATCCTCGTGCTCCACCGCGTGATGGGCAGGCGTCCAGTAGTCGCTCACCGGAGCATTCAACCGCCAACGCATCGTGTCTGCCAGCGACTATCCACCTCGGCAAACACCAAATGAGATGACGTCTACTGATCTTTTCGTAAGTTCGGTGGGTGTGCTGGTCGCGTGGGTGGGAGGCTTTCGGGGTGGCTTATCAACCCTCACCTTCGGCTGCGGGCTC
>NZ_JBVHPY010000037.1:0-41737 GCF_055567695.1 Streptomyces sp. NPDC026417
TGCGTTTCCGACTCTATCAGACCGTTTCCGGTTCCGATTTCCTCGGTGCTTTCCAGGTTCCCGCTCTCGCGTTTCCCTTTCCGGCGGTTCCGACTTTATCAGAAGTTTTGGGCCGGACTTACCGGCGACCTTTTCTGAATCATCGGGAGTGGCTTCCCGGAAATCGATTGTCTCCGGAAGCAGCTAGAAACTAGCCGTCGCCACTGGACTTGTCCAGTTCTAGGCAACTGTTCGAATCTACCTCCCCATCAGCCCTGTGTCAACAGGTCCCCTGGGGCGAAGAGGAGACTAGCAGCTCAGCGGGGGTGAACGCACATCAGGCCGCGGTCGGCACGGTGGCGCTGCGCTCGGCGGCCTCGACGTCACCCGTCTCACCGGAACGGGCCGCCCGACCACCCAGGACATAGACGTACGCGAGGAATGCCAGTTCAGCGACGATGCCGATGCCTATTCGGGCCCAGGTGGGCAGACCCGAGGGCGTGACGAAGCCTTCGATGGCGCCGGAGACGAAGAGGACGAGGGCCAGCCCTATGGCCATGCCCAGGGCGGCCCTTCCCTCCTCGGCGAGGGCGATCCGGCGGGACCGGGGGCCCGGGTCGATCAGGGTCCAGCCGAGGCGCAGCCCCGTGCCGGCGGCGACGAAGACGGCGGTCAGCTCCAGCAGGCCGTGCGGAAGGATCAGTCCGAGGAAGGTGTCGAAGCGTCCGGCCGACGACATCAGCCCGATGCCCACGCCGAGGTTGAGCATGTTCTGGAAGAGGATCCAGATGACGGGGAGCCCGAGGAAGACGCCCAGGACCAGGCACATCGCGGCCGCCTGGGCGTTGTTCGTCCAGACCTGGGCGGCGAAGGACGCCGCCGGATGGCTGGAGTAGTACGTCTCGTACTCTCCACCGGGGCGAGTGAGCCGGCGCAGTTCTTCGGGGGCCGCGATCGAGGCCTGCACCTCGGGGTGCGTACCGATCCACCAGCCGAGGAGGGCCGCGACCAGCGTGGAGAGCAGGGCCGTGGGGACCCACCAGTGGCGCGAGCGGTAGACCGCGGCGGGGAACCCGTACGTGAGGAAGCGCGTCACGTCGCGCCACGAGGCACGGCGGGTTCCCGTCACCGCACTGCGCGCGCGGGCCACGAGCCTGCTCAGGCGTCCGGTCAGCTGGGGGTCGGGGGCGCTGGACTGGATCAGGGAGAGGTGGGTGGCGGTGCGTTGGTAGAGGGCGACGAGCTCGTCGGCCTCGGCGCCGTTGAGTCGGCGCTGACGGCTCAGCAGGGCTTCGAGGCGGTCCCACTCGGCACGGTGGGTGGACACGAAGACGTCGAGGTCCATCGGTTCTGCTGCTCCTCGTCCTCTCGTACTGCGTGTGAGCTTGTCGTACTGCGGCACGATGCGCCCTCAGCTTGGCAGACTGGCGGTTCTCGGGGCAGGTCAGGGGAAGGACGGCGATCGTGAGTGAGCTAGTGACGGGCGAGGCGGTGGCGCTGGAGCTGCGTCCCGCAAAGCTGCCGAGCCGGGCGCTGGCGGTGTTGCTCGATCTGGTCGTGGCCATGGTCGTCTACATCCTGGTGACCATCGTCCTGGCGATATCCACCGCGGGCCTGGACGAGGCGGCGCGGATCGCCGTGTCGATCGCCTCGTTCCTGCTGGTGCTGGTGGGCGGGCCGATCGCGGTGGAGACGCTCAGTCACGGGCGCTCGCTCGGCAAGCTCGCGTGCGGGCTGCGGGTGGTGCGGGACGACGGAGGGCCGATCCGGTTCAGGCATGCGCTGGTACGGGGTGCGGTGGGCATCGTCGAGATCCTGATGACGTTCGGGATCGTGGCGTGCATCGCCTCGCTCGTGTCGGAGCGGGGGCGGCGGCTCGGTGACGTGTTCGCGGGCACGCTGGTCGTGCGGGAGCGGGTGCCGACCGGGCGGGCGGCCTTCGTTCCGCCGCCGCCGCCCTGGCTGGTGGGGCGGTTCTCGGAGCTGGACCTCTCCGCCGTGCCCGACGGCTTGTGGCTCGCGATCCGCCAGTACCTGACGCGGATGCAGCAGCTGGACCCGCAGGTCGGCGGGGCCATGGCGCAGCGGCTCGCCGGAGATCTGGCGCAGTGCACGGGCACGCCTCCCCCGCACGGGGTGTGGCCTGCCGCCTATCTGGCGGCGGTGGTTCAGGAGCGGCAGGCGCGGGAGGTCCGCCGCACGGGTGGTGCGCGCGGTGGCATGCCCGGGGGGCCGGGGTGGGGCAGCGGGCCGTTCCCGCCGGCGGTCGGCGCCATGGCGATGCCGGGCGCGGGCGGTACCCCGGCGACGCCGCCGGCGGCCGTGCCCACCGGGCAGCCGTGGCAGTCCGTACCCGCGGCCGACCGGTCGGGGCAGCCCGTCGCACCTGCCGCAGGGCCGTCGGGCCGGCCCGCGCCCCCGGCACAGGCGTGGGGGCCGGCCGTCCCCGTCGCGGAGCCGTCCGGGCGGTCCGTGTCGGATGCGCCCCCCGGCCGCCCGGGCCAGGAGGCCGAGCAGCCCGCGACCGGGTTCGCTCCGCCCGCCTGAGCGTCGCCGCGCTCCCTCTCCGTACCGCCGTCGTTTCCGTACCGCCGTCGTTCCTCGCCGCGTCAGGCGAAGGTCGACGGCGGTGTCTCCAGGTGCTCCAGCTCGATGCCGGGTGCGGCCAGGACCACGTCGCCCGCGAGGTGAACGGTGCTCTGTTCGCCGGTGTCCAGGGCTGTGACCTGGTAGGTGTCCACGGTCAGCGGGCCGTTGTCGGTGCCGTGTGTTTCTCTCGAGATCAAGGCCCAGGACTGGTCGAGGGTGCGCGGGGCGAGCACCGGGTCGGTGAAGGCGACGAGGCGTACGCGGGTCGCGGAGAAATCGGGGGTGAGGCGCAGCAGCCGGGCGGTGGCGACGAGGAACGCCGGGGAGGTGCCGGTGAAGGCGTGGGCGCGGACATTGCCTTCGGTGGCCTCGGTTCCGGTGGGGTCGGTGCGGACCCAGGTGACGCCGTCGAGCGCCGCACCGCGGACCTGCCAGCTCGCGGCGTGCAGTTCGAGGCGGATGGGGCGGCCGAGCTCGTCGAGGGCGAGGTCGACGGAGCCGGCGTGGTCGCCGGAGGGGGTGGTGAGCTGGGAGACGTAGCGCCAGCCCGAGGGGCCGGGCGCGCAGTGGAAGTGTTCTTCGGCGAGGGGGGTGTGATCGTGCGGATCGTGGAGCGAATAGCGGCCGCGGGGCATGGGGGTCCTGGATCCTCCGGGAACGGTCCGGCAACGGGCAGGCCCCCGGCACCGGGGTGCGGGGGCCTGCCTGGGACCTGCTGCGGGTCGGCGCGTCAGTGCACGGACGCGCTCGACTGCCGAGGGGTGCTCAGTAGCGGTAGTGGTCCGACTTGAACGGGCCGTCGACCTCGACACCGATGTACGCGGCCTGCTCGGGGCGGAGCTTGGTGAGCTTCACGCCGAGCGCGTCGAGGTGGAGACGGGCGACCTTCTCGTCGAGGTGCTTGGGCAGCACGTAGACGTCGGTCGGGTACTCGTCGGGCTTGGTGAACAGCTCGATCTGGGCCAGCGTCTGGTCCGCGAAGGAGTTGGACATCACGAACGACGGGTGGCCGGTCGCGTTGCCCAGGTTCAGCAGGCGGCCCTCGGAGAGGACGATGATCACCTTGCCGTCGGGGAAGGTCCAGGTGTGGACCTGCGGCTTGACCTCGTCCTTGACGATGCCGGGGATCTTGGCGAGACCGGCCATGTCGATCTCGTTGTCGAAGTGGCCGATGTTGCCCACGATCGCCTGGTGCTTCATCTTGGCCATGTCCGCGGCCATGATGATGTCCTTGTTGCCCGTGGTCGTCACGAAGATGTCGGCCTGCTCGACGACGTCGTCCAGGGTCGCGACCTGGTAGCCGTCCATCGCCGCCTGCAGCGCGCAGATCGGGTCGATCTCGGTGATGATCACGCGGGCGCCCTGGCCGCGCAGGGACTCCGCGCAGCCCTTGCCCACGTCGCCGTAGCCGCAGACGACGGCGGTCTTGCCGCCGATGAGGACGTCGGTGGCGCGGTTGATGCCGTCGATCAGGGAGTGGCGGCAGCCGTACTTGTTGTCGAACTTCGACTTGGTCACGGCATCGTTCACGTTGATCGCCGGGAACAGCAGGGTGCCGTCGCGGTGCATCTCGTACAGGCGGTGGACGCCGGTCGTGGTCTCCTCGGTCACGCCGCGGATCTCCGAGGCGAGCTGGGTCCACTTCTGCGAGCCGTCGGTGATGGTGCGGTGCAGCAGTTCGAGGACGGCGCGGTGCTCCTCGGACTCGGCGGTCTCGACCGAGGGGACCTTGCCGGCCTTCTCGTACTCGACGCCCTTGTGGACCAGGAGGGTGGCGTCGCCACCGTCGTCCAGGATCATGTTCGGGCCGCCGGTGGGGGTGTTCGGCCAGGTCAGCGCCTGCTCCGTGCACCACCAGTACTCCTCCAGGGTCTCGCCCTTCCAGGCGAAGACCGGGACACCCTGCGGGTTGTCGGGCGTGCCGTTCGGGCCGACCGCGATGGCGGCGGCCGCGTGGTCCTGGGTGGAGAAGATGTTGCAGGAGGCCCAGCGGACCTCGGCGCCCAGGGCGACGAGGGTCTCGATGAGGACGGCGGTCTGCACCGTCATGTGCAGGGAGCCGGTGACGCGGGCGCCCGCCAGGGGCTGCGCCTGCGCGTATTCCTTGCGGATCGACATCAGGCCGGGCATCTCGTGCTCGGCGAGGGTGATCTCCTTGCGGCCGAACGCGGCCAGGGAGAGATCGGCGACCTTGAAGTCCTGTCGGCTGTCGACAGTGGTCATAAGGAGCTGCTCCTCGGGATTGGGGCGAGGTGGGTACGGCTGGTCTGCGCGGCGTCGGGCACACGCCTGCCCGAGTGGGTCACGGGCATGCCTCGGTCCGCGCAGCGCAGTCCGTCGGAGGCCCTCTCTCCCTCGGCCGGCCCTCGCAGGGGCCGCCCGACCGCCATCAGCAGCGACGTCTGGCTCAGTCACCAAGCTACACCGGTGGGCCCGGCGGCCCCAGTCCGCCTCCCGGGCACATCGGTGCCGGCCGCTGCCCGCGGCGGACCCGGTGGGTCGGCCGGCGTCCCGTTCACCGGCCCGTCGTAGGGACGCGGACGGGGCCCGCCCGGGGTTCGGGCGGGCCCCGTCGGCAGTGTGCGCACCGGGAGCGGCGTAGTGCTGCCCGGCAGGCTCCCGCCGGGCGGTGATGCCCGGCGGGCGTTCGTCGGGTGGTGGGCTCAGTGCTCGGTGACCTGCGGCGGGCCCCCGGGCGTCGCCTCGCGGTCGGCGCCCTTGGCGGCCTCGGTCTCGCTGTAGATGTCCGGCTCCAGGTAGATGACGCGGGCGATCGGGACGGCCTCGCGGATGCGGGCCTCGGCGGCGTTGATCGCGGAGGCCACCTCGGCGGCCGTGTCGTCGTGCTGGACCGCGATCTTGGCGGCGACCAGCAGTTCCTCCGGGCCGAGGTGGAGCGTGCGCATGTGGATGATGCCGGTGACCGTGTGGCCGTCGACGGTGGCCGTCTCGATCTTCTTGACCGTGTCCAGGCCCGCGGCCTCGCCGAGCAGCAGGGACTTGGTCTCGGCGGCGAGCACGAGCGCGATCAGGATGAGCAGGACGCCGATGCAGAGGGTGCCGATGCCGTCCCAGACGCCGTCGCCGGTGGCCAGGGCGATGCCCACACCGCCGAGTGCCAGGACCAGCCCGACCAGGGCGCCGAAGTCCTCCAGCAGGACGACGGGCAGCTCGGGGGCCTTGGCGTGGCGGATGAACTCCTTCCACGAGTCCTTGCCGCGCAGCGGGTTGGACTCCTTGATGGCCGTGCGGAAGGAGAAGCTCTCGGCGATGATCGCGAACACCAGGACGCCCACCGGCCAGTACCAGTGCTCGATCGCGTGCGGGTGCTTGATCTTCTCGTAACCCTCGTAGAGGGCGAACATGCCGCCGACCGAGAAGAGGACGATCGAGACGAGGAAGGCGTAGATGTAGCGCTCGCGTCCGTAGCCGAACGGGTGCTGGGGGGTCGCCTCGCGCTGGGCCTTCTTGCCGCCGACCAGGAGCAGCGCCTGGTTGCCGGAGTCGGCGAGCGAGTGCACGGACTCGGCGAGCATCGAGGACGAACCGCTGAAGAGGAACGCCACGAACTTCGATGCCGCGATCGCGAGATTGGCGCCGAGTGCCGCCACGATCGCCTTGGTGCCGCCTGACGCGCTCATGTGTCCGGGGTGTCCCTTCGCCCTCTGCCAGTCACCGGGCCTTTGCCCGCCCTTTGCGATGGGCCATTGTTGCAGCCCGCTGCGACTAGTGCCCGTCCGCCCGTCGCGCGAACGCGATCAGGCCACCACGGTGGCGCGGAAGACCGTGCCGGGTCCGGATACTTCGGCTTTTTCACCCGCGGGTACGAAGACGGACCCGCCCGGGGAGAGGGTGACTGCGCCCGCCCGCACGGAACCGGCCGTGCACAGCAGGATCTGCGGGGTCGGACGGGTGAGGTCGTGCGGGGCGGTGCTCTGCGGCAGCACGTACCGCGAGAGGCGGAACTCGTCGATGGGCGTCTCGTAGACCTCCTCGCCGTCCGGGGCCGCCTCCGGGCGCAGCACACCGGGGTCGCTCGCCTCGAAGCGGACGATGCGCAGGAGTTCGGGGACGTCGACGTGCTTGGGGGTGAGGCCGCAGCGCAGGACGTTGTCCGAGTTGGCCATGATCTCGACGCCGAGTCCGTCGAGGTAGGCGTGCGGGACGCCGGCGCCGAGGAACAGGGCCTCGCCGGGCTGCAGCCGGACGTGGTTGAGGAGCATCGCGGCGATGACACCGGGGTCGCCGGGGTAGTGGTGGGCGATGGCCGCGTAAGGGGTGTAGGCGTCGCCCAGGCGGTCGCAGGCGGCGGCGGTCTCGGCGACGGTGTGGGCCATCTCCTCGCGGTCGGCGGTGAGCACGGCCGTCAGGACCTCGCGCAGCGCGGCCTCTTCGGGGTGCGCGTGCAGGAGGTCGACGTACGGCTTGAGGGAGTCGACGTCGAGGCCGGCCAGCAGCTCGGCGGTCGCCTCGGGGGCCCGGAACCCGCACAGGCCGTCGAACTCCGTGAGCGCGCAGATCAGTTCGGGCTTGTGGTTGGCGTCCTTGTAGTTGCGGTGGCCCGCGTCGATCGGGATGCCGCGGGTCTCCTCGTCCTCGAAGCCCGCCCGCGCCTGCGCGAGGTCGGGGTGCACCTGGAGGGAGAGGGGGGCGCCGGCGGCGAGGAGCTTCAGCAGGAACGGCAGCCGGGGACCGAACTTCGCGACGGCGGCCGCACCCAGTTCCTTCTCGGGGGCCGCCTCGACGACCTCGTTCAGCGGGCCGCGCGGAGTGCCCGAGGGGGCGCCCGGGTGGGCGCCCATCCACATCTCCGCCTGGGGCTCCCCGGTCGGCTCCACGCCGAGCAGCCGCGGGATGGCGGTGGTCGAACCCCAGGCGTAGGGGCGGACGGTGTTGTCGAGGCGGTCCATCGCGTGTCTTCTCCGTACGTGCGCTGCTCGGCGGCGCCGGCCGTCAGTCGCGGGTGTCTGTGCGGCGGTGGGGCGGGCGCGGTCGCTCGCCGGAGGAATCCGGCCCGCTCAAGGTCAGGCCCTCGAAACGAGCGCGAGGTAAACGGCGGCGAAATCCGTGATGGCGATCAGTTCGGCGAGGGTCTCCAGCTCGGGGCCCTCCTCCGGTTCGAGCTCGCTGATCGCGGTGTCGTGACCGAGGGCCAGCTCGCGCGCGGCGGGGGCCGCGCTGAGGCCGCCGAGGGGACGGTCGCGGAGCAGCACCACGCGTGCGTGCAGGGCCTGTTGCTCCTCGACCCGGTCGCGGAAGAAGTCGTCGGGGTCGGCGCCGGCGGCCAGCGCGCCGGACAGCAGGACACTGTGCGCGGCGAGTGCCTCGGGGAGTTCGGCGGTGAGCACGGGGCGCCCGGCGAGCTCGGCGAGCGCGGCGGCGAAGCGACGGCCGGCGGGGCCCGCGGAGGTGCCCTCGGTCCAGATCACCGGGAGGGCCTCGGCGAGTTCGGCGGCGAGGGTCTTGGCGGGATTGCTGTAGGTCGCGATGGCCGGACCGCAGCGTTCGGCGACGCGGTCGAGGCGGTCGGCGACCTTCTGCAGGGCGTCGGGCGGGGCCGTGAGCAGCCCGGCCCGGTCGAGGATGGCGAGCAGCGGGGTGAGCAGCGCCCACAGCACGCCGGGGGCGGAGGCGGCGGGTTCGTCGCTCTCGTACGGGGCGGTCGCCATCGGTACGAACAGGCCGTGCACTCCGGCGACGGCCTCGGCCAGCGGGCTCTCGGCGGGGGCCACGGCGACGACGGTGCTGCCTCGGCGGTAGGCCTGTTCGATCAGGAGTCCGAGGCCCGGTTCGCTGCCGTCGGGCGTGGCGACCAGGAGGAGGTCGACGGGGCCGGCCCAGCCGGGCAGTTCCCAGCGCAGGGCGCCGGCGGCGGGGGCCACTCCCGTGGGGTGCAGGCGCGTGACGGGGCAGCCGGCGCCGGCGAGGGTGCCGAGCAGGTCGGCGACGCCCGCGGACCCGGTGCCGGGGCCCGCGATCAGGACGGCGCGCGGGCGGCCGTCGGGCTTCAGCTCGGTGACACCGGCCTCGGCGGCGAGCCGGACGGCGGTGCGGACCCGGGCGCCCGCCTCGGCGGCACCGCGGAGCCAGCCCCGGCGGTCCGCCTCGGTCAGCGCCTCGGGTGTGTCGAGCAGCGATTCGTCGAGCATGGGCGGCAGCCTCCGATCGCCGTCGTCGTCAGGCGGGGCGGCGGGCCTCGTCGACGAGGAGTACGGGGATGCCGTCCCGGACGGGGTAGGCGAGGCCGCAGTCCTGTCCGGTGCAGACCAGCTCGCTCTCCTGCTCCGTGAGCGGGGCGTGGCAGGCCGGGCAGGCGAGGATCTCCAGGAGGCCGGCTTCGAGCGGCATGGGATGTCCTTCCGAACAGGTGGATGCGGCCTGGTCAGGGTACCGCCGCGGACGGCGGGGTGCCGGGCCCGGGAGGCACGTGGCTCGTGGCTCGTGGCGGACCTCGTACCGGACGAGGGGGCACCGGGCCGAGGCGGGGACCGGGTCCGGGCGGGGGACGGGGTGGGCGGAGCCGTGAGGCGTACGAGGCCCGCGGCCCGCTCCGGGTCCCGGACGACCGGCGCCTCGGACGAGAGCCGCGGCCCAACGGACGCGCGGCCCCCGGCCGGGAGGCCGCACGCCCCGCAGTACACCCCCGAATCAACGGACCCCGGATGATCGGAGGTCCGGACCATCGGAGCCCCGGCACCCGGCACTCCGGGCGGGAACCGCGCACGCCGCAGGACGCCGCCGGCCCCGTGCCGGCCGGCGGATCAGCCTCTGATGATCTGCAGGACCTCGTCCCGCACCCGTGCCATCGTCGCCTCGTCGCGTGCCTCCGCGTTCAGGCGCAGGAGCGGCTCCGTGTTGGACGGGCGGACGTTGAACCACCAGTCCTCGGCCGTGACGGTCAGGCCGTCGAGCTCGTCGAGGGTGACGCCCTCGCGGCTCTCGTACGCCGTCCTGATCGCGGCGACCCGGGCCGTCTGGTCGTCGACCGTGGAGTTGATCTCGCCGGACCCGGCGTAGCGGTCGTACTGGGCGACGAGGGCGGAGAGCGGACCGTCCTGCCCGCCGAGCGCGGCGAGGACGTGCAGCGCGGCCAGCATGCCCGTGTCCGCGTTCCAGAAGTCGCGGAAGTAGTAGTGCGCGGAGTGCTCGCCGCCGAAGATCGCGCCGGTCTTCGCCATCTGCTCCTTGATGAAGGAGTGGCCGACACGGGTGCGGACGGGCTTGCCGCCATTCTCCCGGACGACCTCCGGCACCGACCACGAGGTGATCAGGTTGTGGATGACCGTGCCGCCGTCGTGCTTGGCCAGCTCGCGGGCGGCGACCAGGGCGGTGATCGCGGACGGTGACACGGGGTCGCCCCGCTCGTCGACGACGAAGCAGCGGTCGGCGTCGCCGTCGAAGGCGATGCCGAGGTCGGCGCCCTCCTCGCGGACGCGCTTCTGCAGGTCGACGAGGTTCTTCGGGTCGAGGGGGTTGGCCTCGTGGTTCGGGAACGTGCCGTCCAGCTCGAAGTACATCGGGACCAGGTCCAGCGGCAGCCCGGCGAAGACGGTGGGCACGGTGTGCCCGCCCATGCCGTTGCCGGCGTCGACGACGACCTTCAGCGGACGGATGGAGGTCAGGTCGACGAGGCCGCGGAGGTGCGCCGCGTAGTCCCGCAGCGTGTCGCGCCGGCCGATCGTCCCCGTGGTGGCGTCGGAGGCCGGGGCGCCGGAGTCGGCCCAGGTCTGCACGAGTTCACGGATCTCGCCGAGACCCGTGTCCTGGCCGACGGGGGCCGCGCCCGCCCGGCACATCTTGATGCCGTTGTACTGGGCGGGGTTGTGCGACGCCGTGAACATGGCGCCGGGCAGGCCGAGGGCGCCCGAGGCGTAGTAGAGCTGGTCGGTCGAGCACAGGCCGATCTCGGTGACGTCGACGCCGAGCGCGGCGGCACCGCGCGCGAAGGCACGGGAGAGGCCGGGCGACGAGGGCCTCATGTCGTGGCCGGTCACGATCGCGTCCGCACCGGTCACCCGGACGAAGGCCGCCCCGAACAACTCGGCCAGCGTCTCGTCCCACTGGTCCGGGACCACTCCGCGGACGTCGTACGCCTTCACGATCTGCGACAGATCAGCAGCCACGGCCAACCTTCCTGGAATTCGAGCAGTGGCCCCCAAACTACCCGCACGGACCGACCACCAGCGGCGAAGGGGCCGACCGGACGCGTGCCCGGCGCCCCGAGGCTCAGGGCAGCATCCAGCCCAGGACCGCCGAGCTCTGGCCGACCACGATCAGGCACATGACCAGGAGCAGTCCGAGGCTCCAGGGCAGCACCTTGCGGAGCAGGTCCCCCTCGCGCCCCGCGAGCCCGACCGCCGCGCAGGCGATGGTGAGGTTCTGCGGCGAGATCATCTTGCCGAGGACCCCGCCGGAGCTGTTGGCGGCGGCGAGCAGTTCGGGTGAGAGTCCGGACTCCCTTGCCGCGCTCACCTGGAGGGCGCCGAAGAGGGCGTTGGCGGAGGTGTCGGAGCCGGACACGGCGACCCCGAACCAGCCCAGGACCGGGGAGAGGAACGCCAGTCCGGCGCCGGCCGCCGCGACGAAGTGCCCGATGGTGGCGGCCTGTCCGGAGAGGTTCATGACGTAGGCGAGGGCCAGGACGGACGTCACGGTGAGGACGGCGAACCTCAACTCGTGCACGGTGGACGCCCATTCCCCGGCGGCGTCGCGCGCCCGCACGCCGAGGACGGCGGCCGTGCACAGCCCGGCGAGCAGGACGAGGGTGCCGCCGGTCGACACCAGCGGGAGCGTGAAGACGTTGCCGCCCACCGGTTCGCCGTCCGGGGCGACGACGTCCAGGAACGGCCAGTCGAAGACCCGGGTGGCCCCGGCGAGCCATTCCTTGACCGCGGGGACCTGCGCGATCGAGAAGATCGCCACGATGAGGGCGTACGGGGCGTAGGCGCGGACCACTTCGGAGCGCGGGTCGTCCTCGTCCAGGTCCTGGCTGCGCGTTCCGGTCAGGACGGCGGCGCGTACGGGCTCGGCGGCGGGCCTGCGCGACTGCGGGACCGCGACGAGAGCCGCTGCCCCGGCCAACGCGGCCCCGATGTCGGCGAGTTGCGCGGAGAGGAAATTGGAGGCGGCGAACTGGGCCGCCGCGAAGGCGCATCCGCAGGCGAGGGCGGCCACCCAGGTCTCGCGCAGCCCGCGCCTGCCGTCGACGAGGAAGACCAGTACGAGGGGCACGACAAGGGCCAGCAGCGGCGTCTGGCGGCCCACCACGGAGGCCACGGAGTCCAGGGGCAGACCGGTGACTTGGGCGAGCGTGACGACCGGAGTGCCCATGGCGCCGAAGGCGACCGGCGCGGTGTTGGCGACGAGGGCGACGACGGCTGCGCGCACCGGGTCGAAACCGAGCGCGACGAGCATCACCGAGCAGATCGCGACGGGTGCGCCGAAACCGGCGAGCGCCTCCAGGAGGGCACCGAAGCAGAACGCGACGACGAGTGCCTGGATGCGCGGGTCGTCGGAGAGCCGGCCGAAGGAGCGGCGCAGGATGTCGAAGTGCCGGGTGCGGACCGTCATCCGGTACACCCAGAGGGCGTTGACCACGATCCACAGGATGGGGAAGAGGCCGAAGAGGGCGCCCTGGGCCGCGCCGGACAGCGCCTGGCCGACCGGCATGCCGTAGGCGAGGCAGGCGACGAGGGCGGCCGCCAGGAGCCCGATCGCGCCGGCGTGGTGCGCCTTCATGCGGACGCCGCCGAGCAGGACCAGGACGACGACGAGGGGCAGGGCCGCGACGAGCGCGGACAGGCCGAGCGAGTTGGCGACGGGTTCCAGTTCCTGGACGTACACGGGCGCCTCCCCGGATTCCGGGATGCGGAAAGTGATGCCTCACGGATTCCGGAATGGTCGTGTCCGCGACAACGTCACGTCAATGGGTGTGCGCCGCTCGGTGGGACACGTACGGGAAGGTCCGGCCCGGGAGCCGCGAAGACCGGCTCGTGGGGCCTCAGTTGTCCGGGGAGCGCAGCACCCGGAGATGGCCGCGGCGGCCGACCTCCATCGGGTCCGCCGACCGCGCGCCGCCACCGGCCTCCGCCGTGCGCTGCTGCGGACGGGCCGCCTCGCGTACCGCGTTGGCGAGCGCCTCGAGGTCGTCGCCGCTGGGGCGGGAGGGGGCCGAACCGTCGGACAGCCGCACGACTTCCCAGCCGCGGGGCGCGGTGAGGCGTGCCGAGTGCTCGGCGCACAGGTCGTAGCAGTGGGGTTCGGCGTAGGTGGCGAGGGGGCCGAGGACCGCGGTCGAGTCGGCGTAGACGTACGTCAGCGTCGCGACGGCGGGACGGCCGCAGGCGGTGCGCGAACAGCGACGTACAGGGCTCACGATGTTGGACGGTACCGCACTCTTGAGCGGGCCGCGACGACTCTCCCCCAGGTCACCCCACCGTGTCGTGTTGTGAGACGGCTCACTTCGATCTCCGAACACCCGTCACTGACCTGGGAGTACACGCTTCGGGGAGACACGGGCGCGATCCGGATCCGGTCACCTCCCGGTGCAAACCAGGTCAATTGTCATGAGGCCGACGGTCGCGGAGGGATACGGAATCGAGCCCAAGCTTGGCCGGAATGGTCATCCGGCGACATGCCGCGTCGTCTTCGGAACGGGCGTGGAGCCCGGCACGCGGCTTCCGCGGGGACTACGCTTCGTCAGTGATGGACAACCCCGTACCGCCCCGCGCCACCGCCCCCGGGCCCCGCCGCCGCGACCGCCACGGCAGGGGCATGCGCGGCCCCGTCGCGCCGCCCCAGGTGCCGCTCGCCGCGAGCCGCGCCGAGGTGTTCGCGGACCTGGTGCAGGACTCGGTGGAACGCCTGGAGAGGCGCTGGCCGCAGCTCGCCGAGATCGACTTCCTGGTCCTGGAGGTGCCGCGCCTCGACGCGCCCGGCGAGAACTGGAACGACGAGGCGGTGCCCCTGGGCGGCACGATCGCGGCCCGCGACGGCCGCCGCCCGCGCGTGGTCGTCTACCGCCGGCCGGTGGAGATCCGCACCAAGGGCCGCGACGAGCGCGCGGCCCTGGTCCACGAGGTCGTCGTGGAACAGGTGGCGGAGATCCTCGGCCTGACACCGGAGACGGTGGACCCCCGGTACGGCGAGGACTGACCGCCCCGCCGCCCGCCCCGGGGTCACCGCTGCTGCAGTACCGACAGATCCTGCTCGGCCCGGGGCACGGCGACCGTGCCGCGGTCGTCCGGAAGCGTCTGCACGGTGAAGGCCGACACCCCCTCGACCTCGGACTGCAGCATCCGGGAGGCGTAGACGGACCCCCCGGAGAGGGGCTCCACCGTCAGCGCGTACGTGCCCTTGAGACCGCTCGGGACGGGGGCGGCCACGTTCTGCGTGGAGCCGCCCTTGATCGTGAACGTCTTCGTCACCGCCGAGCCGCCCTCGCTGCCCGCGGACGCGGTCACCCTGACCTTGGCGGTGCGGCCCGGCGCGGTCAGCGCGAGCGTGCTGCCCTTGGAGCGGTTGTCGGCGACCGTCGCGCGCGCGGCGATCGGGGCGGTGGCGGGGATGAACGCCGTCTCCTGCTCGTCGCCCTTGCCGCGCACCACCCGCAGCGCGGCGACCACCGGCACCGAGCCGTCACTGGGCGTCAGCACCAGGGAGCCCGCCTCCCCGCGGGTGACGTCCCCGAGGTCGACGGCGGCGGTCATCCCGGCCTTGACGTGCAGGGTCTCGTGTCCGGCGGGGGTGATCGGGCCGGACGGCGAGGCGAGCCGCACCTTCAGGTCGGCGTCGGTGTCACCGGGGGTGAAGGCGATCAGACGCACCGACGTGGCGTCCTTGGGGATGCCCGGCAGGACGAGACCGGCGGCCGGGTCGGTGGCGGCCGGCAGCCAGTCGCCGCCGAGCCTGTCGTCCAGGGCCTGGACGGCCGCGGCGACCCGGCCGCTGCGGACGGTCACGTGCACGGTCAGGTTGGTCTGCGGCTTGTCGGTGAGCGTGGACAGCAGGATCGGTTCGCTGGCGTGCGGCTGAACCGTGATGCCCTCCCCCACCGTGGACTTGAGGGCGCCGTCCTTGCCGTACAGCTCGATGTCGGCCACCGCGGCCGAGTCGTCCGGGTTGGTCAGGTGCACGTAGTCGGTGCGGTCGTCGGCCGTGCTGGCTCCCGGGAACCAGAACTCGGTGTCCGCGGCCGTGCAGTTGGCGCCGAGCAGACCGCGTCCGGTGCCCGCGGCGACCTCGGTGGTCTCCTGGACGGTCCAGCCCGGAGCGAACCTGCCGTCGGCGCTGCCGACGAGGGCGGGTGCGTCGGCACCGGAGGACTCGCCGGTGACCGGCTTGCCGGGCTCCTTCGGCGACAGGACCGGCTTGTCCTCCCGCTTCTTCTTCTCCTTGCCGGACTCGGCGTCGCCGTCCGACTCCCCGGCGGCCGACCGGAGTTCGGCCCGGCCGCGGCTGCCGGTGCCCTTGGAGACGGGGGTGAAGGACGTGTACGCGGTCTCGGCCAGGTCGGAGGTGCTGGGCTGCGGGCAGAGCAGGCTGGTGCGCTCGACGGGCAGCCGGGCGGCCGATGTCGCGTCGCCGCCCGAGGCGTCGGGCGCGCCGAGCGCGGCGAAACCGGTGACGGCTGCGAGCGCGGTGGTGCCCGCGATCAGGGACAGGGTGGTGCGGTTCACTGCTGGCTCCCGTCGGGGCGCTCACTGTCGGTGCCGCGGGGCGGCTGCGGCGGCATCGGCGGCTGCGCGGGGTCGTACGCCTCGTCGTAGCCCTGGTGGTACGTCTGGTCGTACGCCGTCGAGCCCCCGTAGGCGTACGGGTCGTACTGGCCGCCCTGGTAGGGGTCGGCCTGGTACGGCTGCTCGTACGTGCCCGCCGGGTACTGCTGCGGGGCGCCCTGGTAGTGCTCGCCGCCGTATGTGCCGTACTCCGCGTTCGCGTAGGTCGACGCGTCCCACTCGTCGTAGGACTGCTGCTGCGGGACGGCGGCCGGGACCTCCTGCGGAGCCGTGGCGGGAGCCGGGATCACGGGGCCGTCCTGGTCGGCCTGCTCCGCCTCGGCCTCCGCCTGGGCGCGCAGCCGTCGGGCGCGGCGACCCTCGCCCGCCACCTCCTGGGCGGGGACGGCGACCTCCTCCTCGGGGAGGTCGTCGTCGACGTCACGGCGGCGGCCGGGCAGCGCGAGGACCACGAGGACGACGGCCAGCGCGCCCTGGGTCCACAGCCACGCGGTATGCGTCACCGGTGCTTCGAAGGTGACGTCCAGCCTGCCGCCGCCGGCGGGCAGCTCGAAGCCCTGCGCCCAGCCGTCGACGGTGGTGGACTTGAGCGGCCGGCCGTCGAGAGTGGCCGTCCAGCCCTCGTCGGCCGTGTCCGCGAGGCGCAGGACGCGGCCGGCCGCACCGGCGGGGAGGGTCGCGTGCACGTCGACGGGACCGGCGGCGACGGCCTGCGGCTCGCCGGATGCGGGGACGACGGCGGCACGCGAGACCTGGCGGTCCACGCGCCACAGGGCGCTGCCGTCCTGCTGGCTGAGCCTGCTCAGGCCGGGCGTCGCGTCCAGGACGCGGCTGACCTCGCGGGGCGCGCCCTTGCGGACGAGGACGTAGCGCACGGCGAAGCCGCCGAGCTGGTCGGCCTGGTCGGCGCCGGAGCCGGCCACCAGGTTGGCGACGACCTTGCCGAGCGCCGTGTTCTCGCCGCCGGCGGCGGCGAGTTCGGCGTCACCGAGGCGGGCACCGGAGCCGCGCACCAGGCTGTAGCCCACGCGTGCGGCGGAGTCGCTGTCGAGGACGAGGGTGCGGGCCTGGTCGCGGGTGCCGCTCTCCTCGGCGACGAACGCCGGCACCTGCACCGGGTCGCGTCGCTCCACGGGTCCGTCGGCGCCGCGGATCATCCAGCCCGCGGCGACGAGCAGCGGGCCGGCCACGGCGGTGAACGCGATGAGCGCGGCCACCGGCTGGCGCCAGCCGAAGCTCTGCTCGGCCACGCGGGCGCGTGCCCCGTCGGCGCCGATCACGGCGGCGCCGAGGAGGGCGATGCCGTACACGAGGGTGGCGGGGCCGGCCCAGGCCGAGCGGTTGGACAGGACGGCGAAGACCAGGGCGACCAGGGCGACCGCCCAGGCCGCACGGGCCGCCCGCTGCCGGTCGGCGCGCAGCAGGGCGGCCAGCGCGGCGAGGACGATGCCGATCAGCATCAGTCCGCTGACGGTGCCGGGGCCGCCCGGGCCGGCGCCGAGCAGGTCGAGCGCGGAGGCGGCGCCGGCGCCGTACTCCAGACCGGCCTCCCGGAAGAAGCCGAACGGAAGCAGTGTCAGCGACCAGGGGGCGAGGACGAGGAGAGGGGTGCCGAGCTGGGCCAGGAAGCGCGGTCCGTAGGCGGTGATCTCGCCGCGCCGCACGACGAGGAGGACGAGGCCGAGGACGAGCGCGATCGGCCACACGATCGGGGTGAAGGCGGTCGTGAAGGTCAGCAGCAGTGCGTACGCCCAGGTGGCGCGCCAGCTGCCGCGCCCGCCGGAGGGGTGGGCGAGGCCGCTCGCCGCGATGCCCGCGCGCGCGATGAGCGGCAGCAGGATCGCGAGGACGGCGGTGCCGATGCGGCCGCCGGCGAGCGCGCCGGTGGCGGCGGGCAGGAAGGCGTAGGCGACGGAGGCCCAGGCGCGCAGCAGCCGCGACTCCACGAGGGGCCGCGAGGCGAAGTACGCGGCGAATCCGGCCAGCGGCACGGAGCAGACGAGGAGCACGGTGACCGCGAGCCCGGTGGAGCCGAGCAGCACGCTCGCGAGCATGGCGACCAGGGCGAGATAGGGCGGCGCGGACTGTGTGCCCCCGGTGCCCACCGTGTGCCAGCCGTCCAGGTAGCGCGACCACAGTCCGGAGGAGTCGGCGGGCGCGGGAAGCAGTGCGCCGCCCGCCAGCGCGCCACCGCCGAACAGTTCGCGGCAGGCGATGAGCGAGACGAACAGCAGGACGACGAAGAGCATCGGGCCGGGCTTGCGCGCAGCCCGCTTGAGCCGGGCGAACTGTTCGACCTCCAGGAAGTCGGCGTCGTCGCCGCCGGGTCCGGACTCGACCGCGCCGCCGTGCCGTCCGGCCCCGGTGGTGACCTCGGGGTCGGAGCGGCCGACGAGGCTGCCGGCGGCCTGCTCGACGGTGGCCCGTACGGTGGCGCCGGGCGGCGGGAACAGCGCCCGCAGCTCGCCCTTGTCGATCTGCGGAGCGCCCCGCCTGCGGCGGCCCGCGATGATCCGCTCGGGGCGCAGCAGGGTGCCGAGGAGGCCGCGGATCTCGTCGAGGGCCTGGCCGGGAACCTTGCCCACCAGATACGCCACGGTGCGCACCAGGGTGCCGAGCACGAGCCGGAACAGGATCCAGGGCAGCTGTGCCGTCCGCGCGTTGACGAGCAGGGTGTAGGCGGCGCCCGCCTTGTCGACCTTGTGCGGGGACGCGGAGGTGCGGCCCACGCAGTCGACGGTGCGGCGCTCGCGGGAGGCGGCCTCCGCGTGCCGGACGACGGCCTCGGGGGCGACCAGGACGCGGTGCCCGGCGGCCTGGGCACGCCAGCACAGGTCGACGTCGTCCCGCATCAGGGGGAGGCGGCGGTCGAATCCGCCGAGCTCCTCGAAGACGTCACGCCGGATCAGCATGCCGGCGGTGGAGACGGAGAGGACCGGACGGACGTGGTCGTGCTGCCCCTGGTCCTGCTCACGCCGGTCCAGGCCGGTCCAGCGGCGGCCGGAGTGGGCGATGGTGACGCCGACCTCCAGGAGCTGCCTGCGGTCGTACCAGCCGCGGAGCTTGGGGCCGACGACGGCCACGTCCCGGCCGAACTCCCGCTCGTTCTCCACGACCTGGAGGAGCTGGGCGAGGGCGTCGGGCTCGGGGGCGCTGTCGTCGTGCAGAAGCCAGAGCCACTGCTGCGGTTCGCCGTGCGGCAGTTCGGGCAGGTCGTAGGCGTCGTCGCGCCAGGTGCGGCTGACGGGGTCCCAGCCGCTGGGGCGCTTCAGATAGGGCAGGTCGTCCGGGGTGAGCACACCGGCGGTCCGGGAGGCCTCCTCGACGGCCTGGCCGAAGCCGGTGCGCCGGGCGAGGTGCAGGACCCGGTCGGCGCCGAGCGCGTCGGTGAGGAGCTGGGCGGAGTCGTCCGCGCTGCCGGTGTCGGCCGCCACCGCGTTCTGCACGGGGCGCTCCTGGCCGAGCAGCCCGGCGAGGGCCTCGGGCAGCCAGCGGGCGCCGTCGTGGGAGACGAGCACCGCGGTCACCACGTGACGCGGGAACTCGGGCGGGCGGGCCGGGTCGAACGGCGCGGTGGCAGCGTCGTACTGGCCTGCCGAGTGACTGTGCACGGACATCGAGGTACGGGCCCCGGTTCGGTGGACTGCGGTGGACGTCTGTGTCCGGCGGGGACAGCGGGACGTCTCGGACGAGGGCCCACACTAACGGCTGAGCAACACGGCGGCCCGCCGCCTGTGGACAACCCACGTGCGACGGGCCGGTCGTGACGCTTCTGTACGGAGGACCCGGTGCCGTTCGTTCAGACGGCGGCCTTCTTCAGCCGCCTGCGTTCCCGTTCGGACAGACCGCCCCAGATCCCGAATCTCTCGTCGTTGGCGAGTGCGTACTCGAGGCATTCGGAGCGGACCTCGCAGGCGAGGCAGACCTTCTTGGCCTCGCGGGTGGAGCCGCCCTTCTCCGGAAAGAAGGACTCGGGGTCGGTCTGCGCGCACAGGGCGCGCTCCTGCCAGCCGAGTTCCTCGTCCGCGTCGTCGACCAGCAGTTGCTCCACCAGCTCGGTCATGTGCGCCCCTCGTCCGTCTTTCGCGTCCCCGTGATGCTGTCGCTACCGATTTCGGCTGAACGACACGAGTGAAATTACAAGTGTGCCGATCCGGGCCAGTCAAGCCGAGATCTGCTATTGGGCCCCTTATTCACTCTGCGGAACCAAGGCTTTGCGGAAAGTGTTCATATCGGCATAAACCCTGACACAGCGCGGGACCCGCACCGGACCACCACCCCTATGAGGGGGATGACGTCCAGGAGTTCGAGCTCGTTCCGACACGCACACCGAAGCGAGCATGATCACAGTTGGATCACGGGTTCGCGGCGAGGTTTGTGCTCCCGGTTGTGCGCCATGTGTCCGGGGAAGCGGGTGAACAAACCTTTCGCCTTCCGGTTGGACCGGATGAGGTGAAACATCTCCCACATGGCGGACACGAAGTTGACAGTCGAGGTGTGAGCCGATCTCCTTGTGGGCATGCTCGCGAACTTGGCACTCACCACGACCCGCACCGCCGGGTCGCACGGTGCTGCCCGCGCTCGCTGTAGCTGTTGCTGTCCCAGCTGTTGAGCCTCACCGCGCTCCGGCTGCCTCACCGCACTGAGGCGACTGCCCGCCCCCACCAGGGCGCCCCCTCCCGTCCGTGACCCGGACGGAAACCGTCTGCGACACCCCAGCACTCTCCCGCCGAGGAACCACCGCACCCATGAACAGCGACAGCGACCTCCAGATCGCCGGCGACATCCTCGAAGTCCCGCACCTGCTCCAGCCGCCGCGCGAGCACCCGGTCACGGTGGCCGAGTTCGCCGGTCTCGCCCGGGCCATCGCGGGCGACCGCTCCCAGTGGGAGCACCTCGTCCAGTACGACGCCACGACCCGCTGGTACCACCGGCTGCGGACGGGCCCCGGTTACGAGGTGTGGCTCCTGTCCTGGGTGCCCGGCCAGGGCAGCGGACTGCACGACCACGGCCGCTCCTCCGGCGTACTCACGGTCCTGGAGGGCGCCCTCACCGAGCGCACCGAGCGCGGCACGCGCGCGTTGGGCGCGGGCGCGCAGCGGGTCTTCGCCCCGGGCTACGTCCACGAGGTCGTCAACGCGGCGCTGGAGCCGGCCATAAGCCTGCACATCTACTACCCGGGGCTGACCGAGATGCCGATGCACGGCGTCCAGTGCGCCGGAGGTGCCGCGCACGGCGCGGAGGATGTCGTGACCGCCTGACGCGCTGTCGGCCCCGCCTGCCAGACTGAACCTCATGCGCATTGTGGTTCTGGCAGGCGGCATCGGTGGTGCCCGGTTCCTGCGCGGTCTGAAGCGGGCCGTGCCGGACGCGGACATCACGGTCATCGGCAACACCGGGGACGACATCCACCTCTTCGGGCTGAAGGTCTGCCCGGACCTCGACACGGTGATGTACACGCTCGGCGGCGGCATCAACGAGGAACAGGGCTGGGGGCGTGCCGACGAGACCTTCCACCTCAAGGAGGAGCTCGCCGCGTACGGGGTCGGGCCCGAGTGGTTCGGGCTCGGCGACCGCGACTTCGCCACGCACATCGTGCGGACCCAGATGATGGGTGCGGGCTATTCGCTCAGCGCCGTCACGGAGGCGCTGTGCGATCGCTGGCAGCCCGGCGTCCGGCTGATCCCCATGTCCGACGACCGCGTGGAGACGCATGTCGCCGTCGAGGTGGACGGCGAGCGCAAGGCGATCCACTTCCAGGAGTACTGGGTGCGGCTGCGGGCCTCCGTGGAGGCGCTGGCCGTGGTGCCGGTCGGGGCGGAGCAGGCGAAGCCCGCGCCCGGAGTGCTCGAAGCCGTCGCCGAGGCCGACGTCGTGCTCTTCCCGCCCTCCAACCCCGTCGTGTCCGTCGGCACGATCCTCGCCGTGCCCGGCATCCGCGAGGCGATCGCCGACGCGGGCGTCCCGGTGGTCGGCCTCTCCCCCATCGTCGGGGACGCGCCCGTGCGGGGCATGGCCGACAAGGTCCTGGCTGCGGTAGGGGTCGAGTCGACGGCCGCGGCGGTCGCCGAGCACTACGGATCAGGGCTCCTGGACGGCTGGCTGGTCGACACGGTGGACGCGTCCGCCGTGGAGCGCGTCGAGGCCGCGGGCATCCGCTGCCGGGCCGTGCCGCTGCTGATGTCCGACCTCGACGCCACGGCGCAGATGGCGCGCGAGGCGCTGACGCTGGCGGAGGAGGTGCGGGGCGCTTGAGCGAGGCGTTGTCCACGGGCGGAACCCCGCCCGCCGCGGCGGGCGGTTACCGGGTGTGGGCCGTGCCCGGTCTCCCGGAGGTGCAGCAGGGCGACGACCTCGCCAAGCTCATCGCCGCGGCCGAGCCGGCGCTCGCCGACGGCGACGTGCTGCTGGTCACCTCGAAGATCGTCTCCAAGGCCGAGGGCCGGGTGGTGGAGGCGGCCGACCGCGAGGCGGCGATCGACGCCGAGACCGTCCGCGTCGTGGCCCGCCGCGGGCCGCTGCGGATCGTCGAGAACCGGCAGGGGCTCGTGATGGCCGCCGCCGGGGTCGACGCCTCGAACACGCCCTCCGGGACCGTGCTGCTGCTCCCCGAGGACGCCGACGCGTCCGCGCGCACCCTGCGCGACGGGCTGCGGGACGCGCTCGGGGTCGAGGTCGGCGTCGTCGTCACCGACACGTTCGGGCGGCCCTGGCGCACCGGTCTCACCGACGTCGCCATCGGGGCCGCGGGCGTGCGGGTGCTCGACGACCTGCGCGGCGGCACGGACGCGTACGGCAATCCGCTGAGCGCGACCGTCGTCGCCACCGCCGACGAGCTCGCCGCCGCGGGCGACCTGGTCAAGGGCAAGGCCGCCGGGCTGCCTGTCGCCGTCGTGCGCGGGCTGGCGCACGTGGTGGCGGAGGACGACGGCGAGGGGACGCGGGCCATGGTCCGGGGCGCCCGCGACGACATGTTCCGGCTCGGCACCTCGGAGGCCGTACGGGAGGCGGTGACCCAGCGCCGGACGGTGCGGGCCTTCACCGACGAACCGGTGGACCCGGGCGCGGTCCGGCGGGCGGTGGCCGCGGCGGTGACCGCTCCGGCGCCGCACCACACCACGCCCTGGCGGTTCGTGCTGCTGGAGTCCGCGGAGTCCCGGACGCGGCTGCTGGACGCGATGCGGGACGCGTGGATCGAGGATCTGCGGCGGGACGGCAAGACGGAGGAGTCGATCGCCAAGCGGGTGCGGCGCGGGGACGTGCTGCGCCGGGCGCCCTACCTGGTCGTGCCGTGTCTGGTCATGGATGGCTCCCACACCTACGGCGACCCCCGCCGGGACGGCGCCGAGCGCGAGATGTTCGTCGTCGCCGCGGGCGCCGGCGTGCAGAACTTCCTGGTCGCGCTCGCCGGTGAGCGGCTGGGCTCGGCGTGGGTGTCCTCGACCATGTTCTGCCGGGACGTCGTACGCGAGGTGCTGGAGCTGCCCGGCGGGTGGGACCCGATGGGCGCCGTCGCGGTGGGGCACCCGGCCGAGGAGCCGAAGGCCCGGCCCGCACGGGACGCCGCCGCGTTCCTCGAGGTGCGCTGAACGGGGTACGGTCCCGGGCGGGCCGGGGCGCCCGGGGAAACCGTCCCGTCCCGGCCGCCGGACCGCCTACTCTCGTAGGGCACCTCCAGCACCCCTAGGACCTCATCAGTGGCCGGACGCTTCACACCCGGACCGACGCGTACCACCGTGCGCGGCGGCCATGTCGTCGTGCCCGGCGGTGTGCCGCGGCCCGCGGCCGAGCCCGGCCGCCGACGGACCTGGACCCCCGAGGGGCCGCTCGACCTCGGTCTGGTGCTCGGCCCGCTGCGCCGTGGACCGGCCGACCCGACCTTCCGGGCGACGCCGGACGGGTCGGTGTGGCGCGCCAGCCGGACGCCCGCCGGCCCCGGGACCCTGCGCGTCGCCCTGCGCGGCGGGACGGTCGAGGCCGAGGCCTGGGGACCGGGCGCCGAGTGGCTGCTGGAGCAGCTGCCGGAGCTGCTCGGCGCGGCCGACGATCCGGACGCCTTCGCCCCGCGCCACCGGCTGGTGGCGATGGCGCGGCACCGCCGGCCGGGCCTGCGGCTGACTCGCACCGGCCTGGTGCTGGAGTCGCTGATCCCGTCGATCCTGGAGCAGAAGGTCACCACGGACGAGGCGTACCGGGCGTGGCGGCTGCTCGTGCGCAAGTTCGGGGAGCCCGCCCCGGGCCCCGCGGCCGGGCGGATGCACATCATGCCGACGCCGCGGACCTGGGCGCTGATCCCCTCCTGGGAGTGGCACCGGGCGGGCGTCGACGACAAGCGGGCGTCGACGATCCTGCGTGCGGTGCGGGTGGCCCGGCGGCTGGAGGAGGCCGTCCGGATGGACCCCGTGCGGGCGCAGGCCCGGCTGGAGCTGGTGTCCGGGATCGGGCCGTGGACGTCCGCGGAAGTGGTGCAGCGCAGCCACGGGGCGGCGGACTCGGTGACGGTCGGGGACCTCCACCTGCCGGGCATCGTCGGATACGCGCTGGCGGGCGACCGGGACGCGGACGACTCCGTCATGCTCTCGCTGCTGGAGCCGTACGCGGGGCAGCGGCACCGTGCGGCCCGGCTGATCCTGCTGGCGGGCCGCACACCGCCGCGGCGGGTGCCGAAGATGCCCGTGTGGGACATCGGCCGGCTGTAACCGGGTCACTGGTCAGACGAGAAGCGGAGCGCGCCCGCCGGGATCCTCGCGTCGCACCACACGCGGACGCCTTCGCGGAGCTCGTTGTCGGCGCCGATCGTCGCGCCGTCGCCGACGACCGTGCCCGTCAGGATCGAGCGCTGACCGATGCGGGACCGGGCGCCGATCAGGGAGTCCGTGATGACGGCTCCCGGCTCCACGACGGCGCCGTCCAGGACCGTGCTGCCGGTGATCCGGGCGCCCTCGCCGATGAACGCGCCCTCGCCGACCACCGTGCCGCCGGTCAGCTTGGCGTCCGGCGCGACGGACGCGGTGGGCAGGACCAGCCGGTCACCGCAGCGGCCGGGCACGGCCGGGGACGGTGCGCGGCCGAGGACGAGGTCCGCGGAGCCGCGGACGAAGGCCTGCGGGGTGCCGAGGTCCAGCCAGTAGGTCGAGTCCACCATGCCCTGCAGATGGGCGCCGGTGGCGAGGAGTTCCGGGAAGGTCTCGCGCTCCACCGAGACGGGGCGGCCGGCCGGGATGGTGTCGATGACCGACCGGCGGAAGACGTACGCGCCCGCGTTGATCTGGTCGGTGACGATCTCCTCGGGGGTCTGCGGCTTCTCCAGGAAGGCGGTCACCCGGCCGGTCGCGTCGGTGGGCACCAGACCGTACGCCCGGGGGTCCTCGACGCGGGTGAGATGCAGGGAGACGTCCGCGCCGGAGGTCTCGTGCGTGCGGACCAGGGCCGGGATGTCCAGGCCGGTGAGGATGTCGCCGTTGAAGACGAGGACCGGTTCGTCGGGCCCGGAGTGCAGGCGCGAGGCCACGTTGCGGATGGCGCCGCCGGTGCCGAGGGGCTCCTCCTCGGTGACGTACTCCAGGTGGAGACCGAGCGCCGAGCCGTCGCCGAAGTGGGGCTCGAAGACCTCGGCCAGGTACGAGGTCGCCAGGACGATGTGCTCCACGCCCGCCGCCCTCGCCCGCGCCAGCTGGTGCGTGAGGAACGGGACCCCGGCCGCCGGGACCATCGGCTTGGGGGTGTGCACGGTGAGCGGACGCAGCCGGGTGCCTCTGCCGCCGACCAGGAGGATCGCTTCTGTCACCTGTCGTCTCTGCTTCCTGCTGGGGCCGGCCGAACTGTGGTGCGGCCGGCCAGTGTATGCAGACCGTTCGACGGCCGATCCGACGGCCGCTCCCATCGCCGCTCGGTGTCTCCGGTCCTCATCGCCCCTGGTAGCGGGCCGCCGCGGAACGGGCCGTGCCGAGCTTGGTGTAGAGACGGCGTCCCGGACACTCGGTGGCGAACCCGTCCCGATGGCCGGAGATCACATTGAGTCGTACGTTCTTTCCCTTTCGGTAGAGATTGCCACCGCCGGACTTCAGGTATGTCTTGCCGCGCGGATTGGCCCCGAACAGGCCCAGCTTCCAGGCGGTCAGCTTCGCGACGGCCTTGACCGCCGCGGCGGACGGCTTGGCGGAGCCGAAGCTGCCGAGGACGGCGATCCCCATGCTGTTGCTGTTGAAGCCGAGCGTGTGCGCGCCCATGACGGGCTTCGCCGCCCCGCCGGCCCGGCCCTCGTAGATGTTTCCGCACTTGTCGACGAGGAAGTTGTAGCCGATGTCGCGCCAGCCGCTGCTCCTGACGTGATAGCGGTAGATGCTGCGGATGACCGAAGCGGCCTGGGAGCAGCGGTAGTTGTTGCCGGACGCCGTGTGGTGCACGAAGGCCGCCTTGACCTTGTTCGTGTAGACGAAGCCCCGCTCCCGCAGCCCCTCGTCGGCACCCCAGCCCTTGCGCGTGACGATGCGCGGGCGCGGCCCGATGTACGGCTGCACACGCCGCTCGCCCGCCGGCACGGCCCGGAGGTCCGCCCGCCCCTCCTGCCCGGCCAGGAACTCCGCGACGGTCTGCTTCCTGGACAGCGCCGGGATCAGGGTGGCTCCCGCGCGGGGGGCGTCCACCGGAGCGCGCGTCGGGGGCGCCGCGCCGGGGTCGACGAGTTCCAGGTGCAGGCCGCGCGGGAAGGGCGAGTCGTCCGAGGTGGACGACCGGTCGTCGGCCTGGGCCTGCACCCGCACCTCGACGCCGTTCGAGTTGCCCACCCAGAGCGGCGCGGTGGCCCCGCGCACCCGGCCCGAGGCGCGCTCGGCGGTGTCGGGGTCGGCCGCGTGCTCGTGGTTGTGCGTCTCGACGTCCTGCCAGCCGGACCAGCGGCCGTCGCCGGCGGCGCGGGTACGGACCTGGACCCGGCCGTACAGCTCGGCGTCCGGGTCGTCCCAGATGACACCGACCAGCGAGAACGGCCGTACGTCGCGGCGCAGCAGCCCCTGTTGGGGCGTGGCTGCTGCGACGGCGCGGTCGGCGGGGAGCGGGGCGAGAGGAAGGGACTGGGTGCTGCCGGGCAGGGCCGCTCCGGCCGCGCGGGGAACCGCGGGGGCCGCGGGGGCGGGCGAGGCAGAAGCGGGCAGGGCCCCGGGAAGCGCCAGGACCGCGGCACACGTGACACCGATCGAGGAAGCAAGAAATCCACGCATGCGACCGATCGTGGACATAGCCATCCATATCTGTCCATTGGGGAATTGACGCCCCGTCGGAGCCACTCGCCCGAACCGGCGACCCGTCAGCTCCGCCCCGTCCGCCGCCCCCGCGTACGCTTTCCCGCGTGAACGCCACCGACCGCACCCCTGCCGACCTGCTGCGATCCGCGCTCGCCGCGGACCCTGCGCGCCCCCTGGTGACCTTCTACGACGACGCCACGGGCGAACGTGTCGAACTGTCCGTGGCCACCTTCGCCAATTGGGTGGCCAAGACCGCCAATCTGCTCCAGGGCGAGCTCTCGGCCGAACCCGGGGACCGGGTGGCGCTGCTGCTGCCCGCGCACTGGCAGACGGCCGTGTGGCTCCTCGCCTGCTCCTCGGCGGGCGTCCTCGCCGACGTCGGGGGCGACCCGGCCGCGGCGGACCTCGTCGTCGCGGGGCCGGACCGGTTCGAACAAGGGCTCGCCTGCCGGGGCGAGCGCATGGCCCTCTCGCTCGCCCCGCTGGGCCGCCGGTTCCCCACTCCGCCGGCCGGGTACGCCGACTACGCCGTCGAGGTGCCGAGCCAGGGCGACCGCTTCCAGCCGTACGCCCCGGTGGACCCGGAGGGGCCCGCGCTGATCGTCGCCGGGGCGGAGTACACCGGCGCGGAGGTCGTCGAGCGGGCCCGCGGCGACGCTCCCGGACTCGATCTGACCGGTCCCGGCTCGCGGATCCTGACGGCGCTGCCGTACGACAGCTGGACGGGCCTGAGCGCGGGGCTGTACGCGCCCCTGGCGACCGGCGGGTCCGTGGTGCTGTGCCGCAACCTCGACCGGCTCGGGGAGGACGCCGTGGCCAGGAGGATCGAGAGCGAGCAGGTGACGGCGACGGCACGGTAGGAGGCGCTTGGATCGCCCCGGGCCGCGACGCCCGGCGGCTCCGCGTCCGCCCGGTCCCCCGTTCGGCCCATCGTCCGTGGGCCCCCCGCCCCCCTTCGGGCCATGGTCGTAGGAGCACGGTTCGCTCGTACGCCAGGAGGGGTGGATCCAGACGTGACCGACACCGCGGGCCCCTCCGGGAGACCGGACGACGACGCGCCCGAGCCGGCGGACACGCTGGGGCCGGGCGTGGGGGCGTCGCCCACCGGGACGGGACTCGTGCGCCGGCGCAGACGCTGGCTGCGGCACATCGCGATCGGGGTCGCCGCCACGCTGGTCTGCGCCGCCGGAGCGGCCTGGGCCGTGTACGAGAAGCTGAACTCGAACATCACCGCGGACAACGACGCCGCCGCCGAACTCGCCCGGTACGAGAAGGAGCGGCCCACCTCACTCGTACGGGACGCGCAGAACATCCTGCTGATCGGATCGGACTCGCGCTCGGGTGACGGCAACCGCAAGTACGGCCGGGACTCGGGCACCGAGCGCTCCGACACCACGATCCTGCTGCACCTGGCCGCCGACCGGCACAACGCGACCGCCGTCTCGCTGCCCCGCGACCTCATGGTGGACGTCCCCGGCTGCCGCCGACCGGACGGCAGCCGCACCGAACCGGTCTTCGCGATGTTCAACTACGCCTTCCAGACCGGCGGTTCGGCCTGCACGATCCGCACCGTCGAGAAGCTCACCAACGTCCGGATCGACCACCACATGGTCGTGGACTTCAGCGGCTTCAAGGAGATGGTGGACGCGGTCGACGGTGTCCGGGTGTGCCTGAAGGAGCCCATCGACGACAAGGCGGCCAAGCTGCGGCTGCCCGCGGGCAAGGTCACGCTCAACGGCGAGCAGGCGCTCGGCTACGTGCGCGCCCGCAAGAGCATCGGCGACGGCAGCGACACCGACCGGATGGACCGCCAGCAGCGTTTCCTCGGCGCGCTCGTCAACAAGGTGCAGAGCAACGACGTCCTGCTCAATCCCACGAAGCTGTATCCGCTGCTGGACGCGGCCACCTCGTCGCTCACCACCGACCCCGGGCTGGCGAGCCTGCGCGGGCTCTACCAGCTGGTGCGCGGCATGCGCGACATCCCCACCGACCGGGTCCGGTTCCTGACGGTGCCCCGGACCTCGTACGCCTACAACGCCAACCGCGACCAGCTCGTGGAACCCGCGGCCGACCGGCTCTTCGCCCGGCTGCGCGCGGACGAGCCGGTGGAGGTCTCGAAAGAACTTCCGGAGGACTCCGCCGAGGAGGCCCGCGAGGCGGCGCCGCGGCAGGACGGGAACTCGTACGGGGGCAGGGGCGAAGAGTCGTACGACTCCCCCGGCGCCCCGCACGGCGGGTCGCCGCGCGACTACGCGCAGCAGCGGAGCGGCGACGGTGAACAGGGTGGAAGGCAGCCCGGCAGTCCGTCGGGCACACCCGACCCGGCCCCGACCTTCCGCGGCAACACCGCCGCCGACGACGGCTGCGAGTAAAGCGCGCGCCAAGTCGGGGAACACCAGTCCCAAGAAATGCGGCGGATTGCCCAGTTGTAGGGAAGTGGAATTTGTCACCGTCGTCGCTCCACGCTGAACTGGGCGGATAGTGTGAGCGATCCGGTGCACCCGGCCACGAGGTCAGCCCTCTGGGTCGCGCACTGCTTGACCGAGACCCGAGCGCCTTCTTGAGGGGGGTAAGGCGCCGCGTGGCCCCGACGGAGGATTCAGACAACCGTGGACGCGCAAGGCCGTGGGCGGGCGGACGACATCGACCCCGCAGACCAGTGGGTACTCAACCCGGACACCGGCGAATACGAACTGCGACTGACTCCTTCCTCAGCGCAACCGGGAGTCCCGAGACCGCGCAGAACGCCGGGCGGCGGAACCCGCACGCGTAGCGCACCCGGCCGGGGGGCCGGCGACACCCTCGCCCCGGACACGCTGCCCGGCCCGCGCCGGCGCCGTGGTGCGCCCGAAGAGCCTCCGCCGCCCCCGGGCCGGCGCCGCTCGCGGACCGCCCGGAAGCCGAAGCCGTCGAAGGCGAAGAAGGTGCTGCTGTGGACGGGCGGCACGATGGCCTTCGTGCTGGTCGGTGTCTCCGCCGCGGGTTACCTGTACCTCAAACACCTCGAGGGAAACGTCAACACGACGGATGTCGGCAGCGCGGGCAGTGACGGCTTCAGCAAGGACGAGGCCTTCAACATCCTGATCATCGGCACCGACAAGCGCACCGGCAAGGGCAACAGCGGCTACGGCGACAAGAACAGCGTGGGGCACGCCGACACCAACATCCTGCTGCACGTCGCCAAGGACCGCACGAACGCGACGGCGGTGAGCATCCCGCGCGACCTGATCACCGACATCCCGGACTGCCCGACGGTCCAGCCGGACGGGTCCGAGAAGGTCATAGACGGCTCGCAGAACGTCCGCTTCAACACCAGCCTCGGGCAGAGCGAACGCAACGCGGGCTGCACGATGCTGACGGTCAAGAAGCTCACCGGCATCAAGCCCGACCACTTCATGATGGCCGACTTCAACGCGGTGAAGACACTGACCTCCGCGGTGGGCGGCGTCGAGGTGTGCGTGGCCCACCCGGTCGACGACAAGGAGTCGCACCTCAAGCTCCCCAAGGGCAAGTCGACGGTCGCGGGCGAGCAGGCGCTGGCCTTCGTGCGCACCCGGCACAGCTTCGGCAACCAGGGCGACCTCGACCGCATCAAGGTGCAGCAGCAGTTCCTCGGTTCACTGATGCGCAAGATGTCCTCGAGCGACACCCTGACCAGCCCCGCCAAGCTCTACAAGCTGGCCGAGGCCGCCACCAAGGCACTGACCGTCGACACCGGCATCGGCAAGGTCAGCACGCTGAAGGACGTGGCCATGGAGCTGAAGAAGGTGCCGCCGAAGAACATCACCTTCACCACGCTTCCGGTGCTCGACAACCCCGCGGAGACGGTCAAGGCGACGGTCGTGGTCAACGAGGCCAAGGCGAAGCCGCTCTTCGAGGCGATCAAGAACGACGTCTCGCTGACCGCGGTCAAGCAGAAGGAGAAGAAGGAGAAGGCCGCCGTGGCCAAGCGCCTCAAGGGCTCCCGCTCCAAGGCCTCCGAGATCCGGGTCGACATCTACAACGGAGGGGCCGCCGCCGGCTCCGCACAGGAAACTCTCAGCTGGCTGCAGAATGATGAGGGCGTCCTGAAGTCCAGCCAGCTCGGGAACGCCGACGAAGCGCTGAGCAGGACGACCCTGGAGTACTCTCCCGACCAGGCGGATCAGGCGCGCAAGCTGGCCGACCTCATGGGGTTGTCCGCTTCCGCGATGAAGCCCGGCAAGAGCGAGAAGAACTCCCAGGGGCTGCCCGCGATCGTGTTGACACTGGGCAAGGACTTCAAGGGCGCAGGGGTGCCGTTGACGAGTTCCTCGGTGGACCTGGACGTCGACAAGTCCACGGCGGACAAGCAAGTGTGCGCCAGTTGATGACCTGACGGGTCCGTCACGCGTCCAACCAAACAGGGCGCTCGTGCGTCCAACCGGACGCGGGACGGACCCGTTTGTCAGGTTCAGGGGTGGGAGGCAGGGAGATGGCGCAGAGCGGTGTGCGTGGGGAGGGGGCACGGTCACGTGCCCGGCACGCGGGTGAACTGGGCTGGGACGACAGTCTGTACGACGAGAACGGCGATCCTGTTCAAGAGAGCGGCGATTCCGTCCGGGGGGCCGGCGAACCCGTCGCGGCGAAGCCGGACGCCGCGGTCCGGGAGGACGGCGACGGGCCGTCCCCGCAGACCCAGGGACGCGGCGGCCGGCACGGCGGGCGGGGCGGCCCGGGCGGCGAGGACTCCCGGCCGCGGCGCAGACGCAGGGCCCTGCGCTGGTCCGCGACGGTCCTGGCGGTCCTGATACTCGGCACCGCGGGTGCCGGCTATCTCTACTACCAGCACCTGAACGACAACATCGAGAAGGACGACCTGAACATCGGCGACGCCAAGGACAGGGCCGCGAGCCCCAAGCCGAACGCCGCCGGCCAGACCCCGCTGAACATCCTGCTGATCGGCTCGGACGCGCGGGACACCAAGGAGAACCAGAAGCTCGGCGGCGCCAAGGAGACGTTCGGCGGCACTCCGCTGGCGGACGTCCAGATGCTGCTGCACCTCTCGGCGGACCGCACCAACATGTCGGTGGTCAGCATGCCGCGCGACACCCTGGTGCAGATACCCAAGTGCACGGACCCGGACGACCAGCACGTGTACCAGGCGACCGTCGGGCGGGTGATGACCAACCAGTCGCTCGGGCGCGGGGGTCCGGGCTGCACGGTGGCCACCTGGGAGAAGCTGACCAAGATCCACATCGATCACTTCATGAAGATCGACTTCGCGGGTGTGGTGTCGATGGCGGACGCCATCGGCGGTGTTCCGGTCTGCGTGGACGCCAACATCCACTCCAAGGACAGCCTGGGGCACGGCTCCGGGCTGAAGCTGGAGAAGGGCACCACCTCGATCAAGGGCAAGCAGGCCCTGCAGTGGCTGCGCACCCGCTACGGCTTCGAGGACGGCAGCGACCTGGCCCGCGCCAGGGCCCAGCACCAGTACATGAACTCGATGGTCCGCGAACTGCGCGAGAACGCCACCGTCAGCAACCCCAACAAGCTGCGCAAGCTCGCCGAGACGGCCACCAGCGCGCTCACCGTCGACGACGGCCTCGGCACCGTGAAGAAGCTCTACGACCTCGGCAACGAGCTGAAGAAGGTCTCGCCCGAGCGCATCACGATGACCACGATGCCCAACCGGTACGTGGGCGCGCGGGTCGAGCCGACGGACGACGCGACGAAGCTGTTCCGCCTGGTGCGCGAGGACATCGCGCTGGACGGCAAGAACAAGAAGAACGCCGGGGAGAAGGCGTCCTCGGACCCGGCCTCGGCAGACGACCGGATCGGCGTCGTCGTGCAGAACGGCACGCGCACGTCCACGCTGGCGCCGGTCGCCGGCCGGGCGAGCCAGGTGAGCGGGCTGCTCACCGGGAAGGGCTTCCTCCGGACCACGGCGGACACCACCACGGCGACCGCCGAGGACGAGACGGTGATCCGCTACCCCAGCGCGGACCTGGAGGGCGACGCACAGCGGGTCGCCAAGGCACTGAAGATCCCGTTCAGCTCGGTGGAGAAGTCGACGGACGTCTCGGGCATCACGCTCGTGGTCGGCGCCGACTGGCGCGAGGGCACGACGTACAAGGCCAAGGCGGACGACGACAAGACGCCGAAGACGGCGGACGCCCTCAACGGCGCGGACGCCGGGGCCTGCATGCACGTGAACCCGAACTTCACCTGGTCCTGACGCAGCGGGGCCCCTCCCCGGCGGTCGCCGCGGGAGGGGCCGGAACATCGGACGGAGAGGGTCAGTTCGGGCTCGGCACCGCCGGGCGGCGGGAGGCGATGACCTTCTTCGCCAGCGCCTTCGGGCTGGTGAGGAAGCCCCAGCCCCACGACATGTGCATCGTCGCGAGGGCGAGGGGAATCTGCAGCCGGGCCTTCAGCGGCAGCCCCTTGCCCGCGGGCAGCGAACCGAGCGCGATCGCCGCGAGGTAGCCGCCGGGCACCAGCAGGCCCCACGGCGTCACCGCGAGGCCGACCACCACACCCGCCGCGATCAGGCACACCGCGGTCGGCGGGGCGAGATAGCGCAGGTTGATGGAGCCCTCGTGATAGCGGGCGACCACGTGGCGCCAGCGCCCGTAGTCCTTGTACTGCTTGGCGAGGGCGCGCACGGAGGGCCTCGGCCGGTACGACACCCGCAGCTCGGGCGAGAACCAGATGAGGCCGCCCGCCTCCCGGATGCGGAAGTTCAGTTCCCAGTCCTGGGCCCGTATGAACTCCTCGTTGTACCCGCCCTGCTGCTCCAGGGCCTCGCGCCGGAAGACGCCGAGGTAGACCGTCTCGGCGGAGCCGGCCTCGCCACCCGTGTGGAAGGCGGCGTTGCCGACGCCGATCCGCGACGTCATCGCGGCGGCGACGGCGCGCTCCCAGTCGTTCTCCCCCTCGGCGTGCATGATCCCGCCGACGTTCTGCGCGCCCGTCTCCGCCAGCAGGCGCACGGCGGTCGCGATGTAGTTCGGCGACAGGATGCCGTGCCCGTCGACGCGGACGACGACGGGGTGCCTGGACGCCTTGATCGCGGCGTTCAGCGCGGCGGGGGTGCGACCGGTCGGGTTCGGCACCGTGTGGACGCGCGGGTCTTCGCGTACGAGCTCGGCGGCGATCTCGTCCGTGCGGTCCGATGACGGACCGAGGGCGATGACCACCTCCATCTCGCCGTCGTACTCCTGCGCCAGGATCGCTTGGACGGCCCCGCGCAGATGCCGCTCCTCGTTGAGGACGGGCATGATCACAGAAACGGCGGGGGGCCGCACGTCAGACTTCTCGCTCATCGGACGTCACGTTACCGCGAACGGGGGACACCGGTGCGCGCCGCGGGGGTGCGGAACCGGGCCGCAGATCGTATCGGCCTACGGTGCTCACGGATTCCCACGCCCGGCCCTCGCGGAGGCCCCCCTTGCCCACGCCGCCCACGCCGCCCCGCTCGCCCGCTGCACCGAAGCCCAGCCCACCGAAGCCGCCCCGTTCCCGGCGGCCTCCCGTGCCGCGCAAGAAGCCCTGCTGGGCCATGCGGACGGTGACCACGCTGTCCGTGGTGGTCCTCGCCTCCGCCGGCATCGGGCACGCGGTGGTCACCAACCTCGACGCCGACATCGCCCGGGTCGACCCCTTCAAGGACATGAAGAACCGTCCGGAGGCGGGCAACGGCATGAACGTCCTGCTCGTCGGCACCGACGGCCGGGACAGGATCACGCCGGAGGAGAAGGCCAGGTACCGGCTGGGAGGTGCCCCCTGCCACTGCACCGACACGGTCATGATCGTGCACATCTCGGAGGACCGGGAGCGGGCCAGCATCGTGAGCCTGCCGCGCGACTCCTACGCGGAGACGCCCGCGCACACCGACCAGATCACCGGCAAACGGCACGACCCCCACCCGGTCAAGCTCAACGCGGCCTACGCGGAGGGCGGACCGCAGCTGACCGTGCGCACCGTCGAGAACATGACGCACGTCAAGATCGACCACTATCTGGAGGTCGACTTCACGAGCTTCATGAAGACGGTGGACGTGCTCGGCGGGGTGGAGATCTGCACGACGCATCCGCTGAAGGACTCGTACACCGGTCTCGACCTGCCGGCCGGCTCGCACGCGCTGCGCGGCGGTCAGGCCCTGCAGTACGTGCGCTCCCGGCACGTGGACAGCGCCTCCGACCTCGGCCGCATGCAGCGCCAGCAGCGCTTCCTCGCCGCGTTGATCGAGAAGGCCACGTCGTCCGGCGTGCTGCTGAACCCGATGAAGTTCCGTGACATCACTCACGCCGTGCTCGGTTCGGTGCGCGCGGACAAGGCGTTCGGCACGGACGAGCTGCTGGACCTCGGGCGCGCGATGCGGAACTTCTCGCCCTCCTCCTCCGAGTTCACCACCGTGCCGATCGGCGAGATGGCGTACGCCGTGAAGGGCATCGGCTCGACGCTGAAGTGGGACCGGGCCAGGGCGGCCAAGCTCTTCCGGGCCCTGCGGGACGACAGGCCGCTGGCCCGGCACCGGGCCGGGCAGAAGGCGCTGCGGGTCGACGTGGCACCGCAGCAGATCCGCGTCCAGGTGGAGAACGGGACGCCGGCGGAGGGCCTCGGCAAGCGGGTCGACAGCGCGCTCGCCGGTACCGGCTTCCTCACCACCCGGCTGCCCGCGAACGCGGCCGACCGGACCCTGAAGCGCACCGTCGTCGCCTACGACCCGCGCTGGGACCGCTCGGCGAAGTCCCTGGCGGCCGCCCTGCCCGGCAGCGAGCTGCGGGCGGTCCGCGGCCAGGGGCCGACGCTGAAGGTGATCACGGGGGCGGACTACCGGGGTGTGCGGCGGGTGAAGGCCGCGGACCCGTACCAGGGCGAGTTCGGCGTGGTGACCGGCGACCAGGTGGTGTGTCCGTGAGCGGACACGCCCCGGGGCCTAGCGGGCGTCGTCCAGGCCCTCGGAGGCCCGCTTCTCCCGCAGTTCCATGATCGCGCGGCGCCGGGCGAGCCGGTGCGTGCGGCGGATCTGCGCCTCCTGGTAGCGGCGCTCGTCCCGCTCGGTCTCCGGCAGCACCGGCGGGACCCGGCGGGGCTTGCCGTCGGCGTCGACGGCCGCGAAGACGAGGTAGGCCGAGCCGACCTGGGTCGCCGGGGCGGACTCGTTCCAGCGCTCGGCCAGGACGCGTACGCCGACCTCCATGGAGGTGCGTCCGGTCCAGTTCACCTGGGCCTTCACATGGACGAGGTCGCCGACGCGGACCGGCTCCAGGAAGGCCATCTCGTCCATGGAGGCGGTGACGGCGGGGCCGCCGGAGTGCCGGCCGGCGACCGCGCCCGCGGCGTCGTCCACCAGTTTCATGATCACGCCACCGTGCACCGTGCCCAGCAGGTTGGTGTCGGCGTGGGTCATGATGTGGCTGAGCGTGGTCCGGGACGCCGAGGTCGGTTTGCCCGGAATGCCGTCCGGAGCGTCGGATTCCGGAGAGGGCACCTGGTCTGTCATGGCCCCACCTTATGCCGGGGCGATTTGTGTCAGCTTCGCAACAGCCCTGGTCCTATTTTCCTTCGAACCTTGTAAGGCACCTGGTCCGGCACTGCACACTGGGCGGCATGAACGATTGGCCCGACGGGTGGTCCGACGACAACCGCAGCAACCGGTACGGCGGCGGCAGCGCGAGCGCCCAGCCCGAGAGCGCGCGCGTGATGCGCCAGGTACGGCGTGGCCCGGCGGCGCCGGGTCCGGGCCAGTCCGCACCGCCGTACGGCGGCGGGGTTCCGCAGCAGCCGACGTACGTCGACGGGCAGGGCTACGACGACGGCTACAACACGGGCCAGGTCTACGGCGGTGGCCCGCAGGGGCCGGGCGGCCGGGGTCCGCGCTCCGCGCCGGACTGGCGGCGGCGCATCAAGTGGACCGCGCTGACGCTGGTCACGCTGCTGGTCGTGGTCTCCGTCGGCACCTACTTCTGGGCCGACTCCAAGCTCAACCGTGAGGTCGACCTCTCCAAGGTGATCGACCGGCCGGAGGCGGGCGAGGGCACGAACTACCTCATCGTCGGCTCCGACAGCCGCGCCGGGATGTCCAGCGAGGAGAAGAAGAAGCTGCACACCGGGTCCGCCGAGGGCAAGCGCACGGACTCGATGATGATCCTGCACACCGGCGGCAACGGCTCCACGCTGATCTCCCTCCCCCGCGACTCCGACGTGGAGATCCCGACGTTCAAGGGCTCCGAGTCCGGCAAGACGTACCAGGGCACCGGCCGCCACGTGAAGCTGAACGCGGCCTACGCCGAGGACGGGCCGGAGCTCCTGGTGCGCACGGTGGAGTTCAACACCGGCCTGCACATCGACCACTACGTGGAGATCGGTTTCGCGGGCTTCGCCAACATCGTGGACTCGGTCGGCGGCGTGGAGATCGAGATCCCCAAGGGCGGCATGAAGGACACCAAGTCCGGTGCCGACTTCGAGGCGGGCAAGCAGACCCTGGACGGGCAGCAGGCCCTCGCCTTCGTGCGCACCCGGTACGCGCTCGCCGGAAGCGACCTGGACCGCACGAAGAACCAGCAGAAGTTCCTCTCGGCGCTGGCCAACCAGGTGGCGACCCCGAGCACGATCCTGAACCCCTTCAAGCTCTACCCGACGATGAGCGCCGGCCTGGACACCCTGATCGTCGACAAGGACATGGGCCTGTTCGACCTCGGCGACATGTTCTGGGCCATGAAGAGCGTCAGCGGCGGGGACGGCACGTCCATGAACATGCCGATCTCGGGTTCCACCGGCGGCAACCTCGTCTGGGACAAGGCCAAGGTCAAGACCCTGGTGAACGAGCTGAAGAACGACGAGAAGGTGACGGTCTCGGGCAACAACTGAGCCCGGCCGCACCGCACACGAAGGGCCCCGCCGGTCGCACCGGCGGGGCCCTTCGTGTGCGCTGGTCGCGGTTACGGCAGGTTGCGTGCCATGACGATGCGCTGGACCTGGTTGGTGCCCTCGTAGATCTGGGTGATCTTCGCGTCGCGCATCATGCGCTCGACCGGGTAGTCACGGGTGTAGCCGTAACCGCCCAGCAGCTGCACCGCGTCGGTGGTGACCTCCATCGCCACGTCCGAGGCGAAGCACTTGGCCGCGGCGCCCTGGAAGGTGAGGTCCTTGTCCCCGCGCTCGGACTTCGCGGCCGCCGCGTAGGTGAGCTGACGGGCCGCCTCGATCTTCATGGCCATGTCGGCGAGCATGAACTGGATGCCCTGGAAGTCCGCGATCGGCTTGCCGAACTGCTTGCGCTCCTGGACGTAGCCCTTGGCGTAGTCCAGCGCGCCCTGGGCGATGCCCAGCGCCTGCGCGGCGATGGTGATGCGGGTGTGGTCCAGCGTCTTCATCGCCGTGGCGAAGCCGGTGCCCTCCTCGCCGATCATGCGGTCCGCGGGAATGCGCACGTTGTCGAGGTAGACCTCGCGGGTCGGCGAGCCCTTGATGCCCAGCTTCTTCTCCGGGGCGCCGAAGGAGACGCCCTCGTCGGACTTCTCCACCACGAACGCGGAGATGCCCTTGGAGCGCTTGGTGGGGTCGGTGACCGCCATCACCGTGTAGTACTCGCTCACGCCCGCGTTGGTGATCCAGCGCTTCACGCCGTTCAGGACGTAGAAGTCGCCGTCGCGGACCGCCCGGGTCTTCATGCCCGCCGCGTCCGAACCGGCGTCCGGCTCCGACAGGCAGTACGAGAACATGCCCTCGCCCTTGGCCAGGGGCGTCATGTACTTCTTCTTCAGGTCCTCGGAACCGGACAGGATCACCGGCAGCGAGCCCAGCTTGTTCACCGCCGGGATCAGCGACGAGGACGCGCACACCCGCGCCACCTCCTCGATCACGATCACCGTGGCCAGCGCGTCCGCGCCCGCGCCGCCGTACTCCTCCGGCACGTGCACCGCGTGCAGATCATTGGCGGTCAGCGCGTCCAGCGCCTCCTGCGGGAAACGGGCCTCCTCGTCGACCGCGGCCGCGAACGGCGCGATCTTCGCCTCGGCCAGCGCCCGGATCGCGTCACGGAGCATGTCGTGCTCCTCGGACGGGCGGTACAGGTCGAAATCAGCCGATCCGGCCAAGGTCTCTCACGCTCCAAGGATGCTAATTACCGTTAAGTAACCCGAATTTTAGGGGTCTGCCCGCGCGAGTGATACGTGAGCTTGGTGACAACGGAGAAGTTGCCCGGTGAGGGGCCCCGTCACGCCCCGACTATGCTCGGGCCCGCACTGCCGAACGAAGTCCGCCTGGAAGCACGGGAGCACCGCATGGCCCTCAAGATCACCGTGATCGGCACCGGCTATCTCGGCGCCACGCACGCCGCGGCCATGGCCGAGCTCGGCTACGAGGTCCTCGGTCTCGACGTGGTGCCCGAGAAGATCGAGATGCTCCAGCGGGGCGAGGTCCCGATGTACGAGCCCGGTCTCGAGGAGCTGCTGCAGAAGCACGTCGCGGGCATCGAGGGCTCCACCGGGCGGCTGCGCTTCACCATGGACTGGGCCGAGGTCGCCGCGTTCGGCGACGTCCACTTCGTCTGCGTGAACACCCCGCAGAAGCACGGCGAGTACGCCTGTGACATGTCCTACGTCGACGCCGCCTTCGAGTCGCTCGCCCCGCACCTGCAAGGACCCGCGCTCGTCGTCGGCAAGTCGACCGTGCCGGTCGGCTCGGCGGACCGGCTGGCGGCCCGGCTGGCCGAGCTGGCGCCGGCCGGCGAGGAGGCCGAGCTGGCCTGGAACCCCGAGTTCCTGCGCGAGGGCTTCGCCGTCCAGGACACGCTGCACCCGGACCGCATCGTCGTCGGCGTCCGCAGCGAGCGGGCCGAGAAGCTGCTGCGCGAGGTCTACACGACGCCCGTCGCCGAGGGATCGCCCTTCGTGGTGACCGACTTCCCGACCGCCGAGCTGGTGAAGACCTCGGCGAACTCGTTCCTCGCCACCAAGATCTCCTTCATCAACGCCATGGCCGAGGTCTGCGAGGCCGCCGGCGGCGACGTCGCGAAGCTGGCCGAGGCCATCGGTCACGACGACCGGATCGGGAAGAAGTTCCTGCGGGCCGGTATCGGCTTCGGGGGCGGCTGCCTGCCCAAGGACATCCGCGCCTTCATGGCCCGCGCCGGGGAGCTGGGGGCCGACCAGGCGCTGACCTTCCTCCGCGAGATCGACTCGATCAACATGCGCCAGCGCGGCCAGATGGTCGAGCTGGCGCGCGAGGCGCTCGGCGGGGGCTCCTTCCTCGGCAAGCGGGTCGCCGTGCTCGGAGCGACGTTCAAGCCCGACAGCGACGACGTACGGGACTCTCCCGCGCTCAACGTGGCCGGGCAGATCCACCTCCAGGGCGGCCAGGTCACCGTCTACGACCCCAAGGGCATGGAGAACGCCCGCCGGCTCTTCCCGACCCTCGGCTACGCCGCCTCCGCGGTCGAGGCCGTGCGCGGCGCCGACGTCGTACTGCACCTGACCGAGTGGCGGGAGTTCCGCGACCTCGACCCCGCGATACTCGGCGAGGCGGTCACCGCACGCGTGGTCCTGGACGGCCGCAACGCGCTCGACCCGCAGCTGTGGCGCCGGGCGGGCTGGACCTACCGCGCGATGGGCCGTCCCACCGCCTAGCGCGGCGTCCCCTCCCGGCACAGGAGAACGCCGGTCCGGCCGAGGCTCAGTCGGCCGGACCGGCGTCCTTTTCGTATTCTCCCCCGCCGCGCCGCGGAACGGGGCCACAAGCCGTCACTTCGCGCGGTAGCGGCGCATCTTCGCCCGGGCCCCGCAGACCGACATCGTGCACCAGCGGCCCCGGCAGGCCGGACTGCGGTCGTAGTACGCCCAGTGGCAGGTCGGCGCCTCGCAGGCCTTCAGCCGCAGCCAGGTGCCCTCGACGAGCGCCTGCGCGATCGCGGCGGCCACCCGGGAGACCAGCGGCGCCGGCTCCACGGGTGCCAGCGACGCCGCCCCGTCGGCGCCGTCCACGCTCACCCGCAGGGGCGCCCGGGCCAGCAGCGGGTCGAGCGGGGTCACCTCGGTGTGCGGCGAATGGCCCGCGTGGGCCAGGCACACCGCACGCAGCGACTCCCGCAGCTCGCGCGCGGCCGGCACGTCCCGCTCGGCGAGGCCGAAGGGCACCCGGCCCTCGGCCGTGTCGAGCGCGTCGGCACCCGATTCGAGGTCGAGGGTGTTCACCAGGGACTGGACCAGGGCCAGGCCGCCGGGCGCGGGCGCACGGTCGTTCATGGTTGCGACGTTACCTCCAATAGGGCAGCATGCAGTAACCGTTACTGGTTACTCGGCTTTACCGGTAACCGCACTCCCCTGGTGACGTAGGAGGAAGTCATGGCTCTCGCCGCACTCGGTGTCGTCGTCCTGGACTGTCCCGATCCCCGCGCGCTCGCCGAGTTCTACGCCGCGGTGCTCGGCGGCACGGTCGAGGGCGAGGGCGACTGGATCGACCTCGACGTGCCCGGCGGACAGTCGCTGGCGTTCCAGGCCGCCCCCGGACACGTACCGCCGCAATGGCCCGCCGCCGAGGGCTCCCAGCAGTTCCACCTGGACCTGACCGTCGACGACCTGGACACGGCCGAGAAGGGCGTGCTGGCGCTCGGCGCCAGGCCGCTGGACACCGAGGACCGCGCACGCACCTTCCGTGTGTACGCCGACCCCGCGGGGCACCCGTTCTGCCTGTGCGCCTGCTGACCGAGGAGGAAGCCATGGCACCCGCCGCACGCATGCGTTCCGTCGTACTCGACTGCCCCGACCCGCGTTCCCTCGCCGAGTTCTACGCCGGCGTCCTGGGCGGCGAGATCAGCGTCGAGGACGACACCTGGGCCGTGCTGACCGCACCCGGCGGTCACCGCATCGCCTTCCAGCAGGCACCGGAGCACACCGCCCCCGAGTGGCCCCGCACGGACGGCGGCGCCCAGCAGCAGCAACTGCACCTCGACTTCGACGCGGGCAGCACGCAGGAGGCGCTGGAAGCCGCCGAGGAGAAGGTCCTCGCCCTGGGCGCCCGCCCGCTCGACCTCGACGACGACGGCGGCAAGCGCGCCTGGCGCGTGTACGCCGACCCGGCGGGGCATCCGTTCTGCCTCTGCCGGATCGACCACACGTAACCGGCTCGGGGGGGGGGGGGGGGGGGGGGGGGGGGGGGGGGGGGGGGGGGGGGGGGGGGGGGGGGGGGGGGGGGGGGGGGGGGGGGGGGGGGGGGGGGGGG
>NZ_JBVHPY010000038.1:0-37739 GCF_055567695.1 Streptomyces sp. NPDC026417
CTCCAACTCACCCGTCCAGCAACTGACCTCAGTCATCCCCTCCATACCAGGACAACGACAACCACCAGCTCAGGACACGAACCGCTGCTGGAGTACTAAGAGCTCGTCGCGCGGGCGGGTCGGCACGGGTAGGGGCCCAGTCGGGCACAGGCCTGCTCCATCAGCGCACGGTCCACCTGTGCATCCCGGCTCCGCTTGGTAAGGGCGTAGACGTGGGAGGTGACCTTCGCCCGCTCAGGTACGGAAGTTGCCCCGCGCCACCGTCGCATCCGCCCATCCCATATCCGCTGGATCGGCGTCTTCCCGCACGTCATGGAACATCGTCAGCGTCTCCCCGAGCCGCTCCTGGTGCCAGGTCAACATCCGTGACCGCAGCGCCGGCGCCCGAGCGATCACCCGCTCCGCACCCACCCCACTCAACAGCAACGCAGCCGCCGTACCCGGCTTGTCCCGCAGCAGGCGCAGGTAGTCCAGCAGCGGCGGAGACAACCGCTACGCGTCATCGAAAACTCGATCAGGCAGCAGATGCACCGTCGCGGGGTGGGGTGCGGTGCGGTTGTCTGTGCCGGGTGCGCGCCGCGTCCGCCTCGCCGTCCCGGGCCCCACACTGGATCCGCGTCGGCCCTCACCCGCCCACTGGAGCTTCAGCTCGGCCAAGACTCGGTCCAGCGGCTGGCCTCGATCCGGTTCCGAGATGGCCGAGCGCCTGCTCGAAGGCTGAACGGGGGTGCTCACGGACGGCAGAGGCTGACCGTGCGACCAGGTTGGAGAGGCTCAGTCTGAAAGGTCCGGGTGTCTCCCTAGTGCGGGGTGTGGTCTTCCTCTGTTCCAGTAGGAGCGCCATCAGTAGAAGCTGAAGCCATAGTTGCTTGTAGGACGGAAAACATGAAGACAAGACTTATGATTGCAGGTGGCACTGTCACGGCGGGAGCCGTTGGTGTGGCCCTTCTCCTTACCAGCGGAGCGGTAGGAACGAACACCCTAAGCATTCCTCCAACCCCAACCGTGTCGCCCACCGCCGCACCTGCCAGCACACTGGGCATCCACTGCCATGGTTCCCTCAACCCCTCCTACATGTCGCGTTTAGACGCGAGGCAAGACGATCGGGTCCAGTTGTGCATCGAAAATCAGGAGAACAGGACGCGTGCGCGCATAAGGATCTTCACGTATCCATTTAGTCCGAAAACGGAAGATCTGCGCATGGACGCCAAAATTGGCCTTTTCAATAGAAAGACAGGGTCCATGGTGCCTCCTCCCTCAGGCCCGGCGGATGGCTACGCCGTTGCTAGCAACGTCCGGATTCCCTGGAAGGAGTGGCCGGGTGTTACGGATGTAATCGGACCATGGATAGAGGGAACCAAAGGAACCCAAGAAGACCTGAGTGTCAAATTTAGCGGGCTCTACCAGAAGCCTGCTTCACTACCGGGCACGAATTTCCACTGGGGAAACAGCATCGCCTCCGGCGAGACCTCCGACTTATTGATATTCGGTGCCAGTGCCGGCAGCTCGATACCGTTAGCCGTCTATGAGGCGCACTGAGCTTATTCTTTATCGCAGGCGTTTGAAGTGCTGTTTAGCGGGGGTTAGCCAGCCCGCCGCCAACGCCCCACCCGCGGAGAGAGCCGAGAAACAGGCGCTGGGTGTTTTGATCACGAGCGTTGTTAACGCGGGCCGGTCTTGATCGTGGCGAAGGTCTCCGTGTGTGGTGGAGGTGTCGAACCTTCACCGCACGGAGGCCTCCGTGTCCCACCGTAATGCCCGACTGACCGTTCATGGCAGGCCGCTGATCATCGAGCGTGTCCGTTCCGGCCGTGCCTCGGTGGCGGCTGCGGTCCGGTACGGTGTCTGCTAGCTAGAGGTTGTCCCGTAACCGGTGAAGCAGTTGGTGCGTTGGCTGGGCATGGGTGGGGTGATCTCAGCGGATGATCCGAAGTGGATTGAGCTGTTCTCGGGTCTGACCGAGGTGCAGTTCGCCACGGCGTCGTGGTGGTGATGTTCAGCGTGGTCGGCCGTGGCGGCTGTCGTTGGAGGACCGGGTGTTGCTGGTGGCGACGTACTGGCGCACCAACCTCACGTTGCGGCAGGTGGCGCCGCTGTTCGGGGTCTCGAAGTCTGCGGCCGATCGCATCCTCGACCAATTCGCACCGCTGCTGGCGATCTCCCCAGCCCGCCGGCCGCGCAAGGACACCGTCTACATCGTCGACGGCACCCTGGTGCCCCCCCCGCGACCGCACCATCGCAGCCTCCAGCAAGAACTACCGCTACTCGACCAACCTGCAGGTTGTCATCGACGCCAACAGCCGCCTGGTCGTGGCCATCGGCCTTCCGCTCCCCGGCAGCCGCAACGACTGCCGGGCGTTCACGGAGTCCGGCGTCGACCGGGTCTGCCGCGGCGCCCCCACCATCGCGGACGGCGGCTACCAAGGCACCGGCCTGCTCATCCCGCACCGCAAACGACGAGGCCAGAGCCACCTCAGCGCACAGCAGGAAGCGGAGAACGCCGTCCACCGCCGAGCACGTGCACGGGTCGAACACGCACTGTCGCGGCTGAAGAACTGGAAGATCCTCCGGGACTGCCGGCTCAAGGGCGACGGAGTTCACCAGGCCATTCTCGGCATCGCTCGGCTCCACAACCTGGCTCTCACCGGATAACTCACATCCCATACGGGACAACCTCTAAAGGAGATGGCGAAGTTCCCGAAGGCGCCCATACGACGGGCGAGGACGGGCTTGTAGCCGAGGCGGGCGAGGGTGGCGTCGTCGTCCGGTCGCCTATGCCGGCGCGTGGCAGTTCTCTTCACGATTGCACTCCTGTTTCTGGGTGAAAGCGGCAGTGGCCTTGGGTGGGAAGCAGGCGCGGCGATGTCGGCGCCGGTGCTCGGGCGGGAAGGGCGTGCGGGGGGAATGGGCGCGAGCCTCGGCGTGATAGGGGAGAAGGGGGGTGTGGATCAGGAGAGGCGGTCTGCGGATCACGTCTGCAGGGCGTGTCGCATGGCGTAGTCGCGGGCCTTTTTGAACTCGTCCTGCCACTGGACGGGAAAGTTCGACAGGTGCTGCCAGGGGGCGGCGGTGGCGTAGGGGCCGATCGCCTCGAAGACCGCTCGGGCGTGATGTGCGTGCCCTCCGGCCACGAGCGCGTACGCAAGGTGATTGAGATCTAAAGGGGCGTTCTGGCGTGGTTGGGTCCAGGCGAACCAGCTGCGCAGGGCACGTTCGGTGTGGGCGGCGACGGGGTGGTCGAGCCAGAAGCGGAAGATGTCGGCGCGGGGGTTTTGCAGTCGTTGCCGGTACAGCTCGGCGTAGGCGTACAGCGGGAGCATGAGCAGGGGTGAGCCGTGGTGGGCTTTGGCTGCGGCGACGTGCGCGAAGTCGATGGCGCAGTAGCCGCGGGTGTGGAAGACGGCGAGCATGCGGTGGTAGGCCTCCCGGTTGCCTGGATCACGCCGTTCGACCTCGTGCAGCAGGCCCCATGGCGCTGCAGGAAGCATCGGGTCGTGGGCGTGCGCCCAGTGCTCGGGGAAAGGGCTGCACCGCGGGTCGAGGTCCAGCTGGGCGAGTGAGAGCAGGCAAACCCAGGGGACCGGATCGCGAGGCACCAGGTGCGCCGTGGTCCTGCACGCCTCTCGTGCGAGGGAGAAGTCTTCGCTGAGTGCCGCTGCGGGATTATGCCGGTGCTCGGTCAAGACCTGCTGGGTCAGGACCCGTGCCCGCATCATCATCGCGTTCGCACTGCGGGGTTCCTCAGCCAGCCAGGCCGCGACGGCGTCTTGGGCAACGGCGCTGGCGGCCAGGACCTGGCTGCGCGCGGTCCGTATCGTCCAGTTGCGGCCGGTTGTGGCGAGGAGCTGCTGGGTTGAGCGCCATCGGCCGACGTGGAGGTCTTCCAAGGCAAGGCGCAGGTCGGTGTCCCAGCCGGCGGGGTGTGGCGTGAGGGGCAGGTCTGGCGGCGGTGTTGCTATGTCGCTGTGGGGCTTGTCGGTTGGTTTGCGTGCACGTAAGAGAGGCATGGCGGCTTTCAGGGCGTAGGGCGATGTAGCGGCGAGGCGGGTCGTGTTGTGACTGCCGTTGAGGGTGGTGCCAGGGTTTGGGCGGCCGCGTGGGGGAGTTGGGTCAAGGGCTGTCGCTGGGGGCGTTGCTGGTGTCGGTCAGCAGGTGACCGAAGGTGGCGTAGGCGACGACTCCGGAGCGGTGGTAGCCCAGCATCTGCCCCTGCTGGTGACGGTCCGGGGGCGTGCCGGCTCCCCAGCAGACCGTCCGCGGTGCGGTGGGGGAGTTGTAGGGCTTGCGTTGCCGAAGGGCGGGGAACTGCGCGGGCAGGCTGCGTAGCTGCAGGATGACGAGGCACGCCTCCGCCCAGTTCGCTACCTCCAGGTGTCCTGCCACGCGCCCCCAGCCGACCGGAACTGCCAGCCGTGTCCGGGAAAGCGAGCAGATCGGGTGTGCGCCGCTGAGGTCGATGACGACGCTCGCCTCCAGCAGGCCAGGGTTCGCCAACCGGCGGGCGAGGATGGCTCTTTCGACCTTGTGCAATGGTTTCCAAGGAAAGCCAGGATCCTCATGCCTCCGTAGACGGCGAGGCACGTTCCACTCATCAAACTGCCGGCGCAGCCATTCGATACCAACCCCGTATTCCTGGCAGAGCGCTGCCAGGGAAGCGCCTTCAACGCGGTAGCGGTGCACCACCTTCAATCGATCGGCTTCCAGCGCGGCACGGTTCTCTGCGACCTCGCGCTTCGTGGGAGCGGCACTCACCCGAGACCCCCCGCCGACGGAAACTGATGCCCTCGAACGGCGAACGACACAACCGAGCTCGTAGAACTCGATGCCGTCTCGGCCCCCGCACAATCTGCGTCGAGGGATCCTCGTTCTCCCAAGGGCTCGCAGGGTCGGGGAAGTTCGCACCACGTCTGCGTGTGATCGCTGCTGATCCCCCACGATCCGCCAAGCTCTCGTGCCGTGGCCTCCACCAGAAACAAGCCCCGCCCGCTCTCAGCCAATACGGACGGGGCAAGCAGCCTAGGACTCCCATGAGAGCCGTCGTGGACACGGAGATGGGCGTGCTGCTCATAGGAGGACAGCAGGAGCGACACTCCGGGACCTTCGCCATGCCGCAGGGCGTTGGTCACCAGCTCGCTAGTCACCAACAGCATCGGATCAACGAGTTCCGGCAACCGGCACAGCAGTAGACGGGCTTCAACCAGACGGCGCATCTGCTTCACCCGGCGAGCGTCCTCCGCATGCACAGGCGAACCGAACGGGTCTTGATGCCGTTTAAACCATGCCAACATGACGTCCGGCTGCCGCAGGCCCTTTCTGCAATTGACACGCACGGCAGGCGGGGTTGCCCCCATCAGGGAACACCGTCCGATCTGGTCTTCGCGGCCCCACAGGCAAGTAGCTGGACGATCTGTTTGTCCGTGTTGGGTCTTGGCTATCGGGTGAGATGCGACGTTCTCTGCCTGGAAGGTGTGCATCGTGTGCTGTTCCCGTTCGTCACTCACGAGTCTTCCTGGGAGTTGATGAATACCCATACGAAGTTGCTGCGTCCGGTGTGCTCATGGCCGTATGCGTCGGCGTCGGCGATGGCGGCGAGAAGGTCTCGGCGCTTGGTTTCTGGTAAATCGGGCGGCAGATCTGCCTCGAGGCGGACACCCGAGGGGCTGCCCAGGCGCCGAATGTGCGTACCCAGGGCAGCCGACAGTCGTACGGCGATGGTTTCGACCCTCTGAGGGCGCACAGGTCTCCCCCGTGAAGCGTTGATCACGTAGAGTATTTCTACTTCAGTAGCTTCTACCTGATGCAGTAGCTTGTCAATGCTGATGCTGATCGAACCAACAGCCCTGCACGACTGGGCAGCAGGAGGAGTTGCATGCCGCGAGAGGCGCCCTACCTCCACATCGCGGACGACCTGCGCCGTCGCATCAGGGACGGTGATTGGGCTGTCGGTGAACGACTGCCCTCACGCGCTCAACTCGCCACCGAATACGGTGTCGGCCGCAACGTCACCCAACGCGCCATGGAGCGCCTGATCATCGAAGGCATCCTCGAAGGAAGGGCTGGCTCAGGCACCTTTGTCCGCTCTCCGCGAGAGCGTCTGCGCATGGTGCGCTCTCGCCACCGCGAAGACCGCAGCGGATCCCCCTTCCGCGCCGACATGCTTGAAAAGGGGCATCGAGGCACTTGGGAGTCTCACAGCGAAGCCCGTGTTCCCGCCCCTGAGCACATCGCCCAACGTCTCGCTATCAGCCCAGGTGACCTCTGCGTGCGCACTGGCTACGAGTTCTTCGCTAACGGACTGCCCGTCCAGCTGTCCACCTCATGGGAGCCCCTGGCTATCACGGACGGCACTCCTATCGTTCTGCCGGAGATGGGCCCGCTCGCCGGCGCCGGAGTCGTGAAACGAATGCGCGCGATCGGTGTCACTATCGATGTCGCCGTAGAGGTTCCCCGTCCCGGACGCGCTGACCAGCAGGAAGCCAATCTCCTGGGCATCACAGTCGGAGACCTGCTCATACGCATTGAACGCACCTACTATGACCGCGACGGTCGCCCTGTCGAGACCGCCGACATCGCTGTACCGGATGTGCGTTGGGAGATCGCTTACGAAATCCCGATCGACCTCGATTGACTTGCCGCCGAAGTGTTGGGCTGGCATCACCCAGTGACCCGCTAGCCCTCGCCCCGAGGCACAGGGCTACGCCGGCTCAGCGGCCCCGGTGGCGCAGCGACGTGAGTACGAGTAGCTGGCAACGCCGTAGGCGGCGGCCGAGTGCTGGCGGCTGCGTGGCTGAGGGCACCCCACCGTCGTTGAAAGTCTCGGCTATTCGCCCTGACGTAGGCGGCGGTGACAGGCTTGTTGTACTGGGCTGTGATCCCGCGGGTTGTGCATTCCTTTGCGACGACGTCTGGCAGTGGAGTGTCTTCGCGCGTCCGGTGTTCGGCCCAGACCTTGTAGACGCGGAAGGGTAGGGAGTAGCGGCGCAGAGTGGCGGGGCTGATCGGGTTTCCGCCGCGTCCGTGAAAGCCTCGTGCTGTGAGATAGGTGGATAGCTGGTCGGTTGTCGGCTGTTCACCTTGTTCGGCTTGGTAGTCCAGCCAAGCCAGGTAGTAGTGGTCGACAGTGGTGAGTGCAGCTGGTAGTCCGGTGGCTTCCGTGCTCGACGCGTCATTGACCTCAGCGTTCATTCGCTGGGCGCGAGTCTCTCTGCTGGTGGATGCAGTTGCTGGCAGTACGAAACTCTCCATCTCGAGTAGAGCGTCGTCGACGAAGTGCCTAGGCAAGCCCTTCTCGGGCTCGTACTCGGGCTCCTCCTCGTACCGGGCGTCCCCGGACTTTCGGTACGGTCCCGGGCCGGACTCCTCCGGCCGGGGCGCGGGCGCCGCGACGGCGGGCCGGTGGTCCGCGGCCGGCGCGTCCAGCTGCGGCTGGTGCGGTACCGGCGGCAGCAGCACCGGCTCGATGCCGGCGGCGGCGAGGCCGGCGGGGGCGGTCTCGGCGAGCGGGACGCCGTAGCGCGCCAGGCGCAGCGGCATCAGCGACTCGACGGGGGCCTTGCGGCGCCAGGCGCGGCCGAAGCGGGAGCGCAGGCGGGCCTGGTAGACGAGACGTTCCTGCTCCAGCTTGATGACCTGGTCGTAGGAGCGCAGCTCCCACAGCTTCATCCGGCGCCACAGCAGGAAGGTCGGCAGCGGGGAGAGCAGCCAGCGGGTGAGGCGGACGCCCTCCATGTGCTTGTCGGCGGTGATGTCCGCGATCCGACCGATGGCGTGCCGGGCCGCTTCCACCGACACCACGAACAGGATCGGGATGACCGCGTGCATGCCGGTGCCCAGCGGGTCTGGCCAGGCCGCCGCGCCGTTGAACGCGATCGTCGCCGCCGTCAGCAGCCATGCCGTCTGGCGCAGCAGCGGGAAGGGGATGCGGATCCAGGTCAGCAGCAGGTCGAGGGCGAGCAGCACACAGATGCCCGCGTCGATGCCGACGGGGAAGACGTAACTGAAGTTCCCGAAGCCCTTCTGAAGGGCGAGCTCACGGACGGCCGCGTACGAACCGGCGAAGCCGATACCGGCGATGACCACCGCTCCCGCGACGACCACGCCGATGAGAATGCGGTGCATCCGTGTGAGCTGCAGTGGCCCAGCCACGCGTCCGTCCCTTCTTCCTGCGCCCCGGTGCGTGTGCCGGGTAGCTGGTATCACCGGTCTTCCGCTGATTGTGGGACGCCGCCTCGCGTCGTGTTGAGGAGTTCGGTGATGAGCTGTTCGGTCTCCCTCTCCAGCGAGCAGTCCAGCATTTGGTTGACCTGCTGGATGCGGGTGATGGCGGTGTGCAGCCCTTGTCGGTTTCCGGCCGTATGCTCAATCCGCAGCCAGTCCCGATAGAGGAGTTCTGCCGTGTCGTCGACTTCGAGAGCGGTCGCGATGGCCTGGCGCGCGGCGTTGAGGTCGTGGTGGGGCCCTGCGGAAGTGCGGTAGGTGGCCACGGTGTGCGCGACGTCGATGATCCGCGTGATCATTTCCTGTTGGTGGGGCTCGGCCCAGGGCAGCGGCCGGCCGCCGAACGGCCTGCCTCGTACCAACGTCAGCGCCTTCTCCAAGTCCGTCAGGCCGGACGGGCCCAGTGGCAGTGCGCGTTCAACGAGTTGCAGGAAGCGCGTCCAGTCGCAGCGCACACCGGGAGCGAGCCGGTAGGGGTCCGCGCCCGCTTTGCGGCGCGGCACGTAGGGGGTGCCGTGGGAGTCGCTTCCCAGGGAACTTCGCAGGCCCTGCATCCGGGCGTTGAGGGTGCTCGTCGTCCAGGGGCTGACGGGGGCCATGTCGGCACACACGACATCGGCACTGCGTCCGGGCCGGAAGTACAGCAAGGCGGCCAGCTGCGCCATCCTGGGGCCGTGACCGGTGCTGGCAACGCCCGTCACCTCGACCGGCCCCAGCACTCGGATCTCTGGCGCACGCACGTCCTGCGCCTCGTACCCTTCCGGTTCCGCCCCGGGCTTCTCGCCGCCGATCCCGGCGCGGTCCGCCCCTGCCGCCTCCGCGCCCTCTGTCGCCTTAGCCAGCATGGTGGTGTCCGCCGCGGTCGGAGCCGAAGATGCGGCTGCTTCGCGGTCGGATCCCGTTTGGTCGTCGAGCCGTGTCGATGCGGCGGGGGAGGGCAGACCAAGCCCTGACGGGTCGGTGCTGGCGGCGAGCAGGGCCGGGAAGATATCTGTTGGCGTCGGCGGCGATGGGACCGAGGCGGCAACGGATGGAGGCGCGGACTCCGTGGGTGGAACCTGCCCGGGAAGGCTGTCGGACTCGTCCGGGACGGTCTCCCAGGGCCCCTCGGCTGGGTGGGGCGGCTGTCCGGACACTTTCAGGGCGGTGGTGATCTGCAGGTAGGCGGCGTGTTCCAGGCGCTGCACTGTGATGTCGGTGCCGGCCACGTCGAGGGTTTGCGGCTCGCTGAGCGAGGCGTTGAGGAGCTCTGCTTCTGGGAAGTGGGCGGCTGCGGAACTCGCTGGGGCGATCAGTGTGACGGGCACTGTGCGGGATTTGTGGGATTTGTCGATGACATCGGCGAACTGCCAGGCCAGGTCCTCGTCCAGCAAGGACGCGCACAGCAACAGATACGGTTGGTGGCCGGTCTCGGGCATCTGGTGCGCTTCCAGCAGGCGTTCGCTGAGGTCGCGCAGTGCGTGCGCGGCCTGGCGCATGTGGGAGATCCGCGCGGTGGGCAGCAGCTGTGGCAGGTCCTCCCCGAACCCCACCGTCACGATCTGTACTTCGCTGGCCCATGGGCTCATCCCGAGTTCCAGGGCGAGGGAGGTGCATACCTCGGTGATGTGGACTGGGTTGCCGTCCAGCAGAAGCGCTGGCACGTGTGCCAGGTTGAGCAGTACAAGGTCGCCCGCGGGGGTGCTGCCGATCGTGACCAGCCCCGGGTACGGGGCCTGTACGTCGCGGGCCGTGTCTTCGTCCAGCAGGTCGGCGTCGGTGGGCAGGGCCCACCAGCCGGCCTTCCCGGTGGCGAAGGGCGGCACGGCGTCTTGGGCGAGGTCCTCGGGCAGCACCTCCACGGTGCGGGCACCGATCCGTGCGGCCCGCAGCGCTGGCAGGTTCAAGTCTTTGGCCAGCTGGTGGGCCAGGGTCCGCAGGGCCACGTCCAGGCGGACGGCATCTGCGGGTTCGGCGGCCGCCGCCAGCTGGGCCTCGGCCGGGGACGTTTCCGCCGCGATTGCGATCTTCTCGCCGGGCTTGCGGCGGCGGCGCTGCAGCGTCCGGCGCAGGGCGAGCGCTGCGCTGATGGCGGCGGCCAACAGCGCGCCGGCGCCCAAGACTCGCCGCAGGTTCAGCGGAGGGTCGTACGGGGCCGACGCCGGCGTCTCGGAACCGGTGGCGGCGGAGCTGGACGGCTCGGCCGACGGCGATGCGCTGCTGCTGGACTGCGGCGTGGCAGAAGGAGCTGCGGAGGGAGAGCCAGAGCCGTGTGTCTGTCCGGGCTGCTGGGCGGGACGGCTGCTCGGTGCGCTGGGAGCCGATGACGCTGGAGCGGGCGCTGTGGTCTGACCGGCTGCTGGCGCATCCTCCGCGTCTTCGCCCGCTGACTGCTCGGCGCTGGGCGTCTTCGTCGGAGGGGGAGTGGTGTCCTGGCTGTCTGCCGCCGCGCCGTCGCCGTCCTGCGGCGGAGCAGGCTGTTCGGGCTGGGTGCCGGGCACAGTGATCTGCTGGCCCGCGTAGATCAGGTTCGGGTCGGTGATGTCGGGCAGGCCGTCGGGTTGCGGCTTGTCTCGGCTGGCCTTGAACAGCTGGGGCCAGTCGCTGCCGTCGCCGAGCTCCTTCTCCGCGATCTTCGAAAGGTGGTCGCCGGAGTGGACCGTGACGACATGCTCACCGTTCCGTGAGGCCGACGCAGGCTGGTTGCCCAACTGCGTACGGACGCGGGCTGGTGCACTGCTGGTCTGGGGCATCTTCAGCTGCCAGCCCGGCTGCAGGATGCTGTTCGCGCGGAAAACCGTGCCGTCGGGCATGCTGCGGCCTTCGTTCAGGTCGGCGATCTCCCGCCAGCGCTCGCCGTCCCCCAGCTCCCGCTCGGCGATGCCCCACAGGCTCTGGGCCGGCCGGGTCTCGCGCACCGTGTACGTACTCGACGTCGAGGTGCTCGCAGAGGACATCGGGGAAGTCTGGTCAGCGCCGGTGGTCTGGGAGGTCTGACGGGCTGCCTGGCCAGGTAGGAGGCCCGCCGTGCTGGCCGGCGCCGCCTGCGCATCGGAGGCCAGGGCTGAACTCGCAGGCAGCAGCACCAGGATGCTGCCGATTAACACGGCCGCAGCGCGCTGTGGGGCAGCCAATCCGCGCGGGGCGTGCCAAGTCCTGCCCCGCAGCTGCGCGATGAGCTCGCTTACCGCACAGAAGCCGAGCTGCGCCCACCCGGTCCAGCCCACGCAGATGAGCAACAGCAGGAAGACCTGGCCTGTGTCCTGCCGGTCCAGCAGGTGCGTGAGGTCGTCGTTTGTAGCAGCCCAGATGACCGGGGTCGCCCAGGCCAGCAGCAGCGGCAGCCCGGCGAGGACGGAGGCCAGGACCAGCACGCTCAGCACGGCCTTGAGTACCTGGGCCAGGGTCCGGGCGGCGGTCACGGCGGGGGAGCGGGTGGTGGGGCGCATCAGGTTCCTTCGGGAGCGGTGACGCCGTGCAGGAGGGCGGCCGTGCCCTGGCCGGTCACCGACAGCGAGCCGATCCCGACCACCGACAGGAAGCGCGTGTCGTAGGAGTCGGTGACCGTGACGTTGAGGGTTTTGCCGTCCGCGGACACGCTGACGGTGCCGGTGACGCCGGCGGAGCGCAGGTAGGCCTGCGCGGTGGCGGTGGCCGCCTGCGGATTGACGTGGATCGCGGTGCCGCTGATGGCATCTGCGGGGTCGATGGCCTGTCCGCCGGCCCGGGCGGCCTCGCCGGCGATGTAGTCAGCCCGCTCGGTGGCACGCATCTTGCTTCCGCCGTCCACGGCGAGGCCGATGATGCCGATTAGGGCGAAGACGCACACCGCGACGAACACGGTGACGCCGCCGCGGTCGTCGTACCGTGTCCGCACAAACCCACGCACGATCATCCCCTGCCTCGTGTCGGAAAAGTCGTCGGTTCGGAAGCGCCCGCTGTTGCAGGTCGTGTTCTGGTCCTGGCCATCAACGCCGGCCTCCGCTACACCGCAGTCGTCGACCCCCGCGGCTTCACCGACACCGACACCGGCACCCCCGGTTGACCGATCCCGCCGAGCTTGAGGCGGAACCGCTCTCGTACGCTCACCGCCATGCCCACCGGTCTCACCCCCTGCCACTGCGTCGTCTGCCAGGACATCAACGAACTGGACCCACGTGTCCAGTCGACCGTCGACGTCATCCAGCAGCACGGCTGGCAGGTCACGATGATTCCCGCCGATGACAACGGGCCGGGCTGGGTCTACACCATCGGCCTCTGGCACAGCCGGCGGATGCCAGAGCTTTCGATGTTCGGCTTGGACGTCCGTCTGATGCAGACGATCCTCAACGACCTTGCCCAGCAAGAGATTGAAGGACAGCCCCTGGAAGCCGGCCAGAAACGGCACGACGTCGCCAGCGTCCCCGTCGTACTCCGAGCCGTCGACTACCGCTGGTACAAGGCCTTCTTCGGAATGGCGATCAGCTACTACCGCAAGCCGCCGTTCCCGGTCCTGCAGGTCGTTTGGCCCAAGCGTGACGGAGCCTTCCCCTGGCATGCTGGCGGGGAAAGCCTCCTGAGCCACCAGCCCAGACTCGACCTGCACCCCGACGAGCATCCCGTCGGCGTATGGACCCAGGACCTTTGGTTCTACTTCGAAGTCGACGCCGACGGCTGGGTCACCCGCCAGGTCGAACTGCAGGGACCCCTCAAGACGCCGATCGCCGCAGCTTCCCAGACCGAATGGCAAGACGCCCAGGCAGGCGGAACACTGGCGGACTACGAGAAGACGTTCGGCGCCACTGCTGAGGTGCCCGTCCATGAATGGGACGGCCACGAGCCGCACGACCTCACCCTCGAAGAGTTCGAGACTGTCTGGCTCGCAGCACGAACAGCCTGCCGAGCAGGAGCCCGGAATCGCTCGGCGGGCGAGGCATAAACCCAAGTATTCTCGCGATCTCACTGCACGGCCCCCATGCTTCGGCTCGCGCCCCATGGCCCTTCAGAATCTGCGAACCCAAGGGCTCTCTGCCGGTACTGGTCCACCACGGACGTCGCCGTCGATGTGAGCGTCCTTGACCCCGACACCCCTGGCAGCAGCAGGTCGGAGAGAGAAACGGTGCAGGTCACGGTCACCGTGATGGTGCCCACTTGCCCCACCGGCACGCTCAGGCCACCGGTGTTGACGTCGACGGATGTCGATGCGCAGGTGATCCCCTGGTCCGTGAGGGACTCGGCGGCCGCCGCCTGCGCGGCACCCTGAGCGGCTGAAGCTGTGCGGTGCATGGACGCTTCCCGGGCCGCGTCCTCAGCCGCTGAGTCGATCTTCGCGCCGGAGGTGACGATCCGACCGCCGGCGACCGCCAGACACAGGAACATGATCAGCGACGGCACAATGATCGCCGCTTCGATCGCGGCACTGCCCTCATCACCGCGAAGCCTGTCAGCCCAACGGGCCCTGTCTCGCACGTGAATCACTCCCCCGGAATCGTCCAGCGCTCGACCGGGCCGGACGCGGACTGGCTGACGTGCAGTCCCGGCACGCCGGGGATCAGCGAGAGGGCGGTGCCGCTCACCTGGACCCGCACACGCTGCCCGTCACTGCCGGCCCTGACGCTGTAGCCGGTCAGGCTGTCGCCGGCGGTGCGCCCCAGTACGTTCCGCGCCCGGGCCGCCCCGTCGGCCGGGCTCGACTGGTAGGAGCGGGCTGCGGTGGCTCCTTCGCGGGCGGCGGTCAGGGCGATCTGCCGGGCGTAGTACCACAGGGACGCCTGGATGACGGCCATCGTGGCGAGCAGCACGAACGGGAAGATGATCGCCATCTGGATGGAGGTGTCGCCGCGGTCATCGCCCCACCGTCGCCCCTGCCACCAGTCGCTCAGCCGCTCGGGACGTTTCATCACAGGCCGTTCAGCTGGCCGTTGTACTTGGCGATCACGACGGCGATGGTTCCCGCGATCAGGACCGCGCCGGTGACGGCTGCCACCCAGATGATGACGGTGGTGGTGGAGATGTCGCCGCGGTCCGGACGCCGTGCTGCCTCCTGAAGGCCTTCCTGCACGCGGCTGGTCACATGGAAGACGGCGCGGCTGGCGCGCGATAAGGTGCGCGCGCCCCGCCCGCCCACCCCCGGTCTGCGGGGCGCACTGTCCGGGCCGGTGTGCGGGTGTGTCGTCGCCCGGAGCACAGCACGGCGGGTGCGGGCGGCAGTGTGCTTCATGGTCGTGACTCCTTGGCTCTTCAATGGATCAGGGAATCGTTTGAGGACGGTGGTGGTCAGACGGCGAGCATGCGGATGACCGCGGGGAAGGCCATCAGGAGCATGACCAGGACGGCGAGCAGGGCGCCGGGCGCGGTCATCTTCTCGCTGGCCGCGTTCGCCTCGGCGGCCTGTGCGGCGAGCAGTTCCGCATTCAGGGCGGCGGTGCGTGCCCGCAGCGCCTTGTAGACGGCGGCGCCGTCAGTAGCCGAGCCGCGCATGATGTCGGCGACGTCGTCCAGGACGGGCAGCTGGTACTGGGCGGACAGCTCCGCCAGTGCCTGATACGGGGGGATCTTCTCCAGCCGGGCCCGGCGCAGCGCTGCCTGCAGATACACAAAGGGCCAGCCCTCGCCGACCTCGGCGGCCTTCTCCAGGGCCTCGGCGGGGCCGGCGTCGGCTGCCCGCTTGAGGGCGACCAGGTCCAGGTAGGCGGACAGGGCGTGCGCGAATTCCTCCCGCGCCCGCTTGGCCTGGTCGCGCACCGCGAGATCAGGGGTGATGAACAGCAGGCCGGCGATGAGCAGTCCGACGGCGGCCGGCACGTAGAACGGCAGGCCCACGCCCGCGATGACCCAGGGAATGGTCGCGATCACCGGGCAGAGCAGCCCCAGTGCGGCGAGCGCGGTCTTCTTGAGCATGAAGTGTCCTGGCCCCTGCCCGAGCAGGGCCAGGTTGGTGGCGGGGATGCGGACGCCGGGCAGCCGCTCGAGGCGGGCCAGCAGCCACCGGCCCCACACCTCCTCACGGTCCAGTTCCGGTTCGGGCAGGGCCAAGGTGGCAGGGGCGCTGCGCTTGAGGGCCGGCCCCAATGCGGGCTGGGGACGCAGGAGTTCTCGCACCAGCAGGGCCAGGCCGGCGCCGACCGTGCCTCCGGCCGCAACGACGGGGAGCAGGTTCACGACACGGCTCCTTCCTGCCCCCGGCGGGCGGCCGCCGGCTCCGGCTCCGGTTCCGCTTCAGGCGCGGGGAGTCGGACGGTGCTGGTCGGGTCGGGAATGAGGAAACGCGGGATGCGGCGGAAGGTGCCCAGCTGCCGCATCAGGGCGAGCACACCCACGAACCCCGCCGCCAGGAAGGCGAGCACGAGCTGCCCCAGCAGCGTGGAGTACGGCCTGGTGTAGGACGGCACGAAGAACCCGGCCACCACGACGCCGACAGTGATGATGGTCATCCACCGCACGGTCGTCCGGGGCTTGGCCCGGTCTGCCTCGATGGCGCGCTTCTTGGCGACCTCCTCCCGGACGGTGCCCGCCAAATCCTCCAGCGCTTGTGCCAGGCCAGGACCGCGGTCGTTGACCGACAAAACGAGTGCGGCGGTCACCTTGTCCGCGGTGACATCGTCCAGTTCCCCGGCGAACGCGCGCAGGGCCTGCTCCGGCCGCCAGCCCAGCCGCAGCCGGTCGGACAGGTTGATGATGTGCTCGGCGAGTTCGTCCGGCGCCCCCTGACGGCTGGTGATCATCGCCTGCTCCAGACCCATGCCCAGCCGCAGCAGCCCGGCCAGCCGCTGCGTCCACTCACTGAGAGCTTCCAGCTGGCCGATGCGCTCCTGCGCCAGCTGCGCCGGGGTGATCAGCCAGGGCACGCCGATGACAGCCGCACCAAGCAGTGCACCGCCGACGAAGTTCCCCGCGGAAAGCCACACAGCCACGAAGACGGCGACGGCTGCCAGGGTGAGCGTGCGGCGTCGCAGCCGGCTGCCCTGGCTCTGGTTCTTGCCGGCGCGCACGGCCTGCCAGCGCCGGCGCAGCGGGGCCCGGCGCGGGGCCGTCGTGCCCACCGTCCCGGCGACGACACCGATCAGCCCGCCGACGACGGCCATCCCGCACAGCAGTCCCAACAGCCATGTCATCGGCTCATCCCCACCTTCAGCGGTAGGGGCGCCTGCCAGGTCCCGTAGGGCTGTTGCAGCAGCGTGGAGTCGAAGCCGACGCGGCGTAGATCATCGATGCAGCCTGGGTCCATCCGGGGCACCGCCCGCGGCTCACCGAACTCCTTGCCGGGGGAGAACACCTCATTGGTGGCGGGCCGGCCACTCTCGCCGATCCCGGTCAGCTCCAGGACGTGGGAGACATAGCGGTGGCGGTGCCCACCGATCTGCGTTTCATCGGTCATGTCGACGAACACCACGAAGTCCAGGCCGTTGGCGGTCTGCCGGTAGGCGAGCTGCTCGGACAGGTTCTCCTGGGCGAGCGCATACAGCTCGGCGATCCGGTCGAAGACGATGTCCGGCCTCCGGGCGTGGATGGTGCACAGGTTGCCGCCGGATCCGTTCGTCAACGCCTGCATCATCGCCACGACCTCGGGGCCGCGGACCTCGCCGACCACGATCCGCTCCAGCGACATCCGCAGCGCGGGATGCATTAAATCCAGCAGCGTGACCTCGCCGGCACCGCGCCCGGTGACATCCTTCTCCCCATTGGACTCGCGGCCCACCAGGGACACGACCTGCTTGTGGTAGCCGTTGTCGTGGGCGAAGAGCTCGTCCTCGCTCTGAATGGTGGCAAACCGCGTCTCAGGATCGAACTCCTTGAGCAGCGCCCGCATCAGCGTCGTCTTGCCGGCCTTCTGCTTCCCCGCGATCATGATGTTCTTCTCAGCACGTACGCACGCACCGAGGAACTCGCGCAGGACCGCATCGATCATGCCCAGCCGCACCAGGTCGTCGAGACCGGCCTGGGAGATACGGTGCCGGCGGATGACCGCATACGTCATCGGCCCCAGCCCGGTGATGGCCTGCAGCCGGGAGCCGTCCTCAAGCGCCAGAGCAAGCGTGGGATTCGCCGTGGAGATGGTGCGCTCACTGTTCCCGGAACCCCGGGCCAACTCCCGCAACAGCTCCAGCAATTCCTCCTCGGACTCTGCGATCGGGCCCACCCGACGGCGTTCACCGTCGCCATAGTCCAGCCACACCTCCTGCGGGCCCTGGATGATGATGTCCTCCACCCGCTCATCGTCCAGATACGGCTGCAACCGGCCCGCCCGAAACAGCAGGTCATACACGGCGCGCCGCAGCGCCTCGTCCTCCCGCAACGTCATGGCCTGAGCGTCGGACCACAGGGCGACAGCCTCGGCAATCCAGTTCAGGCAGCGCTGCTCCTCACTGTCGCGGTCCATATCGGGCTTGGTCTTCAGCAGCTCCTCCCGCTGCCTGGCAACCTGCGATGCGATATCCCGGGCCACCCGATAGTCGACGGCGACCTGCGGAACAGCCGCGCCGAGCACACGCGTTCCCGCGGCCGAACCGGCAGAGGTCGGCGCTGTGGCACTCTGGTGCTCCCGCGCCTGGGGCAGGGGTGCCACCGAGGGGTCCGGGTGCAGAGGCCTAGCGTGCACGGGTCACCTCCCCGCCAGCTGCGCGCACCACGCGCGGATCGAGACGGGCCCGGCGCATGGCGGCCCGCTGGATGACCAGGGTGCTGCTGGTGCGGGCAGCCCTCATCAGCGACGACCGGATAAACCGGCGAGACTGTTCGGCGCCGTCGGACAGCACGGCGGCATCGTCCGGCGCGTACGGCAGGGTGGCGATCACCGGTACTTGCAGAACACGCTGCACCTCACCCGCGGGGTACGGACCCTCATTGATCATCAACACGCTGACGTCGCCGACGCGCTCCTCCAAGGCGCGAACCCGCCCCTCGGCCGCTTGCAGGCAGCGAAGTGTGTTGCGGACCACCACGAACACGGCGTCGGCCTGCTCAGCCAGAACCCCGCAAGGCCCGTACGCGCCGCGGCGGCCGAGGTCGATCAGAACGTCGTGACCGCTGTGCGTTTCGATGCCGCGGAACATCCGCGCCAGAACCTTCCACACCTGGCCAAGGCTCGCCGCCTGCGCGGGGTCAGTGAGGCCGGGGAGCAGCAGACGATCGCGAGGTGACTCCTTCTTGGGGTCCTCACTGCTCAGATCGATCAGCTGCCGCCAGAACGCTTCACTGAACTCGCCCTTACGGGCGGCAACCGAGAGGTTGCGCAGCCCGTACCGGTCTTCGAGCGTGCCCTGCAGCAGACCGTGCAGCACGGACCCACCGTCCGGGTCACATTCGGCCAGGATCATCCGCCGCCCCGCTTCCAAAGGCCACGACAGCAGCAAGGCCAGGGCGCTGGTGGTCACGCCGGGCGCACCGCTGCAGCCGGCAAGCGCGATGACAGCCATCAGCGACCGTCCGGGGCAGCGAGGACCAGACGCAAAGTGCCGGCTGCCTCCCAGGCGGCGGCCTTGGGCCCGTCGGTGGCTGAGGTGGCCACGTCCACCACCTTCACTCCCGTACCCGGAGCAGCGCCGGACGCCTTCACGACCCGACCCCTGATGGTCTGCGGCGCAGCCTCCGACGTCTTGCCACTATCGGTCGCTCCCTGAGCCGGGACATGCACCAGCTCCACCTTCTGGCCCGGCACCAGCGCCGTGGCAGGAATCTGCTTGGGCTCCAGCCCTATCGGCACCAACTTCTCGCCTGCCTTCACCAGCGAGTCCCTGGTCACCTGCGCGGGGGCCAGCAGAGAACCGGGCTTGAGCTCCACGGCCGCCCGCTTGCCTACCACCGACTTCAAGTCGTCGGCGGGCACGGACTTGACGGCCGCATCCAGGGCGAGGGACGCCTTGCCGAGATCGCTTTCGGTGAGCACCTGCCCGACCTGGACGTTACGGACCACGGTGACGACGTCCGTACGGTCGCCGACCTGGAGCAACAGGACGGCAACGCCGGCGCCCCCGGCCGCCATCAATGCCAGCGACAGAGCGATGACCCCTGGCCGTCGCCTGCGCGCTGACACCCGGGGCGGGACCACAGGCCCGGCAACGCGTTCCTGAGGAGGGACGCTGCTTGGGGCTGTGCCTACTTGGGTCTTGCTCACCGTTCTGTCCTTCCGGCGGCGTTACCGACAACCTGTACTTCGCCGACTGCCACCTGCAGGTCGGTCTGCCGGACCTCTGTGAGTTGACCGGCTTGTCCGCCGCCCTGCCAGTTGATCGTCCACGTCGAGGTCGCGATCACCGGAAATTTGCTGCTCCGGGCACTGGCTGAGGTCTTGGAGTACACGTGTCCGCAGGTCGGTGACTGCGCGATGCCCTCGGACGGCGTATAGGGCGTGCCGGGACCGCGACACGTCACGGAGGCGCCGTCGCCCATCTGCCACACGATCTTCGACACCTTCGCCGTCGCGGTGACGGTGATCCCGCCCGCCGTCGCCGACGCGGTGTTCGGACCGTAGGTCGTGGCGCTCTGGTTGACCCACATCCACATCGGAACACCGACCGTGTATTTCCCGGCGTCACGCGGACTAGCGATGTCCGGACCCAGCAGTGCCATCTTGTCGACGGCTTGCTGGGCTAGCGCTGCTGGGTTCGCTGTTGGCACGTCTGCTGCGGGATCGGCGCCGATGAAGGTCGTCACACCGCCAGGGCAGGTCCGCTCGTAAGCCAATCGTCCCTCCCCTTGGTAGAAGAGACTTCCAGGGGGTGGTTGAGGATCCATTGGGCGGACGGTGCATTCGGACGAGGTACCACCGTGGTGGGAAGCAGGCTTGCCCTCTTCCGACGGTTGATTTTTGCCAGCACCTCGTCCGTGGGTAGCGACCCCTACGCAAAAGGACACCATGTCGCAGTGCCCCCTACTGATGTCCGGGCCGTCATCAGCGTGAGCTGTAGTCACACCAATGATCAGTAGGGCGATGGTTGTCACTGCAGCAACAGGGCGGTGGACTAGCATGACCGGTCCTCAGGAGTGACTTGTACGATCACCCAGGTGCCGTACCACTTCTCGGCAACGACATTGGTGACGTACCTCGTCAACCGATCCTTCGGGAGGCTGACCGCTTCGCCATTGGCTTGTTTCACGAGCTTCCAGCGCGAGACGTCTGTGCAATCGGTCAGGGCAGCCCGCGGCACCTTCAATTTCGTGTCGATGGAGGTGACTTCCGGATGGAGTACCGGCCTCCCGGTAGCTACCAGACGCTTCTCTTGAAGCGCACCTATCTCAGTCTTGGCTGCGGCATACGCTTGCGCGACCGCGTACTTCTTGAGGGCTGTACCCCTGAGGTTGGCCTGCGCGTACGCCGCTACCTTCTCGTCCCAATAGCGCCGGTAGGCAGCCTCGATGGGAGCCCCAGAGTCCGTGGCTGGCGAAGATGCCGGTTCGGTCGGAGAAGGGGAGGCTGGAGCTGAGGGTGCCTTTGTATCCCCAGACTCAGTCTGCGACGGACTGTGCTCGTTGCTGCAGCCGGTCGTCACTATGAGGCCGCCCAGGAGGATCAGGCCGATTGTTATCTGTCGACGGCGTCCGCTGTTCCTGCGTTCTGGCATGCGTTGCTTAGTGCGTGTCATGCAGTCTCCCCGTACGGCGTGATGTGACGGGGCCGCTGTCACCGGCAGCCGGGTGGTGGCTGCCCAGATCCGCGGCCTGGTCGAGCTGCGGTGGTGCGTTTGCGTTCTGAGAAGATTACGCATATGCCGGAGGGTGGTGGCCGGTACTGGTGGGCCACAGGGGTAACTTGGCTCATTTTCAATCATAAATAGACCTTTGCTGTCGCGAATTGTTCGTTGCGATTGTGATGATCTAGAGGGTGCCTTGAGCGGCCTCGGACCGGGGACTGACGCGGACGGTCCTGCTTCGTCCGTGCCGTTCCTGGTGGGGGCCGGGGTGGTGTCAGAGTTCCGTCCAGGGTGTGGGGGTGCCGTCTGGTCGGGCGAGGGGGGTCCACACGGGAGCGGTGGGTCCGTGTTCTTCGAGGTCGGTGAGGGTGGCTGCGGCGAGGGGGACGTCGCGGGCGAGGGCGGCGACGAGGGGGTGCTGGGTGGTCATGGCCTGCAGGTCGTTGATCCGGTTGTGCAGGGTGTGGGGTGGGGCGCCGGTAAGGACGAACAGCACGCGTGGGAAGAGCGGGTAGTGCCGTAGCCATCCGGGGCTGCCGGCGTGGTGGTTTCGGCGCTGGCGGCCGGGGAGCTGGGGTTCGTAGGTCCTCAGGCGTGCGTAGTCGATCAGTTTGGAGGCGAGACGTTCGCTGCCCATGGTGGTGCGGTCGACTTCGATGAACGCCCGCAGTTTGCGGCGTTGTTGGCCGGTGGTGAGGGTGTAGTGCGCGACGGCGTCAGCGATGAGCTTTTCGCCGTCGCCGATGGGGTGGGCGACCTCGGGGGTCCAGTCGAGGGGGCCGTGTTCGTCGCCGCGCCGGCGGGCGTCGGTGACGAAGGCCAGGTGGGTGCGGACGACGGTGAGGGTGTGGGGGGTTTTGAGGGAGGCGGCGGTGGCGGAGGTGATCGGGTAGGGCGGACGGTTGCGTAGGTGGGGCCAGTCTCTGGTGAGACGGGCGCCGGTGGGGGTGAGGTACCAGGCCCGGGTGCGGTGGGACTGGGGCAGCACGGTGTAGCCGACGAGGTTGTTGCGGCGTAGTTCGTTCAAGGGGCGGGAGATGACTTGGCGGCTGGCGTCGGGTCGCAGGAGGGTGTGGAGCTGGCGGGTGGTGGCCATGCGGTGCTGGCCCAGGGTGGCCAGGATCCGGTGGGCCAGGGACTCTGCGGGGGTGGGGGTGAAGCCCGCCGGCGGGGCGACGCAGGGGGCGTGCGGCCGGGGCTGGGTGGTCATTGGTATCCCTTCGTGGAGGGTGCGGTCGGCGGGGGAGTGGGGGTGTGCTGGGTGAGGAAGGCGGTGACGCGGGCGAGTTGGCCGGCGGCCCGGGTGGTGAGCTGGTCGAGGGGGAGTGCCCCGGCGGTGGCGAGCGCGGCGTGGTGCAGCGCGGCGGTTTTGCCAGGGCGTGCATGCTCGGCGAACACGTCGTCGAGGTGAGGGCCGCGCAGGCGTACGGGGCCGACGCGGCGGCCTCCTACGGTCAGCAGGGCGTAGTGCTCGAAGCGGTCCAGGGCGACGGCCTGGTCGGGGCTGGGTGTGTCGCCCCACTCGGCGGTGATGGGGGCGATCGCGGTCTTCGAGCCCGCGGTGGTGGCCAGGGTGGAGGCGTTGTGCAGCAGCGACATCCGGACCGGGCCGGGCAGCCGGGCAAGAAGCTGGGTCATGCCGTGGACGTGCGCCTTGTATTTGCGGAAGTCCTCGAACATGGCGGCGATGGTTTCCGGGGCGGCGCCGGTCAGGGTGATGAGCTCGTCGAAGTAGGGGCGGAAGGGGACGCGCTGGTGTTCGGGGGTGTCACGGCGTGAGCGGACGGCGCGCAGCAGGTCGCGGGCCAGGAGCGCGGTCAGGAGCCGGTCGGTGGGTCCGTTGCCGGCCGGGCACACCCACACGATCATCTTCGTGTCCATGGCGGCGCGGATGTTGTAGACGCCGACGGGCTGGCCGAGGAAGGCGCGGGTGATGGGGTGGGCGGCGAGCCGGGCGAGGGGGTTGAGGACGACGGCGAAGGCGTCCGGAGGCAGGGTGGGGAAGATGTTCTGCCACCAGGACAGGGTCTCTGCCTCGAGCCGGCCGGTGAGTGCGGTGAGCGCCGTGGTGCGAAACGCGGGGTCGGTGAGCAGGGCCCGCGCGTGGAAGAGAGTGGCCTGGTCTTCGGGCCGGCCGGCGGCGCAGGCGGCCTGGTTGAGGGCGGCCAGCACGGTCAGGGCGGCGCCCAGGATGGTCAAGGCACGCGGTGCGCTGGCGTCGTCCCAGCCCAAAGCGGCGGCGAAGGCATCGGTGATGGCTTCGACGACTTCGTGCGGCGCCTGGCCCTGCTGCATGGCCAGCGGATTCCATGAACTGACGCGCGCGCTGGACCCGCTGACGTTGAGGTCGATAAATGCGATGCGGTCCATGAGGTGGTCGTGGGCCAGAAACGGCGCGGCCCGGGGCCAGGAGTCGCGGTGCGGATCGAGGAAGAGCAGCCCGCCGCCGGCATGCGCCCAGCCGATCGCCTGCGCGAGAGCGCGTTCGGTTTTGCCGCCGCCCGCTTTGCCGACCGCGCATTCGAAGAGGGTTTCCTCCGCGTGGGTGGCGACCAGCCGTTCGCGTCCATCGGGCCCCCGGTAGATGCCCTGCAGCAACAGGGTGGGGTCGCCGAAGGAGAACGTCGGCAGGTCCCCGGCCAGCAGCGGCAGCCGGCAATGGACGGTGGGCGGCTTGAGCAGCCCCGCAAGCTCCTCCAGCCGCACCCAGTTCGCCCGGGGCGGCTGGCAATGCCCCCATTTCCAGCGTCGCTCGAAGCCGCGGCGGGTGGGCCAGTGATCCGCGCCGATCCGCCACGGGCCCACCCGCCACCCGCGCATCGCCCACCGAGAATCACCACCGAACACATCCAGCCCGGCCTGCAGCTGGGCGAGACGAGCCTGCGCGCGGCCCTCGACGTTCGAGGCGCACATCACCAACAGCTGCACCCGTACGAGCTGGTCGTCCTGGGCGAGTTTGCCCAATGCCTCGGCCGGCTCGACGCGGCGCGGCACCGGCGGTATCACCAACCGGCGGCCGACAGCATGCTGCTTGCCGGTGAGAAGCTGCTGCAGCTGCCACGACAGGGAGTCCTCGATCCCATGCGCGTCCTTACGGATCCAGCGCGCGGCACGCTGGGCCTCCCGGCGCTCCGCACGGCGCGCGGCGGCCATCAGCTGCAGCCGCCTCGAGCGCAGCGTCCACTTCGCGGCACGCTGGATGTCCAGGCGGATCTCGGCAAGGTCACCCAACTCGGCGCGCAGGTCGCACACGGCATCCACAAGCGGCTGCAGCGGGTCCGGCTCCAACGGCACCTGACGCAACGGGGCGATCGGCTTGCCGCGCAGGACGAACTCCGCCCGCACCAGATGAGTACGCGGCGTGTCCACGATCGGGCGGGCCTTGTCCACCCGCACATCAGGCCCGAACGCCGTGATCGACAGCAGCCGCTGCGCTCCAGCCGGGCCTTCGATGCGGTAACGCAACGGGTAGGAGCCATCGGCCCGCAACCGGATCTGTACCGTCTTGGTCCGGCGCGGCGCCCACCACGGCATGCTCGTCGAGGCCCTGGCGAGCTGCACGCCGCGGCGGAAGATCTCCTCCAGGCCGGGGTTGAAGTGCCGGGCAGGCACGAGCTCCAGCGCCATCCGCTCGGCAGAGGCCTTGCGCGCCAGCCAGCGCACCAGCAGCACGCCCGCACCCCACACCCAGGCCAGGACGAGCACCAGGGCGTACCAATGGGCAAAAAGCCAGCCGGCCGCATCCGCCAGCCACGCAATCGCACCGAGCCCCTGCCCCAAGGGTGATGCGCCGGTGACGGTGCTCAGGTGCGAGGTCGCGGTACCCACGTTGTGGCTCCCTTCCAGGTGGTGCGGGTGAAATACAGGTCGGTGAGGCGGCCGTCGGTGTACGTGCCGCCGCGGTCCTGTGCCGGCCCACACCAGATGCACCACCGCCGTGTCCGGGCCGGCGTCCCGGCGTGCGATCGCGGCCTGGATCCGGAAACGGGCGGAAGCGAACGCCGGCGCGAGACCCTCCTGGGAGGCGGGGAAGGCCGCAGGCCACCTGGCGCGGCCGATCCCGGTGGCGTCGGCACGCAGGAGGCCGCGTCCCGCTGCCAGCAGTTCGCGCGCGTCACCAGAGGGAAGATTCGGGGGGCCACGCGTCCTCCAGCGCCTTTTGGATGGCTTCATCGCCGGCCGTGCCGTCACCGTGCGGCGGCAGTGCCCGCCCACCGGCCGCCGGTCTCGACGCGGCAGGCGTCGAGGCAGGCACGCCGACGGCCGGCACATCAGTGGCCGGGGTCGGGGCCGCAGGTGACGGGCGAGTGGTTGCGTGAGCAGTCAAAGACGGCGCCGGGGCCGGTGCCGGCTGTCCGTGCGGCACGCCAAGGAGGCCGGCACCGACGACGGCGAGCGTGAAGGCGCTCAGCACCAGCAGACGCGGTGAGCGCGCGAGGGTGGTCATAGCAGCCGAGCTCCCCCCGCATAGCCGGACATGGCATCGACCGCATCCAGCCGCACGACGGTGCCTGGGCGGGCGGCGTTGACCATCTGCCCGGCTCCCAGGTAGATGCCGACGTGATAGATCGTCGCGTCACGGCCGGGGGCGTAGGCGAAGAAGACGAGGTCACCGGCTTTGAGGGCACTGGTTCCACGACGGGCGGGGATGCGCTGGCCCTGGCCCGCCTGCGCGGCCGCGGTACGCGGCAGACGAACGCCGGCTTTCGCGTAGGCGTAGGTGGTCAGCCCCGAGCAGTCGTAGCCACTGATCCGTTGACCGCTCTTGCCGCTGGGCGAGCAGCAGATGCCGTACGACGGGCCCTGGGAGTTGCCGCCGCCCCACGAATACGGGATACCGCGCTGGGAGAGCGCGGCCTCGATGACGGTGCGGACCGTGCCCGTGACGTTCTTCAGGTCCGGAGCCTTCGCGGCCGCGGTGTACTGGTCGATCCAGCCCAGCACGTTGGCGACGTACGCGCTGGAGTGGTTGTACTGGAAGATCGCGGCTTTGAGCTGGGCCCGCCTGACCAGGTCGCGGCCGCCTCCGCACAGGTAGATGGCGGCGCCGAGCGCGGCGTCGTCGGCATTGTGCGGGTCGGCAATTTTGTCGCCGCTGGCATCCTGGCCGACGTTCTGCCAGGTGGACGGCAGGAACTGGAAGGGCCCCACCGCGCGCTCTGCGCTGGCGGTGCCGTCCCACCGGCCGCCGTCCGTGTCCGGAAAGGTGGTGGTGTTGCCGCCCTGGCCGGAGCCGTTGAGGAGCACCCCGTAGATCTTCGGGCGGATGTCGCCGCCTGCGGCGACACTGCGGCCGATGGCGTGGTTGGACTCGACCTTGGCGATGCCGGCCAGGATCGGCCAGCGCATGCCATGACTCGACGGCACATGCTTCCCGACCTGCTGTACGGCCTTTTTGTAGGCGGTGAGCATGCGCGGCGGAATGTCTGCGGCACTGCCGCCCGCAACGATCCCGCCGTCGTCCTGGGCGCCGGTCGTCAGCGCGACGTACGCGCTGATCGCGTTGCCTGCTGGGGCGGCGCAGCACACGGCGGAGAACAGCAGCAGCATCGCCACGCACCCCCATCGCGCCATCCGGCGCCGGGAGGGCCTCATTCGTCCTCACCGTCCTCGCTCCTCCACCGGGCCCGCATGTCGCGCAGCGCATCGGCCTGACGCATCGCCTCCCGTATCCGGGCCTGGTTGTCGGCGCCGGTGGAACCGTCACCGTCGCCGGCGCGACCGGGACGCCCGGACCGGCCGAGATCGGAGCGGGACAGCGGCGCGGGGCCGTCCCGCCCAGGGAGAGGTGCAGGGGGCGCAGGTGCAGAACCGTCCGCAGGCGCGGTCAATCGAGCCGGGGCAGACGCCGTACGCCCCGAAGGACGACCAGAGGAAGCAGGCCGCGGCGCAGAAACAGCGCGCGAGGGGGAGGCCGAGGGGGCTGCGGCCGGCAGGCGACGACCGGTGAACGGAGCGGCTGCGTCGCGGTCGTCGGTGTGCTCGCGGATGACCCGCGCCACGTGACGACCGGTATCTGACCACGCCCCAGCGTCCTCACGGAGGGTGTTGCCCCACACCCGCACCTGCTGGCGGGCGTCCTGGGTGTAGCGCGAGCCTCCCGAACGAGCGCGGCGCACCGTGGCCGGCAGAGCAACACTCGCCCCGTATACGGCCCGGCCGCCGCGGTTGAGGATGCGGTAGCCGCGCAACCGGACGAGCTGGTTGTGGGCCCGGGTCGACAGCAGGGTCCGGTCGGTGTTCTGGTCGTGCAGCACCTCGCCGGTGGAGCGGTCGATGACCTGCCCGTCGTTGTTGCGATAGCGGTCGGGCGGACCTGCGGGCCGGCGCGGCCCCGTGCCGCCTGAGCCGCCGTCTGCGCCGCCAAAGGGCCCTTCGCCGGTGTTCGGGTCGCCGTCGGCGGTGGGCTTCGTCCACTTGGCCAGCTGCTCGTCCTGCGGCCGCCGTCCGATCAGCAGCCAGTGGGAGCCCTTTGCCCCGAGCCGCGCGCCGGCCCCGCCCACGGCCGCGGCAGCCGTCAGCGGGGCCAGACCGCGCCCGGCTTCGGCCGTGGCGCCGGCAAGGACCCGGCCCGTGTCCACCGGCAGGCCCACCCCGTCGAACACAGAAGTGAGTGAGCCCAGCAGCCGCTGCCGGGTGCCGAGCATCCCGAACCGTCCACCGCCCCCGCCGGTGAATGCACGCAAACCCCCGCGGTATCCGCCCATGGCTGCGGGGGAGTTCATGGCCAGGGCTGCGCCGAGTTCGGAGGTGTCGCCGGGCATGTGGGTGCCGCCGACCTTGGCGTAGCGCATCCGCATCGCCATGCGCCGGCCGAAGGACGTGATCCCGCTCAGCAGGCGGCGGTGCCCGGCAGCCCCGGCGATGGCCAGGACGTCGATGAGCAAAATCCGCTCGACCATCAGGTCGGGCCCCTCGGTGAGGGTGGCGTCCACGGCGATGCCGAAGAACGGCACGAACGCGCAGATCCCGACCACGGTCAGGACCGAGATGCCCCACAGTGACAGCCACTTCCACACCGACTGGCGCGGGGGCCCGGGCAGCATGCCCGCAACGAACGTGACGCCGCCTGCGGCCGCGGCCGCGGCGCAGATGCCCTGGGTGCCCAGCAGCACGATGGCGCTGGAGAGCAGCATGCCGCAGATGAACAGCGCGGCGATCAGCAGCAGGCCAGCACCGCCGATGCGCCACCAGGTGGGCTCGTGCGCATACTCGGCACATGCCTTGCCGACGCTGCCGGCCTTCTTCATGTCCGCAAGGAAGGCGGCAAATTCGCGGTCCTCGTCGGTGACGATCGCGCTGGAGGCGTCCAGCAGTTCCCCACCCGGCGTGAGCTCCGGCAGGCTCCCGCTGCCGGCCTGGTTGTCGGTGTCGCGTTCGCAGTACTTCTTGCCTGGCCCCCAGATCTTGTCGCACGGGTCTTTGTCTCTTCCCTTGGTGGTGTTGCCGGCCTTGTAGCCGCCGGTGATCCACTTCAGGTGGACGGCGTAGGCCTTGCGGTCGGCCGGTGTGGCGGGGTCGAGGATGCGCCCGTACTGCAGCAGCATGTACGGCTTGACGATCAGCGCGTTGGTGATCGAGTCCTGGATCGGGCGGGCCACCTCGGCTGCGGAGACCGGCCCTTCGCCTTCCCGCTTTTCACACTTGGTCTCGGCATGGCCGGCCATGCCCGCGCACGGGTCGAGGCTGGCGAGCTTGCCGCCCCAGTCGTAGGAGTTGACGGAGCGCTGGGCCACCTCGGCAGCCACCTGCTGGGACTGCCCCAGCGGTCCGTCCTGGGAGAGCAGGGTGTCGGGACGGATGAGAGCTGAGGCAGCGAACGCCCCGATGAGCAGGGTGAGGAAAATTTCGCCCAGCCCGCGGCCGACCCGCCCCCGCACGATCATGAAAGCGGCGAAGACGAACGCCCACGCCAGCAGCAAACCCTTCAGTCCGAGCGTGTCGACGACGACCGTGTCGTAGCTGTCGGCGACCTTCTGCGCCGGCCGGGCGAGGATCTTCAGCAGCGGGAACCGGAAGGCCACCTCGATCGCCCACCCGGCCAGCCCGACCAGGAGCCGGATCAGGGTGAACAAGCCGGACAGGGCGAAGGCCAGGGCCTGCGTTTTGAAGGCGACGATGGAGCCGCCTGAAGCGTTCAGGTCGTACCCGTCGATCGGCACACCCTCGGAGGAGGTGATGTTCAACGGGGCGAGCAGGTCTCCGCTCTCGCTGCCACTGTCAGCCGCATACACGACCTGGCTGTTCACCATGACCAACACACCGGTGAGCAGCACGATCAAGCCGGCCGAGCGCAACGTGCCGCGGTCTGGACGGAACCTCTTCATGCCCGCCCTCGCCCCGTAGGTATTCGGCGGCGCCAGACCACGAGCATGCCGACCGTCGCCACGGCCGGCGACAGCTTCCAGGCGGCGACGTCCCCGCCCTCTGGTGCGAATCCGGGTGTGGATCCGGCGTTCGTGGTGAGGCGGACGTGCTCGCCGTACGCCATGGCAGGACCCGCTGTCCGACCGCACAGACCCGCGGCTGCCTTACCGGCGTCGGCGGCAAGGGCCTGCCCAGTGTGTGGCCACGAGGTCTGCGCAAGGCTCGTTCCGAGCGTCAGGACGAGCACGCCGGCCGCGAAGGTGATCGGCATCAGAGCGCTCGTGGTGGTGGCCAGGCGCGGACAGGGGCTGGGTGGGAAAGAGGTCATCACAGGTCCTCCGAGCGGTCGCCCGTGGCGGTGCCGGCGAGCGGCGCGGAGGTGCGGCGGCCCACTGTGGTGGGGTGGCCTCCGGGTGTGGTGGTGATGGAGGTTGAGATCCGCTCGATGTGGGGGATGACGACCTTGATGCGGCCGGTGTTCTGCCGTGGGCAGGTGATGAGGAACTCGCCTTCGCGGCCGTGTTGTCCGACCGGGGACAGGCCGGTGGTCACCAGCCGCAGCAGCTCGGCGTCGTTGGCATCGAGACCGAGGAATTCCAGTCCTCGGCGGGCGCGTTCGCGGTCCGTAGTGCGGGCGAGTGCCCGGTAGGCCATCAGCCCGCGGTCGGGGCCCAGTTCCTCCGCGTCGTGCGTTGCGGCGATCAGGCCGGCGCCGTGCTTGCGGCCGTCGTGGAGGATTTCGTGGACCAGGGCGGTGCCCTCGGCGGATGAGGTCAGCCAGTACAGCTCGTCCAGCACCACGGCGGTGAACCGCTCCGGGGTCTCGAAGGCGGTCTGCCGGGCGAGTGCCGCGATCAGGTAGAGCACCGCGCGGCCGATTAACGCTTCCAGCGGCTGCTGGTGCAGGACGTCGGGCTTGTCGAACGCGGCCTTCGGCGGCAGCTTCAGACCAGCCGTGGTGATCACGATCATGTCCAAGGTGTGGGAGGCGTCCAGCCGCACGGGCGGCAGCGCCGGGTCGAACACCATCGCGGCAAGCGGGTTGTGGGCCACCACGCGGATGAGGCCGGCGAGGGTAGCGGCCGCGTCCTGCCGCTTGCCGGCCTGCGCGCCGGCCATCTCCTCGAGGACCTCCAGCACGCGGTGCATGGACGGGCACGCGCCGGCGGCAGCCCGCTCGACGGCATGGTGCAGGACCTCTCCATGGGTGCTCATCGGGCCGATGCCGAGCTGGAGCGTGAGGTAGGACAGGGCATAGTGGCGGGCCTCGGGGCCGTCGAACATGCGCAGCGGGTCGATGGACACCTCCGCTTGGGCGGCGTCGATGATCTGGCAGCGGCCCGCGGCCGCGGTACGGGCGAAGGACGCCCACTCGCGCACTGGGGTGCGGTCGATGCAGATCGCGACCCCGCCACGCGCCCACACCGCCTCGGCAACCAGCTTCTGCAGGACGCTCTTGCCGGCGCCGAGGTCGCCGATGATGCCCATGGAGGCGGAGGCGTCCTGCTTCGGCGCATCCGCCACGTTGATCATCACGGGGCGGGTGGTGCCGCAGTCCAGGTTGATGCCGAGGAACATGCCGTTGGGGTCGCCGACCTCCGCAAGGGTGAAGGCCCCGCCCAGCGCCCAGTCCTCGCTGACCTGATGCTGGGTGAACTCCCGCATCACCCCGGGCCGTACGGTGCCGGGCAGTCCGAGGGTGAACAGGGCCTCCTGCAGTCCGGTGGGGCGCACGGCGCGGTAGTCGGCGCCGGCGAGCAGCGCGGCCAGAGCGCGGGCGCGGGCATCGCACACGGCGGCGGTCGGCCCCCACACGCTGAGCACGGTCACCGACTGGACCTCGACCTCCACGGATGTGCGTGACAGGCGTGCGTCCAGCTCGCCCAGGTCGCGGGCGGCGTCGCTCAGGGAGGCGGGCATGCCGGTGGGCCGGGCGTCGTACTGGTCGGCCTGGTCGATGAGTTCGTTCTTCTTGCGCCGCACCTGATCCCGCGCTTTGTCGGCCGGCACCAGGGTCACGTCGATGGTGTAGTCGACCGGGAAGTCCAGGTTCTCCAGCTGCGCGAACAGGTCAGCGGTGTCCTGGCCCACCATGGGCGGGCACTCGGCCAGCGCCAGCTGCGCCTGATAACCCACCCCCGTCTGCGACTCCACCTGCAGCCACCGCCGCCGCAGCGGCGAGGCGGTCTTCAGCCGCCACCACGCCCCACGGCCCGAACGGCCGCTCCGGCCCGCCCCCGCCCGCCCCTCGGCATTGGGGGTGGGATCGACGCCGCCCTCCTGCAGGCGGACCTGGCCAAGGTCGGCGTAACTGGGGCAGCGCAGCGTCCCCTTGCGGACGTGCCCGCCATACAGATTGCTGGTCTCCGCGTCGGTGAGCAGCGGCTCCACGAGCCCGCGGTGCAGTGCGTGCTGGATCATCCACACGATCTCCGCCGGACGGGCCGGGCGGAAAGCGACGCCACCGGCGAGCGCGGCTTCCACCCGCAAGGCCTGCTCGCGGTAGGCGCTCACCTCGCGGCGCGCCACCGGGGCGGCCCGCATGCCCAGCATCGGCGCCAGGTCAGCCCACACCACTCCCAGCGACGGGCCCACCTGCCCACCGGCGGCGTCGCGGTGCAGCGGCACCGCCAGCCACAGCGTGCGGCGGTGCATCTCCTGCTCGCCCAGCAGATCCAAGGTGGCCTCGACGTTCTCCACCCACGGATGCGTGATGCCGGGGGCCTGCCCGCCGGACTCGATGCCCTCGATCATGCGCAGCGCGATCTCACCCGCATCGACCTGGGCGCACAGCCCGAACAGGCGCGGCGCCCCCGAAAGCGAACGGACCAGGTGCGTGATCTTGGCGAGCTGCTCGTCGCGGACCGCCGCCGGCACGTAGGTGCCCTGGACGCTGTCCTCCCGTCGGCCGCGTGCGTCCGGTCCCGGGTGCAGCCGGTAGATCGCCCACACGCTGCCGTGCGTCGACCAGATGAGGTGTCCGGCGATGTGACGGATCGGTACCCTCACCGCGCGCCCCCGGTCTGCTCGGCGAGGGTGAGCAATCGCTGGACGCTCGACACCGGCCCCACCGAAACTGGCTTGACCGTCACCTCGGGCACCTGACGCTGCGGGCGCCGGCGGGTGGAAGGCCGGCCCGCCGTGCGGTGCACGGTGCGGTCGGCCGCGGGCGGGTCGATGCGCGGCGTGGCCGTGACCGGGATGGCGGGAGCAGCCTCCTCGAGCGTGAACCCGCCCAGCAGCGGACGGGACATACGGTCCCGGGCGGCCCGGCCGCCGATGCGTCCGCCGGGAGGCTGCCAGGCCAGCAGCATCCAGCCCAGCGCAGCCGGCAGCGGGGCACGCCCTTTGATCTTCGGCCGGCGCACCGCCCAGACCGACAGGAGCCAGGCCACGATCGGTACCGGGCCTATCCACGACCACCAGCTGATCGTCTTGATGAGCAGGAAGCCGCCGCCGACGGCGACCACGATCTGCGCGGGGGTGTAGGGGCCGAGCGGGATCCTCCAGTCGGCGACCTTGCCCAGCACCCATGGATGGCGGCGGGCGGCCGTGTAGAAGCGGCCCACCCGCCCCGTGGCCGCGGCGCTCACAGCATCCCTCCGGTACCAATGGACTGCCCGCGGGGGAGGGGATGGGGGCCGTGCACGATGCGGGGCGCGGCGGGGGCACCACTTTTGGAGGGGTTCTTCACCTCGTCGGTGAACATGTCCGCCAGGTCCTGGCGGGCGTCGTACAGCCCCAGCGCGATGATCATCAAGAGCAGGGCGCCGATCCCGGCCTTCAGGCTGAACTTCTGGATCATGATGACGACGACGAGGACGACCAGACCGGCCTGCAGGCCCTTGGTGGCCCACTCCTTGAACATGTTGATCCACGAGTCACCGAGGTCATTGAGCTGCCCCGCGAGCACCATGGTGTTCACCGCACACCCCTGTCCTTCACGGTTGCGGACTCAAACGCTGCGACTTCCCACCGTCCGGAGCGGGCCGTGAGGCCCAGGTCGTAGGCCAGCGGCCAGCGCCCGGCGTCATCCCGGGCTTCGGCCTGGACGCGGACGCGGACGTTCGTGCCGTCGCCCGGCACCTGCTCGGCGGCCGCAGCCCCCTGGGCGCCCGACACCTCCTGGACGGTGACCGCGGTGTACGGGGTGGGGGAGAGCGCCGTGAGCTTCACCCCGGGAGCGAGGTAGCGCTCCACCTGACCGGCCCCGGTCAGGTACGCGCCCAAGAACTCACCGACGGCCACCGACAGATCGCCATCGGCGGGCACGCTCACGCCGTACGGCGACCTGGCCACCGCGGCACGCGCCGGGCCGGCCACTATGGCGGGAGCGCCCGTCACCGTGAACGAAGCACCGCTTGCATCGGCAGCCACCGGGACGGCGAAGTAGCGCACCTGCCCGTCGCCGTATCGCGCCGCCACCCTCACCGTCCACGCGCCGTCCCCTTGGTGCGCACTGCGCACGGCGGTCACCGATGCCGGCTTGGGCTGCGCACCTGCGACCGGGTCCGGCAGAGCGACGTCCGGCGCGAGCGACTGTGCAAGCCGCGCCTGCGCACTGCCCGCGTCGTCGGCGCTGCTGCGCAGCCACGCGTCGATGAACACCTGCGCATAGCCCGCCGGATCTTCCCTGATGGCCGCAGTGCGCACGGCATCCGGCTTCTGTGCGGGGGCGGCCGCAACGGTGGCCGGGCCGGACATCACCGCAACACCCAGGGCGAGGGGGCCGGCTGCGATCGCGGTGAACAGGGCCAGGCGCGACAGGCGCACGCGCCGCCGCATCTTCTCCAGCCGGGCGCCGGCGGCCATCGGGGAAGCCGCGTCGCTCTCTGAGGCCTGCTTGCCACGGGCCATGTCTCAAACTCCCAGGTCGATGCGTGTACGTGCGGACCTTGAGACAAGTCGCCGACCCCGACCCGACCACCGACCATGAAGGCCCGACCACAGTCACGATGGGGACACAAAGCCGTGGTCGGGGCTGTGGTCGGCCCGACCAGCGACCCGACCACGGCCTCGGACGGCGACCGGATACGCCTGAAGCGGGCGTAGCCGAAAAGTGGTGGGGAGGGGACCGCACTCAGCGAGCCCCGGAGCGCCAGCGGGGAAACCGCCGCAGGACCACGGCCGCACCGGCTCCAGGAAAAGGGGCCGTGCAAGGCCCGGCTGCGCACGACGTGGCGTGTGCTGCGCAACGTCGACGGCGTCTGCCGGGTGTGCGCAGCTGGCTGCACCTGCCGCATGCGCAAGCCCCGAAATCCGTTGCGCAGTGACGACTGCGCACTGAGCGCCGTCGTAGCTGCGCACCCGCGACTGCGCATCCTTCGGCGCGCCGGGAAGGGCCGTGGTCACCCCACCCCCGCCATGAGGTCGACCACGCCAGGCCAGGGTGCATGTTGTCGGATCGTGACCGGTGGTCGGGAGCTGTGGCCGTCAGCCCGGTCGGGGGTGCCGGGTGAGCTGGCGCCCATGGATCTCGCACCTGTGCCCCCACACCGCGGACCCTGCCACCTCGCTCCTGCACATCTGCTCCAGGACATCGGCGGCCGCACGCACCTGGTGTGCGAGAAAGCACGATGAGCCGCTTCGGGGCGAGGATCCACCGCGGGGTGATGGCGGCGGACCAGTTCACCCAGATCGCCAACGGCCTCTTTCGCGACCCTGAACTCTCCTTCAAGGCGAAGGGCGTCTTCGGGCTCCTGAGCACCCACCGCGCCGGCTGGCACATGACGGTCGCCGACCTCGCGGGGGCCGGACGCGACGCCGTACGCGGTGCTCTGCACGAACTGCAGCACCGCGGCTACCTCATCCGCGAACAGCTGAGACACGACGACGGGACGCTCGGCGAGATCGTGTACTCGATCACGGACCGCCCCGCCCCCGCCGAGCCCGCCACAGGGGCCGGGCTGGTGTTCGCCCCCGCGTCGGCGGGCAAGGCGCCGTCCGGCGTCGGGGCGGGGATCCGCCGCGGGGTAATGGCGGCGGACCGGTTCACCCAGATCGCCAACGGCCTGTTCCGCGACAGCAGGCTGTCTTTCAAGACGAAGGGACTCTTCGGGCTCATCAGCACGCACCGCGACGGCTGGCGGATGAACGTCACGGACCTGGCGCGCCGCAGCCGTGACGGCCAGGCGGCCGTCCAGAGCGGCCTCAAGGAGCTGGAGAAGCACGGCTTCCTGCTCCGGGAACGCGAGCGTCACCCAGATGGCACCCTCGGTGCGGCCGCGTACGTCATCACCGACCTGCCCAGCCTGCACAACAGCAGGTCCGGGCCGATGTCGGGTTTTCCACCGGTGGATAACCCGACGTCGGTGCGTCGCCCCCGTAAGAACACCAACAGCAAGAAGACCACCACGCAGAAGACCAGAGCCTTCCCTCCGTGCGATCACGGCGACGCGGCGCGAACAGCCTCAAGCACAAAGCGGCCCGAGGTAGCAGGGGTGCTCCCGGCGGACGAGATGCATCCCGGGATCAGGCTGCTGCTCGAGATCGGAGCACACCGTCCACAACTCCTGCTGACCGGGAAGGCACTGACCGATCAGGGGCGCGTCGCCACGGCGATGCTGGAGGCAGGCTGGAGCACCGAGCAGCTGCGTCACCTCATCACCGACTGGCCCCTGCCGCAGCCCGTGCGCACCACCGTCGGCGCGATCATCGCCGCCCGCCTGCGAGCCGCCCAGACCTACCCGCCTCCCCTCCCGCTTCACGGCCGTCACCTGTGCGGCGCCGTGAGGAAAGCCGAGCCACAGGGGCGCCCGCCGACCGAGCGATCGTCCACGGCGTCTGCCGCCCGCACCGTGACCGAGGCCCTGACCTACCGGGCGCTCACCGAATGCGCCGGCTGCGGCGTCCCTGCCACTGCCCCCGGCGAAGACCTCTGCCCGGCCTGCCTGGGCTGGCCGCCATGCCGAACCTGCCCCGGACCCACACCCCGGCGCGCCCGCCCCGAGAGCGATGGCCGCTGCACCACCTGCGCCACCACCTCAACCCACCTTTTCGAAGGAAGCACTCCATGACCCCCCACGCACCGCCGACGACCAGGATTGCGCAGCGGCTCAACCCGTTCGGGCAGCAGCCCAAGCGGTGGGAGAAGAAGCGCTCGCGCGCCGTGCGCGGCGGACACGTCTGCTGCGGCCCCCGTTGCGCCTCCTACTGCGAGCCCGTCCTGATCCGGGAACGAACGGGCTGGGGCTGGATCGACTGGACGATTCCCGCTGATGGCAGCATCCCCACCCAGCCGCACCGCATCGCCGTGTTCACCCCGATCGCAACCCGCCCCCAGCTCCTTGCCCTGCGCTGGCTGGCCAGGCGTCCGCCACATCGGATCCGCCTCGGCGCCGTGACCGTGCGGCCGGCCACGGCCGCCGTCACGGCTCTCACCCTGGCCGCTGCCGCCCTTGCCTGCCTGCACGGCATCGCCTCCAGCATCGTGCTGCCAGCGGCCGCCCTGGTCCCGCCGCTCATGGAACACCTGCCCGACCGGCTCGACACCCGCGCCGGCGAAAACGCCCGGATCGTCGAGACCCAAGCCGCCTGCCGCTACCTGCAGCGCCTCGCCGCCCTGCACACCACTCTCGTCCAGACCGCCGACGGCAGCGACCGCCACGAGCTGCGCCGCGCCATCAAGCTCGGCCACCACCAGATGTTCGACACCGCCAGCCTGCTCCAGCGCCACGGCACCCGCACCGCCTGGAGCGAGCTCATCACCCGGGAGCAGCTGATGCGGCAACTCGCCGCCCAGATGCGCCAGATCCTCACGCCCCCGCAAGGCGATGCAGTACCTGCCCGGCACGAGCGATCTGGCGGGCAGCCGCCACTGGGCCCGTATCCGCCCGGGCAACGGCCGCGCCCCCACCCCTCAGTCGAACACACGGCGCCCGTCGAGCCAACGAAGGAGAAGACGACCATGCCCTCAGACGTTTCCCCGCAGCCCGCCGGCGAGGTGTACCTGCTCTTCGCCCACGAGCCCTATTACCCGGCCGCCGCACAAGAGATCAACACCTCACTCGTCGCCGCAGCATCCCTGCTCCACCCCCGAGTCCGCCAGCCCGACGGCGCCCGCTTCCACGAGCGCCTCACCCGCGGCCGCCGGCCGGGCGAGATCGTGCCCCTGGCCACGCTCACCCACGAACTGGACAGCGGCCGGCTCTGGCCGGAGGTCGGCGACTGGGAAGCGGTCACCGCGGACCTGCTCCAGCTCATCCAGGACCGCAAATGCGATGCCCTCAGCCTGCGCCTGCCGGACATCGCCCGCGCGCTGGTGTGCTCCACTCCGCACAGCGAGATACGGGTCTACGACCCGGCGGCCGAGCACTACCAGGCATTCGGGCCCACCGAACGAGCCGAAGTCCTGATTGAGATCGGCTGGCAACTGGCCTGGGCACAAGCCGGGTGCGCCCTGTGGCCGGGCGATGGCCTGCTGGCTCCCGCGAACCCCGAGACCTCGAAGTGAGGTTCGGCTACGCGCGTTCTCTAGGCACTGTTTCTCGGATCTCCCTCTTGGGGTGGGGTGTTGGGGGCAGGCTGGCTCCATGGGACGCGGAGACCTGACGAATGCGGAGTGGGATC
>NZ_JBVHPY010000039.1:0-33998 GCF_055567695.1 Streptomyces sp. NPDC026417
CGCGGTCATCGAGTCGTAGCCGATCTCACCGACCGCGACGACCTGGTCCTTGAGCAGATAGCGCGGCAGTTCGTCCAGGACCGGCAGGCAGCGGGGGTCGTTGGCCTCCTTCGGATTGAGGGCCAGCGTGCAGTGGTGGGCGATGTGGTACTGGGCGGCACGGAAGGGCTCCCAGCCGATCAGGGCGTCGAAGTAGTCGAAGAACGAGGCGGGCGAGGTACGGGGCTGGCCCAGCCAGAACGCCGGCTCCACCACCGCGCGGACACCCGCCGCGTGCATCGCCTCGTAGTCGTCGGTGGTCCGGGAGGTCATGTGGATGTGCGGGTCGAAGATACGCATGCCGGGTACTCCCATGTCGATGGTTCAGGTCAGGGCGAGCAGGACGTGCAGGTCGCCGGGGACGGGGCGGTGGGCGGCGGTGCGTTCGGCGGCGTAGGCGCGCAGCATCCGGTTCAGTTCGCCGTCCCCGCTCGCCCGGGCGGCCAGCCCCGCGACCGCCGCCAACGGCACGCCCGTGAACAGGCACTTGAGGACCGCGTGCCGCCAGGCGTGCGCGGGCAGGTGCTCGGCGGCGTAGGGGCCCAGGGCCGCGGCCAGCAGACGGGTGTCGTTGGTGCGCAGGGCGTCCTCCACCATTGCCACTCCGTGCACGGCCGGCACGTTCAGGCGGGGCAGGGCCAGCAGGACGGCACGGCGTTCGGCGGCGCTGCCCTGGCGGTACAGGCGCAGCACGGTGGCGGCGTCCGCGCGGGCGGCGGCCAGCAGCTCCACCCGGGCGGTGTCGGGCAGCGGGCAGGCGCGGCCCGCCTCGGCGAAACGCAGCTCCCAGGCAGGGGTGCGGGCGGCGGCCTCGGCGCGGGCCGTCACCCACCAGCTGAGCGCCTGCGTCCGGTCCTTGAGCGCCCGGTACAGCTCCGCCTCCCCGCCCGCGCCCGCGCCCGCGCCGGAGGCGGGGGCGGTGGCGGGGGCGGTGGGGTGAGGGGTGGTCATGGGCGTCCTCCGTTGCGCAGGAAGGTCAGGGACTGCGCGGCCAGTTCCGGGCCGGCGTGGGAGTGGCGGGGCAGCTCGACGACCGTCAGGCCCTGGTAGCCGCTGTCCTCGAGGGCGGCCAGGACCGGCGGGAAGTCGATCTCGCCGTGGCCGAAGGGCAGATGCTCGTGGCGGCCGCGGCGCATGTCCTCGATCTGCACGTGCCGCAGCCAGGGCGCCGCGGCCCGTACGCAGTCCGCGGGCGACTGCGGCTCCAGGCACTGGCAGTGGCCGATGTCCAGGGTCAGGCCCAGCAGCGGCGGCCCGCCCAGCAGGGCGCGCAGCCGGTGGAAGTCCTCAAGGGTGGCCAGCAGATGGCCGGGTTCGGGTTCCACCGCCAGCGGCATCCCGGCCGTCTCGGCGGCGGTGAGGACCGGTTCCAGGGCCTGGGCGAGCCGCTTGAACGCGGTGTCCGGGTCCGTTGCGGGCGGGCGGATGCCGCTGAAGCAGTGCACGGCGTGCGCACCGAGGTCGGCGGCGATGCCCACCGCCCGCACCAGCAGGTCGGTGCGGGCGCCGCGGGCGTCCTCGTCCGCGTCCAGCAGGCTGGGCCCGTGCTTGCGGCGCGGATCCAGCACGTAGCGGGCGCCGGTCTCCACGGTGACCGACAGGCCCAGTTCGGCCAGGCGGTGCGCGGTGCGCTGGGTGCGGGCGGCCAGGTGGGCGCCCAGCGGGTCCAGGTGCATGTGGTCCAGGGTCAGCCCCACCCCGTCGTAGCCGAGGTCGGCCAGCAGCGCCAGGGCGTCCTTCAGCCGCAGGTCGGTCAGTCCGTTGGTGCCGTATCCCAGGCGCAGGGCGCTCATGTGGTGGCCACCTTCCGCGCCAGGCGGGCCGCCCACGGCACGAACGCGGTGCTCGCCACGCCCGCTCCCAGGGCCCCGGCCCGGGCCATGAGTGCCCCCTGCAGCGCCATCGTGGCGCGGATCCCCGCACCGACCGCCCGCTGGGTGAGCACCGGCGAGGGATGCAGCGCGGCCAGCACCAGCGGCCGTGCGAAGGTCACCGCGTAGGCGGCCACCGTCGCGGCCCGCACCACCTGCGCGGGCTTCGCGGCGGGCGCGGTGCGTGCCGTCGCGGCGGGTGGGCGGGCCAGGGTGGCGGACAGCAGGCTCACCGCGGCCAGCGCGGTGAGGGGGGCGGTGGTGGAGCCGCCCTCGGCCTCGCGGCGGGAGACCAGGGTGACGGCGCCGGTGTGGCCGGCCAGCACGGCCGCCGGGGCGAGCGCCGGGCGGATCGGGCCGGTGGCGCAGGCCGCGCCCAGCAGCAGGTCCAGGCCGCGGGCGGCGGCCATCGCGGCCGGCCCGGCCGGGGTGTGCTTGAGCCGCAGGTCGTAGGCCCACACCGTGGCCGCCAGCGGCACGGCCGCCGTCAGCGCGCCGCGGCCCGCGGCGCGGGCCAGGAGCAGCCCGGCCGCCGTGAGTGTGCCGGCGGCGGCGAGCGCGGCGCCGGGACGGATACGGCCCGAGGGCAGCGGGCGGTGCGGGCGGGCCACCGCGTCCTCCTCCCGGTCGGCCCAGTCGTTCAGGGCCATGCCCGCCTCGTACAGGCACAGTGAGGAACCGATGGCCAGTGCGGTGCGCGCACCGGGCCGGGCGCCGGTGGCGGCGGTGCCGGCGAGGACGTCGCCGGGGACGGTGAACAGGGCGGGCAGGCGCAGGAGTTCGGCCCAGGCACGCAGCCGGGCGCCGCCCGTGGCAAGAGCCGCGGGCACCGCGGGCGGCCTGGGGGCGCTCGCGGGAGAGAGGGCGGCGGGTGGTGTCCGGGCGGGTGCGGGCCGGGTCAGGGCGGCGGCCCAGGCCGCGAGCCGTCCGGGCGCGCGGGCAGCCCGGGCGGTGGGGGCGGTGGGGGTGGCGGTCATCGGGGGGTTCCCAGCCGGGTGGCGAAGGCGAGCAGGTCGCTGTACTGCTGGGCCAGGGCGGAGTCGGCGCCGTCGGGGTCCTTGAAGTAGAAGCCGAGTTCGGGGCGCGGGCCGAACAGGCCCACCGCGTGGGCGCGGCTCATCAGCCGGGCCAGGTCCAGTACGAGCGGTGCGGCGAGCGCCGAGTCGCAGCCCTGCCAGATGGTCTGCAGCACCATGCGGGTGCCCAGGAACCCGTCGAACAGGACGTGGTCCCAGGCGGTCTTGAAGTCGCCCAGGGCGGGGACGTCGTCGATGTGGACCTGGCCTTCGGGCAGCGCGCCGAGGCTGTCGGCCAGCACCCGTTCCTTGCCGGCGTTCTTCGCGGCGGCGGCGGCCGGGTCGGCGAGGGATGCGCCGTCGCCGCCGCCCAGCAGATTGGTGCCCGACCAGGCCCGTACGTTCAGGGCCCGCTGGGCGAACATCGGGGCCAGCACGGCCCGCAGCAGGGTCTGGCCGGTCTTGCCGTCGCGGCCGGCGTGGGGCAGGTGGGAGGCGGCGGCCAGGGCGGTGAGCCGGGGGTGGTGCATGCCGGTGGAGGGGGTGAAGTTGACGTAGCCGCAGCCCGCGCGCAGGGCGGCCGCCGCGTACAGGGAGCTGGCCGGCCACTGCTCGTCGGCGGGGGCGGGTTCGGTGGAGGCGACGTTGATGACGACGGTGCGCACGGCGCCGGTGGCGTGGGTGAAGTCGCTGATGTCGGCGGCGAAGGCGTCGATGAGGTGCTCGGGGCTGCGGTCGTCGCCGGGCAGCGGGCCGCCGGTGCGGATACGGGCGTCGGCGGCGGTCAGTTCGCTGTTGACGGCGGCGGGCAGCCAGTGCGGCAGGACTCCCTGGGCGGCGAGGTGTTCGGCCCGTTTGGGCAGGGCGGTGGACGCCGTGTCGTGGCCACCGAAGACGAGGTCGGACAGTGCGGGCAGGCCGGCGCCGGCGAAGGCGGGCTGCTGGGTGACCAGGCCGGTGGGCGGCTGCAGGCCGGCCGACAGGGCCGCGCAGCCGGCGACGGCGGTGGTGGCGACCGAGCCGCGGGCCCCGATCAGCCACACGCCGACGGGGGCCGGCGTGGCGGGGGTGGTGGGGTGTTCGGACACGGGCAGCCTCCATGAAACGTCGTCCAGCGCGAGCCGATGCCCGGCCAGGATGCCGATCCGGCCGCCGCCGCAGCGGCCCGCTCCGGCAGGGCTCGAGCCGTCGGCGAGCCGGTGTCCATCGGAGGCCCACCCACCGCTCAACCCCCGCCCCGCGGCCGGGGGTTGAGCGGTGTGAGGCGGGGCCGCTGCCCAGGGGTGAGGGCTGGTGGCACTCCCCCGGCGCCGGCCGGGGGTGTGTTGCGGGGCGGGCATGCCGACGGCCCCGCCGGTCGGGGGAGGCCGGCGAGGCCGTGGTCGAAGGGGCGTGCCCGTGCACGCGGTGAGCGTCCCCGCGAGGGGGGGAGGGTGGTTCAGGGGCGCACGCGGACCAGCTGGCCCTCGGTGCCGGTGGTGTTGTTGGTGACGTAGATCTGTCCGGACGGTCCCAGGGCCAGACCGGTGGGCGCGTGGAGCTGGTCGCCGGTGGGGATCTCGGTGACGGCGCCGGTGCGGGTGTTGATCCGCGACAGCACGCCCGGCTGGATGGGCGGCGCGAAGGTGCCCTTGGTGTAGGACAGGGCGATCAGGTTGCCGGAGGAGTCGACGGCCAGGTCGACCAGGCTGGACAGGCCGGTGGCCAGGACCTCGGGCTGGTGGCCGGGGGCGGCCTTCCAGATGCGGGCGGCGCCGGGGACGGTGCCGCTCATGTCCGAGCCGTACAGGGTGCCGTCGGGGGCCCTGACCAGGCCGGTGGGCACGGCGTCGACCTTGCCGCGCACGGCGGTGTCGTTGCTGGGCACGACGAACGCGGTGGTGGTGGTGCCGTCGGAGGCGGCGTGCACCACGCTGTTGCCGCCGGCGTCGGTGATCAGGTAGTCCGAGCCGTAGCGGACCATGTTCCACGGGTTGGCGTTGAGGCCGCCGCCGTCGGGGTTGGCGGTCGTCTCGTGGTCGGTGAGGTCGGCCAGGACCTTGCCGTCACGGGTGCGGACCAAAGTGCCCAGCTTCTTGGCGTTGTCGCCCAGGGAGGCCCGCAGCTGGTTGCTGCCGTCGCTGCCGAAGCTGTTGAGGACGTCGTAGCCGCCGCCGGGGTCGGTCAGGACCTGGTTGGGGCCGGCCGCGACGGTGCGCGGGCCGGAGGGGCCCACCGCCATGGACGGCAGCCCGGTGACCACCCGCGCCTGATAGCTGCCCTTGACCTTGTAGACGGAGCCGGTCAGCCCTGCGCACACCTGGCCCGCCGCACAGGTGGCCAGGCCCTCGCCGGCCTCGGCGACCAGCAGGGTGCCGTCGGAGAGGGCGGTGATGTCGCGGGGGTTGTGCAGCCCGGAGGCCAGGACCTCCACACTCGCCTCGGCGCTCGTGCCGGCCTGGGCCGGCACCGCCGCCAGCGGCGTGAGGGCCGCGGTGGCCGCCCCCACCGCCACGAGCGTCTTCTTCCAGGAGCTTGGCGAATTCGGCATCCTTCTCCTCCGTTGCAACGCAATCCCCCGCTCAATTCGGGAGCCAGTTGTGAAAGCTGCGCCACCATAGACGAGAAAAAGGGGGCGTGTACGACTGTGTGTTTCCCGCAGTTGAACACCCGAATTCGGTTTGTTTTTCAAGGGTCGAGTGGGCCTCCAGAAGCCCTCCAGGGTGCGGCGAGAGGGGTGCCTATCGTGTAAGGAACGGGTCCCTTCCGGCGGTTGGGACACCATTCACGCGCTATTGCCATGGAGGAATCGCATGCCCGAATTGCCGCCCCCGTCCGTCGTGCGGGCCGTGGAAGAACAGCGGGCCGATCTGCAGAGGCAGGCCCGGGAGTTGGCTCCGCCGCCGTTCGCGCTGCTGGAGCTGGTCATGGGCTCCATGGTCACGCAGGCGCTGTATGTGGCCGCCGAGCTGCGGATCGCCGAGACGCTGCACGAGGGCCCGCTGGCGCCCGCCGAGATCGCCGAACGGGTCGGCGGGCACGAGGAGTCGGTTGCCCGGGTGCTGCGGCTGCTGGCCAGCCAGGGCGTGTTCGAGGGCCGCGGCGACGGCACGTTCGCGCTGACGCCGATGGCCGATGCGCTGCGTGCGGAGCACCCCATGTCGATGCGGGACATCGCGGTGCTGATGGGCCACCCCGTGCACTGGGAGGACTGGGGGCACTTCCTGGACGCGGTGGTCACCGGGGAGCCCAGCCTGCCCAAGCTGCGCGGCATGGGCGCCTTCGAATACCTGGAGCACAACCCCGAGTACGGGAAGGTGTTCATCAGCGGCATGGGCTCGATGTCGAACACCGAGACCGTTCCGGTGGTCGCCGCCTACGACTTCGCGCAGTTCGAGACGGTGGTGGACTTCTGCGGCGGGCAGGGCGCGCTGCTGGCGGGCATCCTCAACAGCACGCCGGGCACCCGCGGCATCCTGGCCGACCCGCGGGTGGCGGGCAACGGGGCGGCGGATTTCCTGGCCGCTCAGGGTGTCGCCGAGCGGTGCACCACCGATGACGGTGGGCTGTTCGACCCGGTCGTCGCCGGCGGCGACGCCTACGTCCTCAAGCACATCGTGCACGACTGGCCCGAGGAGCAGGCGCTGCAGATCCTGCGCAACGTGCGGGCGGCGATCAAGCCGGGCGGCAAGCTGCTGCTGGTGGAGATGGTGATCCCCGAGGAGGGCGACGCCCCGCACTCGGGCAAGCTCGTCGACCTGTGGCTGATGCTGCTGGTGGGCGGCAAGGAGCGCACTCCCTCCCAGTACGGCGACCTGCTGGCGCGTGCCGGGTTCAAGCTGGAGCGCGTGGTGGAGACGGCCGCCGCGGTCTCCCTCGTCGAAGCCGTCCCGGTCTGACCCCCGCTCCCCTTTTAGTGCCTCTCCCCCGGGCCCGGGGGGGGGGGGGGGGGGGGGGGGGGGGGGGGGGGGGGGGGGGGGGGGGGAACGGGCAAACCCGGGGATTGTTTTCCCCTTTCCGTTGTCTCCTTCTCCCTCCTTCTCTTTTTGTTTCCCCTCCTCTCTTTGTGCGTCCACCCCCCCCCCCCCCCCCCCCCCCCCCCTCGCCCCCGGCGCACGCCCGCCCGCCCACCGGGCTTTGCACTCCCCCGTGTATCCGTCCTCCTACGCCTGCAGGTTCAGGCCCCGTGCTGGGCGCCTGCTCCGGGGCCTGCTCGCATGGGTTCGGCGAGCGGCATGCGCAACGGGAGCCGGCGCGGGCAGCGGGTGCGGCCGCCGATGCCGCCGATGCCGCCGATGCCGCCGGCCGGGCTTATCGGGACGCGGTGACCGGTGCGTTGCCGAGCTCGACGATGTCACCGCCGATGTCGGCCATCAGGCGCAACTGGCCGTCCACAGCGGCAAGGTAGCGCTGGATGGTGGGCAGCTCCAGTTGCTGGATCGGCGTCCGTTCGATCCGGGAGACGTTCGATTGCTGGATCCCCATGAGGTCCGCCACCTGGACTTGTGTCAGGCCCTGGGCTCGGCGCAGCTCAGCGAGGGTCATGACCGGTCCCGCTGTCGCCGTAGCGGGTGAAGGCGCTGGTGTCGATTCGCCACGGGCCGACCTCGACGGCCTTGCCGAACGGGTACTGCCGATGCGCGGCATAGCTGGGGCCTTCGGGAGCGGTGTAGGGCTCGGAGTAGGCGTGGACTGTCCCGTTCCGGGGATCGACGATCAGATAGTGCCCGATGCCCATGGCCGGGTAGTCGCGGAGCTTTCCCTCGTAGTCGTTCTCCGGGTTGGCCCGCGAGACGACCTCGCAGACCAGGAGAACGTCACTCGGGCGTGCCGGTTCGTCCCGCTCGAGGAGGTCTTCGTGGAAAACCATCAGGTCCGGGACTCGCCGGACACCGATGGATGCATCCTCCAGGTCGGTGTCGCCGTCGGCGAGGTAGCCCGGATTGGTGTGTGGGAGCTGAGCCTCGAGCTGGGTCCGCAAGGACCGTACAAGGCCCAGATGCCGACCGACGGGACTTATCATCATGACGATCTGGTCGCCGGTGATTTCCAGCTTCCAGGGCTCACTGCCAGACGCGGCGAGCAGCTGGTCAGCGTAGTCCCGCATCCGCCGATAGTCCATCTAAGGACTATATCACCGAAGGACTGTCACCGGAGGCGGGCGTGAGCGGTGAGGCCGCGCCGACCTGCGGCCTCACCGCTCAGTGCGGCCCCCTGGGCCCCGCCGCATTCACCCTGGGCTCCCCCTGCTCTCGTGCCCGTTCCCGACCGCCGCCGACGAAACCCGATTGCGAAAACTCAGCCCTTTGCCCGGGCACCGCTCGGCGCTGTTAGTCCCAGCCGGTGAGGCGCCGGATGCCGGCGTTTCGGGACCTGATGCTCCGGCCCGATGTCGCTGTGCTTCCCGGTGCGCCGGGCGTGGGTGCGCCGGTGCGGGGGGTGTGGGTGGGCCGGTGTGGGGCGGCGGTGTGTGGGGCGTGGGGGTGGGTGGGGAGCGTGTGTGGCCCCGGCCCGTTGCTGGGGGCCGGGGCCGGGGCGGTGCACCGGGGGCGGGGGTCAGTCGGCGGGGCCGAACCAGCGCTCGAGGGCGGGGGTGAGGTGCGGGGCGCCGGGGGTGGTGGCGGTCCAGGCGACGTAGCCGTCGGGGCGTACCAGGACGGCGGTGGTGTCGGCGAGGGGGTCGGGGTGGGGGCCGTCGGCGGGTTTGGCCAGGACGGTGGCGACGTCGACGCGGCCCTGCCAGCCGGCTGCCTGGTGGCGCAGGGCGGCGTCGTCGGCGAGGTCGAGGAGGACGCCGTGTCCGGTGTGCAGGAGGTCGGCGATGCGTTGTTCGCCGTCGGCGCCGGCCAGCACGCGGGGCGGCATCCGTCGTCCCAGCAGGGGGTGGTCGGCTGCGCCGGTGTCCGCGTCGAGGTCGTAGTGGATGTCCAGGTGGCTGACGGCGCCTGCGAGGTGGCGTTTGACGTCGTCGTACTGCAGGAGTTCGGTGAGCAGTTCGCGCAGGGGTTCGGAGGGTTCGCCGCCGAGGAAGACGGTGCCCTGGGCGCGGGTGTTGGCCAGCAGCCGGCGGCCGACGGGGTGGCGTTCGGCGTGGTAGGTGTCCAGCAGCGGCCGGGGGGCGTCGCCGCGGACGACGGCGGCCAGTTTCCAGCCGAGGTTGACCGCGTCCTGGACGCCGGTGCTCAGGCCCTGGCCGCCGGCGGGCAGGTGGATGTGGGCGGCGTCGCCGGCCACCAGGACCCTCCCGCGCCGGTACTGGGTGGTCTGGCGGGTGGCGTCGGTGAAGGAGCTGACCCATTTGGCGCTGCCGTGGCTGATGTCCTCGCCGGTGATCTGCTGCCAGGCGTCGGCGACTTCGGCGAAGTCGACTTCGGCGTCGCGGTCGCTGGCGGGGGTGCCGTGCGGGCAGGCGATGATGCGGTCCACGCCGTCGCCCAGCGGGCCGACCATCACCATGCCGCCGGGCAGCCGCTCGCCGAGGTAGCGGGGGCGCAGACCGCAGTCGACGACGTCGGCGACGTACATCTTGCGGGTGGCGGGGGTGCCGGGGAAGGCGAAGCCGGCGGCCTTGCGGATGCGGCTGCGGGAGCCGTCGCAGCCGATGAGGTAGGAGGCGCGCAGCCGGGTGGGGCCCTGGGGGGTGTCGAGGGTGATCTCGACGTGGTCGCCGTCGAGGTGGCCTTGGTTCAGGGAGGTGAATTCCCAGCCGCGGCGGATGTCCGCGCCGAGTTCGCCCGCCCACTGCTCCAGGACTTCCTCGGTGCGCCACTGCAGGACGCCGCGGGCGCCGAAGTGGCCGTCCGGCAGGACGGTGTAGTCGAACTGGATGCCGCCGAAGTGGCCCACCGGCATGGTGTCGAGCTGGCCCCAGCGGGGCAGCAGTCCGCGCTGGTCGAAGACTTCCATGGTGCGGGCGGTGAAGCCCAGGCCGCGGGACTGCATGGTGGGCCGGGCGAGTTTTTCGGTGACGATGACGCGGGCGCCGCCCAGGCGCAGTTCCCCGGCGAGCATCAGCCCGGTGGGGCCGGCGCCGACGATGATGACGTCGGTGTCCACCGCTGTGTCGGTCCCTTGCATGGTTGTTCCTTCCTCAAGGCGTCGAAAGCAACTTCTGGCGGTCGCGGTGGTGGGGGGCGGGGTGCCGGGCGTTGCGGCCGTGCGCGCCGGCCGGGGGGGGCACGTCAGCGGGGCGGGCCGAACCAGGTGGCCAGGGCCCGGTGCAGGCCGTCGCCCCGGCCGTCGCCGGCGTGGGCGACGTGGCCGTCGGGGCGGATGAGCCAGGTGGTGTGGGCGTCGAGGGGGCCCGGGCGGGTGGGGCGGGCGGTGACGGGGTGGACGGCGCCGGTGTAGCCGGCCGGCAGCAGGCCGGGTGCGGGGTTGTCGCGCAGGTCGAGCAGGAGTCCGCCGGTGTGCTCGCGCAGCAGGGCGGTGGTCGTGGTGGTGGGGTGTGTGTGCAGGTTCAGTTCGGTCTCGGGCAGGCGCCGTCCCTGCAGCGGGTGCCCCTGGTCCCCGGCATCGCCGCCGGTGGGGTCGGGGTAGTGCACGTCGAGGCCGCTGATCATGCCGGCGAGGTGGGTGCGTACCTCATCGAGGGTGATGAGTTCGCCGAGCACGGCGCGCAGGGGTTCCACGCCTGGGTCGCCGAGCAGCATCAGGGCCTGGGCGCGGATGTTGGCCAGGGTGCGGGCGCCGGCGGTGTGGCGTTCGCGGTGGTAGGTGTCCAGGAGGGTGTCGGGGGCGGTGCCGCGGGCGACCGCGGCGAGTTTCCAGCCGAGGTTGAAGGCGTCCTGCAGGCCGAGGTTGAGGGCCTGGCCGCCGATGGGCATCTGCTGGTGGGCGGCGTCCCCGGCGAACAGGATCCGGCCGTGGCGGTAGTGGGTGAGCTGGCGGCAGGCGTCGTTGAAGGAGTTCACCCACAGGGGTGTGCCGTGGCTGATGTCCTCGCCGGTGACCTGTTTCCACACCTGGGTGATCTCGGTGAAGCGGGCGTCTTCGGTGCGGGGGCGGGCGGGGGCGCCGAAGGCGTGTGCCATGACCCGGGTCACGCCGTCGCCGCGGCGGGCGGCGATGGCCAGGCCGCCGTCGAGTCGCTCGAAGCGCCGGTTGGGGATGCGGATGTCCGCGACGTCGGCGCGCAGCAGTTCCCGGGTGGCGTCCTGGCCGGGGAAGGCGGCGCCGGTGAGGTGGCGCACGGTGCTGTCCTGGCCGTCGCAGGCCACCAGGTAGTCGGCGCTGAGGTGGAGTTCGCCGGTGCGGCCGGCGGCGGTCGCGGTGACGTGGTGGCCGTGGTCGGTCAGGGCGGTCAGTTCGTGGCCGCAGCGGATGTCGGCGCCCAGGGCCAGCGCCCATTCCTCCAGGACGGCTTCGGTGCGGGTCTGGGGGACTTTGTACTGGCCGGGGTGGGGTGCGGGCAGGGTGAGGTCGAGGGGGATGCCGCCGAAGTGGCCGCGCGGTTCGCGGGGTGCGTCGCCCAGGTCGGCGAGGAGGCCGCGGCTGTCGAGGATCTCCATGGTGCGGGCGTGCAGGGTGGAGGCCCTGGAGGCGGTGCTGGGGCTGCGGCGTTTTTCCAGGACCAGGACGCCGGCGCCGGCGCGGGCCAGTTCCCCGGCCAGGAGCAGGCCGACCGGGCCGGCGCCCACGACGATGACGTCGGCCCGGGCGTGTGGGGTGTTCATGGTCAGGCCCGCAGGGCTTCGGCGTAGGCCTTGGTGTGGGCCAGGGTGGCGCAGCTGTTGGTGGACAGTGCGGTGTGGACGTAGGCGCGGGCGTCGGCGACGGTGGCGTCCGGGCCGAGGATGGCGGCGATGTTGGCGGTGTTGAGGGTGACGGTGTGCTGGGAGGAGGCGGTGGTGCCGGTTTCGGTCTCGGTGAAGGTCCATTCGCCGGTGTGCAGGGTCATCAGGGCGGGCAGGGTGACCTGCTTGTAGGCGATCTTGTGGTGGGGGAAGACGACCCGGTAGGACTTGGTGGTGTGCACCGAGCCGTCCTTGGCGCGGGTGTCCATCTCCAGTTGCTGCAGGCCGGGGGTGTCCTCGGTGAGGCGGACGACGGCGACGTGCGGGAGGCGTTCGGCCCACAGGTTCGCCTCGTTGACGAAGTCGAAGGCGTCCTTGGCGCTGCCGGCGAGGGTGACGGTGTCGGTGAAGGAGAAGGTGAGGTCGTCGGTGTCGGCGGTGTGGACCCGTTCGACGTTGGTCTTGAGGGCGGCCAGTTCGGCGGTGCTGTTCTTGTCCACCGCCTGCTCGATCCACGCGAGGTCGCGGGGGTTGTCGTCGATGGCCCGGTAGTCGTGCAGCAGCCGGACGCGGCTGGCCGTGTCGCCGAGCGGCTCGATGATCCAGGTGCCGCCCATGGCGGCGACCGGCGGGGCGGGGATCTCCTGGCGGAAGGTGATGCGCAGGGCGTCGGCGTCCAGGGTGCGGGCCGAGGTCCAGTCCTTGGCCTCGCCGTTGGCGGTCGCCCAGATGCGGATGCGTTCGGTGTCGCCGGTGGCCTCGATGCGGTCGACGTGGATCGTCGGGGGGAAGATCCGCGGCCAGTTGGTCACGTCCGCGAGCAGCCGGTAGACCGCGGCGGCCGGGGCGTCGATGGTGATCTCGTGCTCGACCTCACGCGTCGTCATGACGACCTCTCTCCTCAAGTTCCATACGAACAGCGGGTGATGGGGGGTGCCGGGGGGCGGTGGGTGGTGGGTGTCGGCCGGGGGGGTTAGAAGTTGCCCAGGCCGCCGCAGACGTTGAGGGCCTGGGCGGTGATGGAGGCGGCGGTGTCGGAGGCCAGGTAGCCGACGAGTCCGGCGACCTCCTCGGGGGTGGAGTAGCGGCCGAGGGGGATCTTGGCCTGGAACTTGTGCAGGATGGCGTCCTCGGAGGTGTCGTAGGCCGCGGCGTAGCCCTGGCGCACGCGCTGGGCCATCGGGGTCTCCACGTAGCCGGGGCACACGGCGTTGACGGTGATGCCGGTGGGGGCGAGTTCGTTGCCCAGGGCCTTGGTGAAGCCGACGACGCCGTGTTTGGAGGCGGAGTAGGGGGCGCCCAGGACGACGCCCTGCTTGCCGGCGGTGGAGGCGATGTTGATGATCCGGCCGCGGTTCTTGTGGCGCAGGCCGCCGGTGTTGAGGGCGGCGTGGGTCACCCGGAAGACGCTGTTGAGGTTGGTGTCGATGACGTCGTCCCACAGCTCTTCGGCGATGTCGGCGGTCACGCCGCCGCCGGAGCGGCCGGCGTTGTTGACGACGACGTCGACGGGGCCGAAGCGGTCCACGGCGGCCTGCACCCAGGCGGTGACGGAGGCGGTGTCGGTCACGTCCAGGACGGCGCCGTCGACGGTGAGGCCCTCGTCGGTGAGTTCCTTGACGGTGGCGGCGATGTTGTCGGCGTTGCGTGCGCCGATGAACACCTGGTGGCCGGCGGCGGCCAGCAGGCGTGCGCTGGCCAGGCCGATGCCGCTGGTGGCGCCGGTGACCAGGGCCACCCGCGGCGCGCTGCCGCCGTCGGTCTCGGCGGCGGTGGGGGTGGGGGTGGTGGTGGCAGTCATGGTGGGTGGTGTCCTTTCAGGCGGCCGTGACGGGCGCGAGCTGGGAGTTGACGACGTCGATGAAGGCGCGCGGGGTGTGGGCCTCGCCGACGGCGTCCTCGTCCAGGGCGATGTCGTACTCGCGCTCGATGAGGCTGCCGGTCTCCAGCAGGGCCAGCGATTCGTAGCCCAGGACCTCGAACTCGGTGTCGAGGATGTCGCTGTCCAGGTCGACGCCCTCGGCGACGCCCGCGGCCTCCACGAGGGTGCGCTTGAGGTCGTCGAGGGTGAACACCTTGGTGGCCATGGTGGGAATCCTTTTCGTCGAAGAAGGAGGAGGAGGTACGGAACGTCACAGGTCGCGGGTGCGGGGGAGGTCAGTCGGTGGCGCGGACCACCAGGGCGGAGTTGAAGCCGCCGCTGCCGCGGGCCAGGACCAGCGCGGTGCGCACGCTCGCCGGGCGGGGCTGGCCCAGGACCAGGTCCAGGGGGTAGTCGCGGCACGGTTCGACGTGCACGGTGGGCGGGATGACGCCGTCGCGGAGGGTGAACAGGGCGGCCGCCACGTCCAGCGGGCCGCCGCCGGAGTACAGCCGGCCGGTCATCGTCTTGGGGACGGTGACGGGTACCGCGCGGTCGCCGAAGACGGCGCTGATGGCGTCGGCCTCGCTGCGGTCGGCGGCGGCGTCGCCGGCGCCGTCGGCGAAGACGACGTCGATGTCGGCGGGGGCCAGGCGGGCGTCGGCCAGGGCGGTGCGGATGGCCGCGGCGAGGCCCGGCGGGCGCCCGGAGCCGGGGCGGGGGTCCATCGTGGCGCCGTATCCGGCGATCTCGCCGTAGCTGCGGGCGCCGCGGGCGCGGGCGGCGTCGGCGTCCTCGGTGATCAGGATCGCGCCGCCCTCGCCGGGCACGTAGCCGCGGGCGTCGCGGTCGAAGGGCAGGTAGGCGCGGGCGGGTTCGTCGCTGGTGGACAGCTTTCCCGTGGACAGCTGCGCCACCCAGCCCCACGGGCACAGGGAGGCGTCCACCGCGCCGGAGACGATCAGGGGGGTGCCCTTGCGGATCTGGCGGCGGGCCTGGGCCAGTGCGTCCAGGCCGCCGGCGCCCTCGCTGACGACGACGCCGGCGGGGCCCTTCATGCCGTTGCGGATGGAGATCTGTCCGCTGTTGACGGCGTAGAACCAGGCGAAGGACTGGTAGGCGGACACGAACTGGCTGCCGCGGCTCCACAGGTTCTGCAGCTCGCCCTGGCCGAACTCGAAGCCGCCGGCGGCGGAGGCGGTGATGACGCCCATGTCGAAGGCGTCCAGCTCGCCCGGGACCACCCCGGCGTCCGCCAGCGCCCAGTCGGTGGCCACCAGTGCCAGCCGGGTGACCCGGTCGGTCTGCGGCAGCAGCCGGCTGGGCAGGTGCTCGGCGTCGTTGAAGCCGGGCACCTCCCCGGCCAGGCGGGCGGGGTAGGGGCCGGGGTCGAAGCGGGTGATGCGGCCGATGCCGTTCTTGCCGCTGAGCGTGGCCGGCCACCAGTGGGCGGCGCCCAGCCCGTTGGGGGCGGCCACACCCACCCCGGTGATCACCACCTGGCTGCTCATACAAGGCTCCTTTCGGGGCTGGCCAGCACCATCGCGCTCTGGAAGCCGCCGAATCCGCTGCCGACGGTCAGCACGGCGTCGACGAGCTGGTCGCGGGCGACGAGCGGCACGTAGTCCAGGTCGCACTCGGGGTCGGGGGTGGTCAGATTCGCGGTCGGCGGGACGACGTCGTACTCCATCGCCAGCGCGGACGCGGCGATCTCGATGGAGCCGATCGCGCCCAGGGAGTGCCCCACCATCGACTTGATGGAGCTGACCGGGGTGCGGTAGGCGTGCTCGCCCAGGCTCCGCTTGAACGCGGCGGTCTCGTGCCGGTCGTTCTGCTTGGTGCCCGAGCCGTGCGCGTTGATGTAGTCGATGGCCTCGGGGTTCAGGCGGGCCTCGTCCAGGGCCAGGTCGATCGCCTGGGACATCTCCGCACCGTCCGGGCGCAGTCCGGTCATGTGGTAGGCGTTGGAGCGGGTGGCGTAGCCGGCGATCTCGGCGTAGATGTGCGCGCCGCGCTTCTTGGCCGCCTGCAGTTCCTCCAGCACGAAGAAGGCGGTGCCCTCGCCCAGCACGAAGCCGTTGCGGGTGCCGTCGAAGGGCCGCGAGGCCCGTTCGGGTTCGTCGTGGCGGGGGGTGGTGGCCTTGATGGCGTCGAAGCAGGCCATGGTGATCGGGGAGATGGGTGCGTCGGAGGAGCCGGCGATGACGACGTCGGCGGAGCCCTCGCGCAGCAGGTCGGCGGCGTAGCCGACGGAGTCGATGCCGGAGGTGCAGCCGGTGGAGACGACCGTGCTGGGGCCCTCGGCGCCCACCGCCCAGGCGACCTCGGTGGCGAACGAGCTGGGCACCATGTGCTGGTAGAGGTGCGGGGGCGCGTAGGTGTGGTCGACCAGGTTCAGGCGGCCGCCGTCGGAGACGACGCGGTACTCCTCGTCCAGGCCCATGGTGGCGCCGACCGCGCTGCCCACGGTGACCGCGACGCGGTGGGGGTCCAGGGCGCCGAGGTCCAGGCCGCTGTCGCCCAGCGCGGCCCGGGAGGCGACCACCGCGAACTGGGCGGCCCGGTCCAGGCGGCGTACCTGCTGCGGGCTCAGACCGTGTGCGTAGGGGTCGAAGTCGGCTTCGGCGGCCACCCGGGAACGGAAGGGGGCGGGGTCGAAGAAGGTGATGCCGCGGGTGGCGGTGCGGCCCTCGCTGAGCAGGTTCCAGAACTGCTCGCGGCCCACCCCGCCCGGGGCGATCACCTCGATGCCGGTGATGACCACGCGTCGCCTGCTCACGCGGACGCCTCCCAGTGATAGAAGCGGGCGGCCATCGCATCGGCCGGCGAGCGCCAGGTCGCGGGATCGTAGGCCTCGATGAACGGCTTGAGGTCCTGGCTGATGCCCACGAACCGCTCATCGCTCTTGGCGGCCTCGATCAGCTCGCCGCCGTTGTCCTCGTCGAAGTCCTGCAGATGGAAGTACAGGCCCCGGTAGGAGAACAGCTGGCGGCGCCGCGTTCCCATGCGCTGGGGCATGTCCGTCGCGTCGAAAGCGGAGAACAGCTGCGCCACGTCCTGGCTCGAAGCGGCTGCCATCCGGGCGACAATCAGCGTGCTGTGCATAGGGTTTAGCTCCTCAAGCGGTTGCGTGGGCAGGGTGCGGGCCAAGCAGGCCGGGGCCCCCTCTCCTGATCTGCTGGGGCCCGCGAGAAAAGCAGGGGGCCGGCGGCCCGGCGGGGCACCACATGAGGCCCCCCTTGGCCTCGACGGTGCGGCCCGCCGATCGCGCCGGACACGGGCCCTGCCGGAGTCCCACCGGAGCGCCACCCCGAGCCTGTACGGGACGCGGGGGCCGGACGCATCCCGGTGGTGCGGGACGCGGGGGCCGGACGCATTCCGGTGGTGCGGGAGGTGGGGCGGTGCGGGGTGCGGGACGCCCGGCCCCCTGCGCGTGCGAGGGGGCCGGGCGTGTGCCGGCAGCACCGGGGGCCGTACGCCATCGCACCGTGCGGCGTGTGCCGCCGGGCGCGGGATACGGAGGCGGGTGGGGTTATTCGCCGGCCGCGCGGGTGAGGACGACCTGGTAGGTGTTGATGTCGTGGGAGGTGGTCACGGCCTGCGCCCGGGCGTGGGCCTTCTGCCGGGCCACGGGCCACTGCTCGGGGTCCTGGTCGCGGTGGGCCTCGTAGGCGTCCTTGCTGTCCCACTGGGCGTAGGTGACGACGAAGGAGCCCTCCAGGCCGCGGGCGCGCAGGCCCCGCAGGACCACCTGGGAGCGGAAGCCCGGCACGCCGGGCAGGTCGGTGCGGCTCTCGCCGAGCGCGTCGATGAGCTCGTCCTGGTTGCCCTGCTCGACTCCGTGCACGGCGATGACGGTGTAGTCGCCGCGGCCGGGGCCGATCTCGATGTTCCCGTTCAGGGCGGGCGCGGTCCGGGTGTGGGCGACCTCGTTCTGCAGCAGCCGGATCGAGGTGGTGATCTCACCGAAGACGGGCAGCGTGCGGTGCTTGAACTCCTCGCCCGCGTACCGCTTTTCCAGGTCCTCGCCGCTGCGCCACTGGATGAAGTTGGCGGTGCCGGGCGAGTCGACGCCGGCGTGGACGGTGCTGGACTGCCAGCCCTCGTAGGTCGCCGCGTTGACGATCTTCGTCATCTCCCGGATCAGGCTGTCCTGCTTGTCGGGGGCGTCGGTGGTGAACAGGTTGAGCACGGTGAGGTGCTTGTCCTGGGCGGAGATGGTGGGCATGAGAAATGTCCTTCGCTCGGCTTCAAACGGAAACGAGGGGGCCGCGGGCGGCAGTTGCGCCGCACCCGGCCGGCAAGGGTCAGCAGAACCAAAGAGAGAGGGGCGAGAGGGGGGTGAGGGGGGCGGCAGGGCGGTGGCGGCGTGAGGGCCGCCGGCCCCGGGGCCCCCGGGGCGGGAGGGGGGTTGTTCAGCGGGCGGGTCCGAGCCAGCGCTCAAGCGCCTGCTGCAGCGGCTCACCGGCGGCGCCGAAGGCCCAGGCGACGTAGCCGTCGGGGCGCACCAGCAGGGCGTCGGCGCCGAAGGTGTCCTGCACGGCTTCGGCGGCCACCACCCGCAGGCGATCGGACCAGCCGGCCGCCTCCTGGCCCAGGTTCGCGCCGAAGTCGATCAGGACGGCACGTCCGGGGTGCAGGAGCGCGAAGGTGGAGGTCTTCTCGCCGTCCACGACCAGGTCGGCCTGCGGCAGGCGCCGGCCCAGCAGCGGGTGCTCGCCCGCTCCGACGTCGTGGACGATGTCCAGGCCGGTGACCATGCCGACCAGGTGGCGGCGGACCGCCTCGTGGGATTCGACGAGTTCGGTCAGGACCTGCCGCATCGGGGTGATCTCGTCGCCGCCCAGGTAGAGGATGCGCTGGGCGAGGGTGTTGGTCAGGATGCGGGCGGCCACCGGGTGCCGCTCGCTGTGGTAGGTGTCCAGCAGGCCCTCGGGTGCCTGGCCGTTGATGTCCAGGGCCAGCTTCCAGCCCAGGTTGACGGCGTCCTGGATGCCCGCGCTCATGCCCTGCGCGCCGATGGGCAGGTGGATGTGCGCGGCGTCCCCGGCCAAAAAGACGCGGCCGCGCCGGTAGTCGGTGGCCTGGCGGGAGACGTCGGTGGTGGAGGACACCCACAGCGGTGTGGCGGCGTGGATGTCCTCGCCCGACAGCCGCGCGAAGCCCTCGGCGACCTCCTCGAAGGTGATCGGGCCGGGCTGGGTGCGCAGCGGCTGCTCGCGGTCGAAGTAGATGATGCGGGAGCGGTCCGGGCCGATCGGGATGACCATGACCATGCCGCCGGGGACCCGCTCCCCGCTGAAGCGGGGACGCAGCGCCACGCCCGCGACGTCGGCGAAACGCAGCTCCACGGTCGGCTCGGTGCCGGGGAAGTCGATCCCGGCGAGCTTGCGGACCACGCTGCGGGCGCCGTCGCAGCCCACCACGTGCCGCGCCCGCAACTGCACCGGCCCCTCGGCCGTCTCGGCGCTCACCGTGACCGAGGAGGCGTCCTGGTCGAGGCCGGTGACGGTGACACCGCGGCGCACCTGCGCGCCCAGCTCGCCGGCCCAGCCGGTGAGGATGCCCTCGGTGCGGGCCTGGGGGATACCACGCGCCCCGTAGGAGCCGCCGTCGATGACCTGGTAGTCCAGCGGCACCCCGCCGAAATGACCGAACGGGATGACGCCGACCTCACCGAAACGGGCCAGGAGATCCCGCTGCGCGAATTCTTCGATCGTTCGTGCCGAAAATCCCAGAGCCCGCGATTCCCGTATCGGCTCGACAAGTTTGTCAAGCACGATCACCGAGACTCCATTGAGCCTCAATTCGCCCGCGAGCATCAGTCCGGTGGGACCGGCCCCCACCACAATGACGTCTGCATCAAAGGAGTTCATCTGCCCTCTTCCCACTGGTGTCCGGCCAGTATTGCCAGGGCGCGACGGGGCCGTAAATAGGGTTTGTTACAGGCCTTCGACAAGCAACGACAAATACCCGACCGCTATGTCAGATCTTTGACAAGTGGGCTTGCTAGGGCGGGTGTTGGGGGCGGCATTCTCACAGGCATGACCTTCACTGAAATCATTGCGGAAACCGATCCGGACGACCCCGCGAACGCCTCCGCCCCCGGCACGGACGGCGCCGGCACGGACGGTGGTGGTGCCGGTACGGCCGGCGGGGCCGGTGCCGGTACGGCCGGTGCGGTGGGTGCGGTGGTGGACCGGGCCGAGGTCGCGGGCCTGCTGGAGCGCTATCTGCTGTCGCTGGACGACGACGGCATCGAACTCGACGAGGGGTGGGCGGCGGCGCTGTTCACCACCGACGCCGTCGTCGCCTTCCCGATGAGCCGGCACGAGGGCCGGGCGGGCCTGGCCGCCTACCACCGCGACGCGCTGGCCGCGTTCGCCACCACCCAGCACCTGGGCTCCCCCGGCGCCGTCGAGGTGGACGGCGATCAGGCACGGCTGCGCGCCAACCTGATGTCCACCCACGTCCACCACGCCCACCACGCCCGGCCCCAGGGAAACCTGCCGCCGCTGTTCACCACCGGCACCTTCGTCGAGGGCACCGCACGGCGCACCGCCCACGGCTGGCGGCTGAGCCTGCTGTCCTTCCGCGTGCTGTGGGCCGACGGCGCCCCGCCCCCGCCCACCACCTGACCCCCCCCCGCCCTCCCGGGCCGGCCCCCACTCCCCCGCTCCCCCCGGCCTGTCCCACTCCCCCGGCTCCCCGCGACCGGCCCCCCTTCACCCGGGCCGGCGGCCTTCGCTCCCCGGGGCCGGGCCTGAACAGCGCGCACCCGCAACCCTGTTGGGGGGGGTGCGCGGTGGCGACGGGGCGGGGCCGGGGCACGTGAAGGCGCAGCGAGCCGGTCCGGGCCCTGCGGTGGTGAACCGTGGCCCCGGGGGGCGTGCGTCGGGTCGGCCGGTCGGGCCGTGCCCGGTGCATCGTGGCGTACGGCGGGAACCGGGTTCACGGGCTTCGATGAGGTGCTCCGCGGCGAGTGCCCTCAGGTGCGCCGGCACCTCGGCGTGCAGCAGCGCTCCCACGTACGGAGTACGCAAAAAAAAGGGGGCCTGCGGCGCCGACCGGATCGGGGAGTCGTCGGCACGGGACGCGTGCGGCGTGCCGGCGCCTGCGGGCGGCGGCAGTTGCGCGGATCTCCTGGTGCACAAACCTCCGCGGCCCTACGCGCGACCGTTCCTCGGATGCGCCCGCGGTCGTCCGGCCTCCCCGTGGCCGGGGTTCGGACAGCACCGATTTTTTCGTGCCGCGCTGCGTCGATTCCGCCGACCAGGTGATGGGCCGTGGCGGTGGCCGATCGGCATGGCGGCCGGGCCCGCGGGGGGGGCGGGCGTACGCCTCGGACTGGACGTCGACCTTTTGGGGACCGGCTCGTGTTCCCTCACGTGCAGCACCGTGGTGCGTACGGGGGTCCGCGTCCGCAGCCGCCTGCTTGCGGTGCCTCTTTCGCGGTGCCCGGGCGCCCGGCTCTTCCTCGACTGTGCGCGCTGCGGTCCCACGCCCGAATTCCCACGTGCTGCACTCCCGCCGCGGACCCGGCGCCCGCCACCAGCATCTGGCCGGCCGGCACCTCGCAGGCTTCGCTCGGTCGCGGTGCCGGCGGGCACGCCTAGGTGTTGAGGCTGAGGATCCGTTCGACCTCGATCTCGATGACGACCCGGCCGGGCGGGCTGGGCGGCGCGGACCAGTAGCGGCGGGCGTAGCGCTTGACGCCCTCGGCGATCCGGGCGGGGTCCTCGACGACCGTGCCGGTGCCTTCCAGGGAGACCCAGGTGAAGTCCTGCACCTGGCACAGCGCCACCCGGCTGCCCGGTGCCGCCAGCAGGTTGCGGGCCTTGCGGGAGGAGATGACGGTCAGTACCCGGGCCAGGCCGCAGGGCGCGTCGTAGGTGAAACGCACCGGCGCCACGTGCAGGCTCCCGTCCGGCCGCAGGGTCGTGAACGCGGCGACATGCGGGGTGCCGGTCAAGAACGCCTCGGTGGAGGCGGACACCACCGGCCGCAGGGGACGCTGCTTCGACTCCGACATCGTGAGTGAGTCCTTCTGCTTCGGCGACAAAGGATCAGGGGGCGAGGAAGACCGGCACCCGCACCGGCAGCCGGCGCGCCGGGCGTGCACGGCCCCGGCAGGCCGGGATGGGGTCGAGGGCGCGCGCGGGGAGGTCAACAGGGCGGGCGGGAAGAGGCGTTGCGGTGACCGGCACCCGGCGACGGGCACGGAAATGAGGTTGGAGGTGGGGTTGGGGGTGTGTTCCGGGGGCGGAGACGGGCGGCGGCGAGCACGGCCAGGACCGCCAGGACGGTAGCGCAGCCCGCCGCGCAGGCCACAACCCCACCGGCCGCACGGCCCGCACCCCCCGGCAGCACCCCCAACGCCCTCCACACCAAGGGCAGTTGGGTCAGGGCGGTGCAGGCGCCCAGGCAGATGAACGCCAGCACGGCCTCGGCAAGGGCCGCCGGCGCCTGGGCCACAGGCCGGACCGGATCACCATCGGGGCACGCCACAGATCTCCACTCCTTCACCGGTGCCGCACCGGCCCGGCGGAACACACGCAACGCAACCCGGCCCGGGCACCACCGGCAGCCTGCCACCGGCCACTTGAGCGCCACCGGAGCAGCGGACGCCCGGCGCCCGGACCCACCACACCCACTCGGGCAGAGGGTCCCGGCACCCAGCCCCCCCACACACACAGACGCCCTCCCGACGGGCGGCTGCCTGGCAGCAGGAGGCTGCCCTCGACGCGACGCACGCCACCCGGAACGGGACGGCCGGCCCGGTCAGGCACCGGCAGAGCTGCCGCGCTGTGCAGGCGCCGCCCGGCCGGCCACCCGGTCTGCCGGGCCCGGCCCGCAGCACCAGCCGCACGCCCCCCCCGGCCGGGGGGGCGTGTCCAGGCTGCGCCCGGTCCTCGCTCCTCAAGCCCGCCCCGTACAGCGGTCTGCAGCACTTCAGCCGCAGACGGCTGCAGGCGCGGACGGCTGCAGGCGCAGACGGCTGCAGGCGCGGACGGCTGCAGGCGCAGCGGGAGTTGAGACGGCGGCGGCCGGACCCGACCAGGACAGCCGGGCCTCTGGATGACCGGGATGGCCTGGATGGCCGGGCCGGGGTGCCGCGATGACCAGGATGGCCGGGATGGCCGGGCCGGGGTGAGGTGACCGGGATGGCCGGGGTGGGGTGACCAGGATGGCCGGGGTGGGGTGGCCGGGGTGACCGGGTGGGGTGAGCGGGATGGCCGGGGTGGGTGGCGGGCGCCGCCTGCGGCCCGGCGGACGGCGTGCTCCTTCCCGTGGCCGCTCCCCCGGGCTGCGTGCAGCGGCCGTACCGGCGCCAGACCCGGCGTGGGCGCGTCGCGGCGGGCACCGTCGCCGTCTTCGGCGACCAGGGCGCTGCCAGAGCGCGCCGGGCGGCGTAAGCGCCGGACAAGAGGTGCGGCCGCCCGGATGCCGGGGCATCGTGTCGGCCGCACCGGGCGTCGCAGCCGGGGCTGCCGGACACCGTGGCGCCGCTACCGGCCGTCGGTGCCGGCCGCCGGTCCCGGCGGCCGGTCCCGGGCGTCACGACCGGGGAGGCGGACCCGTGGCGCCGGTGCCGGCCGCTGTACAGGGGCGTCGCAGCCCGGGGTGGCGGACTGTGGCCGGCGGGGGTGCCCGGGCGAGGTGGTGGTGTGCCGCCGTGGGGGGGCTGGGCAGGGGGTGGGCCGGCGGCCGGGGTGGGTCAGTCGATGCCGCGGATGATGGTGAAGTCGGCTTCGTCGTCGTCGGTGCCGGGCAGCCGCAGCGGGGGCGCGGCGCCGACCGGCACCATCCCGAACACGGCCATCTCGATCTCCCGGAACTCCTCGTCGATGTCGTGCACGGGCGCCTCCTTCTGGGGTCGGTCGCTCCACGGTGTCAAGGCCGGCTCGCGATGTGCTCGACGGCAGGTCGCGCGGTGATGGAGTACAGGGGTAGCCGGCCCGCACCCGGCGTGCGGGTGTGGGCGGGTGCGGCGCGGGGGGCGGGCTCGCCGGTGAGGGTGGCCAGGACGTCGGCGACGGTGGTGGCGGGGCCGGTGGCGGGCAGGTGGCGCAGCAGGCGGGCGCAGTGGCCGAGAAGCAGGGCGGCGTCGGCGGCGGCGAGGCGGGAGCGGTCGTGCAGGGCGGCCAGCCGCAGCGCGCCGTCGTCTTCGTGGTGGGCGAGGAGGGTGAGGGGAAGCGCGGAGTGTGCGCCGCTGGCCCGAACGGGGCCGGGGCGTATCCCGGCGGCGGTGAGGGCGGCACGGCGGGCGGGGAAGCGGCGCGGGGTGCCTTCGATGGCCACCAGGCTCTCCATCAGCCGGCCGCCGGCGGGGGCGGTCCAGGCGCTGACCTGCGCGGCGGGCAGCCACTCGTAGGCGGCCAGGTCCAGGGCCCGCTCCCGCAGCACACCGAGGAGCTGCTGCAGCCGGTGGGCGGCATCGACCTCGACGCTCATCGGCAGCACGTTGCGCAGCGGGCCGGGCAGGCGTTCCACGGCGTCCAGGGTGATACCGCGGCCCGTCACCGCCACCCCGAACCCGACCGCGGCCGGCCCCGCAACGCCCACCGCCCGGTACAGCAGCAGCGCCCATACGGCCTGCAGGCAGGTGGAGTCGGCCAGCGCCCGCTGCGCCGCCCACTCATGCAGCCGGCCCGCTTCGGCGGCGCTCAGGTGCACCTCGGCGCGGCCGCAGCCGCGTTCACCCGTGGCAGGGCCCGCCACCGCCGGCAGCACCACCGGCGCGCGGGCCGGCGCGATCTGTGCGAACAACTCCCGCGCCCCGGCCACGTCCTGGCCCTCGAGCCAGTGCACCCAGTCCCCCACGTCCGGCCGGCGCTGCCCGCCGGGAAGGGCACCGCCGGCGAGGTAGGCGCGGTAGAACTCCTCCAGCAGCACGAACACACTCACCGCGTCGAGCAGCCCGTGGTGGAAGGTCAGCAGCACCCGCGTGGCCGGACCCCCGGCATCAGCGACCGCCCCGGCATCCGCCCCGCCCGCGAGGACGGTCTTCGCACCGGCCCCCTCCGCTGCTGCGGTGGCGGCCCCCTCCGCGGGCCCGGCGGTTGTTCGGGCGAGGGTGTCGGGAGCGGGCTGGGGGGTGGCGCCGGGGACGGGGGGCGGGTCGTCGAGGAGGGTCAGGCGCAGCGGGCCGGGGGTGTGCAGGTCGAAGCCGCGCCGACGGTCGCGTTCCAGCAGTTGCTGCCAGGTGATGCTGCCCGCCCGGTGGCGTACGACGTCGGCGCGGGCGCCGGGGTGGACGACCAGGTGCGGGACGGGCCGCCAGGCGACCGCCGAACGCAGCACCCGCTCGCGGTCGGTGACGGCCTGCCAGGCAGCGGTGAAGCGGCCCGTGTGCAGGGGGCCGTGCCAGCGCCAGGACAACTGCTCGAGGTGGCGTCCGCTGCCCGGATGGGTCAGGGCGTCCAGCAGCACATCGTGCTGCTGCCAGGTCACCGGGATGCGCAGCCCGCCCGCCTGCGGGCAGCACTCACCCCCGCCGGGCTCTGCACGAGCGGGTACGGGGTGTGGGCGGCTCGGCCTGACCATACGTACCCCTCCCCTGGTGCCCGGACGTGTGCCACACCCGGCCGGCCCTCCCGCCCCTGCCTTCCTTGGGGGGTGCGACATCCCGGCGGCGGCCCGGTGGGCACGCGGCGGCAAGGGTCCACCCTGCCCCAGCCTGCTGACCTAGCGCTGAGGGCACGCTGACACCGCCGGGAACGCGCCGGAGAACACCTCGCCCCCACCCCGGGCGGCCCCCTCACCCCGTTCCTGCCTCGCGTGCACACGCTCCCCGCCCGGCAGGGCGCCGCCGTGCCCAGGGGCGGGACCCTGCAGAACCCCCGGCCCGGGCCGGGCCCCGCCATGCGAGGCGCAGCCCGCCCACGCCTCGCACGCCCCGGCGGGGAGACGGCGAACGGAGCGCGGCAAGGGCGGCGAGGAGGCCAGGACGACGGCGAGTACGACGACCGCGAGGACACCGCACCAACGGCGACGGCGGGATGGACGGCGAGGATGTCGAGTGCCGCTCCGGCTGCGAGGACGGCGAGAGCCCGGTGGGCCGGGGGCGGGAAGAGCCGGGTGGACCGGGAAAGCCGGGAGAGCCCGGTGGGCGGGCGAGCCGGGAGACCCGGTGGGCCGGGTGGGCCGGGAGACCCGGTGGGCCGGGTGGGGGTGTGCTGGTCTGCTCGGCCGACCGAGCCGCGTGCCGGGGGTGTCAGGACCAGGCGATCTCGCCGTGGCGGGAGATGAAGCGTCCGCTGCCGGCGCCGGGCGCCTCGGTGGCAAGAGCGACGATGGCGTCCGTGCCCTCGGTGACGGTCTGGGGGCCGCTGTGCGCGTTGAGGTCGGTCGCGGTGTAGCCGGGGTCGGCGGCGTTGACCCGGATGCCCGTGAGGGCCTTGGCGTACTGCGTGGTCAGCATCGTCAGCGCCGCCTTGGAGGAGGTGTACAGCGGCGCGATGACGCGGGACTCGGGCCGGGCGGGGTCGTGGGTGAGGGCCAGGGAGCCCATGCCGCTGCTGACGTTGACGATCACGGGGTCGTTCGAGCGGCGCAGCAGCGGCAAGAACGCGGTGGTGGTGCGGATGACGCCGAGGACGTTGACGTCGAGGACGGCGTGGGCGTCGGCGGCGGTCAGATGGCTGGGGTCGCCCAGGGGGCCGTGGACACCGGCATTGTTGATCAGGACGTCGATGCGGCCCTCGTGCCGGGCGACGTCGTCGGCCGCGGCGGCCACCGATGCGTCGTCCCTCACGTCGAGGGGGACATAGCGGGCGCCGAGTGCGGCGGCGGCCTCCTCGCCCCGGGTGCGGTCGCGTGCTCCGACGAGCACGGTGTGGCCGCACTCGATCAGGCGGCGGGCACTCTCGCGGCCCAGCCCCTTGTTGGCTCCGGTGATGAAGGTGATGGTCATGCACTCGATGCTGACCGCTGCCGGACAGGCGGACCAGGCACGCGTGGACGGTAGGAAGAGCAGTACCACCCTTGCGGCCCCGCCCGCGGGGTGCATGCAGGAGGATGGCAGTCATGCCGGCGACACCCGAACCCGCACTGGGCGTGATGATCCGCACCTGGCGGGACCGGCTGCCTCCCTCGGCGGCCGGTTTGCCGGTGGCCCGCGGGCGGCGGGCGGCCGGGCTGCGCCGCGAGGAACTGGCCGACCTGGCAGGGGTCTCGGTCGACTACATCGTGCGTCTGGAGCAGGGGCGGGCCACGACCCCCTCAGCTTCGGTGGTGGCATCCCTGGCCCGCGCGCTGCAGCTGTCCACCGCCGAACGGGACCACCTCTACCGGCTGGCCCGCCTCGCCGTCCCCGCCGACACCACCATCTGTGACCATCTCCCGCCCGGCATGCAGCGGATGCTCACCCGCCTGGCAGACGTGGCGGTCGCCGTGTTCGCGGCGGACTGGCAACTGCTGTGGTTCAACCGCACCTGGGCCGCCCTGCTGGGCGACCCCGGCGCCGCGCCGCGGCACCTGCGCAACTTCGCCCGCGACAGGTTCCCCCTCGACGCCGGCCCTGCCCGCCTCGCGCAGTGGCCCGTGACCGAGACCGACCGCGACGCCACCGACAAGGCCGTCGTCTGCGACCTGCGCCGCGCCACCGGCCGCTTCCCCCACGACAGCCGCCTGGCCGCACTGATCCGTGATCTGAACGCGGGCAACGCCCGATTCGCCCAGCTGTGGGCCAACGGCAACGTGGCCGCACACCGCGAGGACCACAAAACCATCCACCACCCCACCGTGGGCCCCCTCACGGTGGACTGCGACGTCCTGACCGACGGCGACCTGCACCTCAAAATCGTCATCATGAGCGCCGCCCCCGACAGCGAAGACGCCACCAGACTCCGCCTGGCCACCCTCACCGGCCCACCCACCGCCACCACCGCCACCCCCCACACCTGACCCGCAACCCACCCGGCCGACCGGCCGGCCACCCGCACACGGCGAGCACCCACCCGCCCTGCACAGCCGGTTCCCGCCACGGCCGGCACCCCGACAGCCACGTCCTGCACCCCGACGGCCACGGCCGGCACCCCGACGGCCACGTCCGGCTCCGCGACGGCCACGTCCTGCACGGACGGAGCGCCTGCACGACCGAACTCCTGCACAAGCGAGGTCTCTGCACGGGCGGGCTCCTGCACGAGCCGGTCCTGCACGGGCGGGCTCCTGCACGGACGGGCTCCTACACGGGCCGGTCCTGCACGGGCCGGTCCTGCACGGGCGGCTCCTGCACGGGCGGCTCCTGCGGGGGGTGCGGGGGTTGGGTCATGGCGGAGAGGAACCCCTCATCGAGCATGGTGGTCACCAAGGTGTCACCGGCGGGATTCAGCCCGGCGTCCTGGCAGGCGGTGCTCAGCAGATAGCGGCCCAGCACCGGGTGGGTGGCAAAGCCCCACTCCCCCCGGGTGGCCGCGCTGCCGTCGGGGGCGTGCAGCACCCCCTCACGACTGAACCCGAACTCCTTGAAACCCAGCCGCAGCCCCTGCCCCAACGCCTTGCTGTAGGCCTCCTTCAGCGTCCACAACTTCAGCAGATGCGCGACCTGTTCGTCCTCGGCCAACCCGGCCAGATCCTTCGCCTCACCGGGAGTGAGGATCTGCGCCTGAAGCAGATCCAGACGCACGAACCGGTCCGCGGGCTCCACATCCACCCCGATCCGGCCCGTCCGGCTGAGCGCGACCGCCATCAGATCACCCGTGTGCGACAGACTCACCTCGATCTGATCGAAACCACGCAAGTACGGCCGCCCGCCCAGACGATAGGCCAGATCCAGCTGCTCCGGCGCGGCCCCCAACGCCGCCGCCGCGGTGTACTTGATCAACAACCGGGCGGCCGCGAACCGGTACCGCACCGCCGCATCCGGAGTACGCCGGTAACGCTCCCAGTCCCCACCCAGCAACTCCCGCAACCCAGGCGTGGTCAGCACACTGGGCAGCCACTCACTCCACGTCGTATAGACCACCGCGTTACCCAGCCGGGCCAAATCCCCCCGCACACCGTGCCAAGGACCCGCCGGCCGCGGCACATGCAGCGGCACCGCACACCGGACATGGGACATGTGCTGCATCATCGCTCTCCCTGCCTCTCAACCCTGCCGGCCCGCCCGACAAAAACCAGGTCCCGCCCCCCGGCGCGCGGCGCACACAAAATGGGGAGAGGGGGGTCCCGGACACCGGGCCCGGCCCTGCCGTGCGCTCAGGCCGCGCCCGACCGCAGTCGGCCACCTCACCCCCCTACCGCACCTCGCCTGCACCACCAACTCCGCCCAGAACGCCCACCCGTTGCGGCAGCGCCCCGACACCGCCGTGCGGTGCGGGCAGAACGCCGTGGGCTCTTCCCGGCGCACGGACAGCGGCGCGAGGTGAGGCGATGCACCCACCAACCCGCCAGCCCGCCAGCCCGCCGACGGCTCCCCCGTCGCAACCAGCAACAGCGACACCGCGCCGCGACCGCGCGCACTCCCCCACCACACCGGACAGCTCCACCCGGGGACGGGGCACTGCACTGCAGCCTCCTTCCGGTACACCTGCGGCCGTGGCACCGCACTGCAACCTCCTTCCGGCGTGCCTGCAGCCCGTGGCGCGGCACTGCAGCCTCGATTCCCGTGTGCCTGCGCTCGTGGCGCCCGGCGGCCGCCCCTGCTTCCGTGGTGCCGGGGGGTGGTGGTGCCGCACTGCAGCCTCGATTCCCGTGTGCCTGCGCTCGTGGCGCCCGTACCACCGCCCCTGCTTCCGTTGCGCCCGGGGGTGGTGGTGCCGTCCTGCCCACCCGCTGCTTCCCCGTGCCCTGCGGTCGTGTGGTGTTGCGGCTCCTGGTACGTGGGCAGAAGTGGGGCGCGGCGCGCACCCCGCCCGCGGGGGTGCGGGGGTGGGGGTGGGGGGCGGCTTCCCGCCCCTCTGCCCTCCCCCCTCGCCCCTCGCCCTCTCCCTGCCGGAGGGCCTGGGGTTATCCGGCCAGGGGGGTTGCATACAGGTCCAGGCTGCGGTGGTGGCGGCAGCGGTCGAGTACCTCCTGCAACACCGTGTGGGCGACGTCCGGCGGGATCGGGGGCACCGGCGCACCGAGGCGGCGCCCGATACGGCTCAGCGCCATGACCGCCCAGGCGGGATCGGCCAGGAACATGTCGCGGCCGGCGTGTGCCTCCCACACGCCCAGACAGGCCGCAGCGGCCAGAACAAGGGCGTAGCGGTCGGCCAGGGCGCAGGCCTGGGGGTCGAAAGCCATCGTGCCGGCGGCCGGCAGAGCACTGCAGCGCTCGCGCAGCGTCTTGAGTTCGGTGACGAACATGCGGGCCAGTTCGGCCAGAGCGGCCGTCGGTTCATCCTTGTCTGGGCGGGCGGAGAGCCGGCCGGTCGCGTGGATGAGGGTGGCGCTGAGCAGGTCGTCCTGGCCGTGGTGGGCCAGCCGCCGGTGGTCGAAGGGCGGCAGCGGCGCGCCGGGGGTGAACAGGGCGCAGGGCGGCTCCGCGCTCTTAAACCAGGTGCCCGCGGCCAGCATGGGCAGTTGCGGCACCAACACCGCCTGGCACACCGCCGTGCCGGCATGCCCCAGACCCGCCACCGGCAGATCCCGGACCAGTTTCTCAAACCCCCCCGACACCGGCCCCCGCGCAAAGCCGCGGGCACCGAGCACGGTCGCCAGCTCCTCCAAATCCTCCCGCAGCAGATCCGGCATCACATATTTCACGGCCGCGGCCAGCAGATAGGCATCCTCGGGAAGCAGACTCAACGCACGCAGCCCCGTCACCGCCATCGCATCACACGCCAGCAGATCCGCGAACACCCCCGCCAGCACCCGCCGCCCACGCCGCGGCTCACCCACACCCGGCCCGTCCTCGGTGGCCGCACGCACCGCCTGACGCAGCACACTGTCCACCCCCGCCAACACCGTTCCCGGAATCAGACAGTGACTGATCTGAAAACTCCGCAGCGCCAGCGACACCCCCTCACCCAAACCCCCCACCAAAGCACCCGCCGGCAGATACACATCCGTCAGCTCCAGCGGCGCGAAATGCGCCCCCCGCATCCCCGGCATCCGCACCCGCTCCCCCGCCCGCACCCGCCCCGACACCGGCCCACCCGGACCCAGCAACAACACCGAATGACTCCCCGGCCCCCCACCCCCACCGGTACGCGCATACATCACAAACGCATCCGCCCGACCCGCGTTGATCACCACATCCTTGCGCCCATTCACCAAAAACCCGCCCCCCGGCACGGCAGCCGCACTCACCTCACGACGCAACAACGCATTCGCATGAGCGACCTCACGATGCACAATCGACACCCGGCCCCCCGCCAGCACCACCCCCGCCAACTCCCGCCGCTGCGCCTCATCGCCGGCCGTCCACACCGCCGACGCCGCGAACAACGACGTCATCCCAAACCCGTACCCCAACGCCAGATCACGCCGGAACACCGGCCGCAACACCCGCGCCAGCCCCTCCAAATCGTGCAGCCGGCCCCCCAACTCCACCGGCACGAACTCCGCCCCCACCCCCGCCCCCGCCAACAACTCCTCCGTCACCCACGGAACCTCACGCGCCTCATCCGCCGCCAACAACACAGCAAAACCATGCGGATTACCCCCATCAAAAGGATCACCCAACAACCCCTCCAACCCCACCACCCGCCCACCAACCGACACCGCGGGCACCGGGCTCTGCGAACCATCCCCAGCCACAACCTCAAAATCCCGGCGGACCCGCACCCGCACCGAAAGCGCAGACACAGCCTCAGCCTCAGACCCGTCCTGAACCTCGACCCGAGCCTGAGCCCGGACCTCGGCCTGGACCTCGACCTGAGCCCGGGCCTCGACCTCGACCTGAGCCCGGGCCTGGACCTCGACCTGAGCCTGGGCCTGGACCTCGACCGCCTGAACCTGGGCCTGAACCTGGGCCTGGGCCTGGACCTGGGCCTGGGGAGTGAGCGCGGCCGGGGCCCGATTGGTTGTCGCGGACGAAGTCCCGGAGCTGTGCAAAGTGCGGACCTGCGAGCCCTCCCAGACCGGGACCTGACGGGCATGCGGGGCCGCGGCCTCAGAGGTCGCCACCTGCGGCACCGGGACCGGAGCCGGGACGGTGTGCGGCACCGGCTCCGGCACCGGGACAGTGCGCCGGCCGGGGGCCGCAGACACCTGTGAAGCCGAAGCCGCGGAGGCAGGGATCTGCCGCACCGGGACGGTGTGCCGGCCGGGGGCCGCAGACGCCTGTGAAGCCGGAGCCGCGGAGGCTGGGATCTGCCGCACCGCGACCGGAGCCTTGTGCAGGCCAGCGGCCCCAGACACCCGTGAAGCCGAAGCCGCGGAAGCAGGAGCCGCGGAAGCAGGGGCCGCGGAGGCAGAGGCCGCTGAGACAGGGGCCACGGAGGTGGGGGCCACGGAAGCAGGAGCCGCGGGGGTGGGGGCCGTGAAGGCTGCGGCCATGGGGGCCGTGGGGGTGGGGGCCGTGGGAACAGAGGTCTGCGGGGTTTCGGTGGTGGCCAGGTGGCCGCCCCGGGGGCCGGAGTCCTGCCCGGAGCCGGGCGCCGCAGACACCTGTGAAGCCGGAGCCGCAGACGCCCGGACCTGCAGCACCGCGACCGATACCGGAGCCTTGTGCAGGCCAGCGGCCCCAGACACCCGTAAAGCCGAAGCCGCGGAAGCAGGGGCCGCCGAGGCAGAGGCCGCTGAGGCAGAGGCCTCTGAGACAGGGGCCACGGAGGTGGGGGCCGCGCAGGCAGGAGCCATGAGTGCCGGAGCCGCGGAAGCAGGAGCCACGGAGGCAGGAGCCGCGGAGGTCGGGGCCGCGGAGGTGGGGGCCGCGGAGGTGGGGGTCGTGGGAACAGGGGTCTGCGGGGTTTCGGTGGTGGCCGGGCTTTCAGGCCGGGGGCCGGTGTCCTGCCCGGAGCCGGTCACAGGACACGCACCGCGCTCAACGCCTGCCGGACGGCCTGATCGACCACCAGCCGCCCGGACCGGCCCAGCGAAGCACGCACCCGGTGGCGCGCATCCTCCACCGTGGCCCCGCCCCCCAACACCCCTTCAACACTCGCCTCGTCCAGCAGCACCTGATGACGGGCGGTGATGTTCAACCCGGCCTCATCCGGCTCCAGCAGCCACTCCCCCGTATGCGCGGCCAGCAACGGCCCGGTACGCCGCTGCTTGAACACCAGACGACCCGCACCGGGAAAACAAATCCGCACCGACTCCGTATCCAGCGCGCGCCCGTCCCCAGCCACACTCCCCATCGTCATCACCTGCACACCCGGCGCCTGCTCCACCACACTCAGACTCCGCACATGCGACAACGCACCCGGCCACTCCTGCGCCCGATACAGAAAATCGAACACCAACTCCGCCGGCGCCTTCACATGAACACGGTCCTCACACGCCAACACCAGCCCGTCCAACCCCCGCCACACACCCCCCAACTCAGCCAGCCGCTCCAACTGCGCCCGACTATTCGCCCGCGTCACCTCCTCAACCCACGCCACCTCCTCCAAACGATCCCCCTCCACCGTGAACGCATGCTCCAACACCACCCGACACCGGTCCCCCAACGGAACAACCGTCCACACCCCACTCAACGAACCCACCGGCGCCACCGGCCGGTCCTGCGTGAACTCGATCCGCAACCCCACCGCATCCAACCGGCGACTCGACACCCACGACACCACCCGGCCCCCCGCAGTCGCCCACATCCGCAACCGCTCCCGACACCCATCAAAATCCAACTGCTCCACATGCACACACGGCGGAAAAAACAACGACCACTGCGACACATCAGCAATCAGCCCATACACCACCCGAGCCGGCGCCGACACCACCACCTCCTCCACCACACCACCCACCCCCACACCCGCACCCGCACCCGCACCCGCACCCGGCACAGGCACAGGCACAGGCACAGACACAGGCACAGGCGACCGTGTCGGCAACTGCGTCGGCAACGGCAACTGCGTCGGCAACGGAGACGGCATCATCCACACCCCAAACCCATCGAAACAGCAACCAGACGCCGGACAAGCACCGCACACGCACCAGCCAGAGGCCAGCCGAGCGACGGCCAAGCGCCGGCCACACACCCGACAGGCACCGGACAGGCACCGGCCGGACGCCGAAAAACCGCCCGACAAGCGCGGGCCCGGTGCCGGCCGGGCCTTCCGACCAGCCCGACCGACACCACACGCAGCACCGGCGTCCCTCAACACCAACACCACGCGAACAAACCACCCCCACCCAGCAACCCGCCAACGATCAGCCAGCCAGGCCCCAGACAGAAGCAGCCACAACCCCCACCCTCACCAAAGCCACTCGTAAAACCCCCGCACCCCACTCAAGCCCCACTCAAACCCCCACCGACAACCCACCCCCACACAGAAAGACCGACCCGGCCCGCACCAAGCGCCCTACCGGCGGGAGCGGTCCGCAGCCCCGTTACCGTTTTCGTGGCCTCGCAATGAGGCTCCCGGCCTTCGGCCCCGGTATGACTTGAGCCCCCAGTCGAGATGAT
>NZ_JBVHPY010000040.1:0-31475 GCF_055567695.1 Streptomyces sp. NPDC026417
TCGAATTCGCGAGACGGGTTGGGAGGCAAGGCGAGCGGGTGCCGGGACGTGGGGGCCGCCATCCGGGTGGGGCGGCCCCCACGTCCGGCCTGCCTCAGGCCGTCGTACCGGCGGCCTTCTTGCGTCGGTAAAGAACGAACGCAGCCGCCGCACCGACCAGCATGACCCCACCGGTCACGTTCGTGCCGCTGCTCGCGAGACCGCCCCCGCCCGTGTGCATGCCGCCCGTCGGCTTCTGGTGGTCGGGCTTCTGGTGCGTGTAGCCCTCCTCCTCCTTCTGCTCGTCCTTGCTCCAGCCGTTGTCGTTGACCAGGGACAGGGCGCCGGATCCGGTGTGCATGCCGCCGTGCGGCTTGCCGCCGTCCTTGTCGTGCTCCTTGGACCACTCGTCACCGTTGACCAGGGACAGCGCACCACCACCGGTGTGCACGCCGCCGTGCGGCTTGCCCCCGTCCTCGTCGTGCTCCTTGGACCATCCGTCACCGTTGACCAGGGACAGCGCACCACCACCGGTGTGCATGCCACCGTGCGGCTTGCCCCCGTCCTCGTCGTGCTCCTTGGACCATCCGTCGCCGTCGTTCAGGGACAGGGCGCCGGAGCCCGTGTGCATGCCGCCGTGCGGCTTGTCGTGGTTCCGTTCCGTGCTGTGCGAGGAGTCGTCCTTGTCCCAGTCTCCTGCGGAGAGGGCGTAGGCACCGGGTGCGGTGATCGCCAGAGTGGCAGCAGTTGCGGTGGCGGCAAAAAGAATGCGGGCAGAGCGCATCGATGGCTTCCTTCCGTCCACTACGCCGGCCAACTCTTTTCGTCGGCTCTTCACGCGTAGCGACATGGCTTACCGTCAGCCGTCCACAGTCCGCGTGCCACTTGCGGTAGTGCATACGGGAAACGCCCCAGCATCCTGTGATCCGAATGGGTGTCAGTGTCCTTGTCCTGCGGGCTGGTGCGCGGTGCGCCTCTCTCAAGGATGTTCAGCGCCGGTCAGGTCCCCCATCGAGTGCCGTCGAGGGCAACGTCGTAGGCGCCGGCCTGTCGAACGATGCATCACTGACCCGACCGACCCTCAATTTGCCCGGGACAGCGGCGGATCGGATACGGAGGAGGCGAGGGGGAGGATCGGCCCCGCGTGTCCGCTGTGGTGCGCCCTCTGCTGCGCAGCGCCGCCCCGTACCGTCACCGCGGGGGCACGCCAGGCGGGGGTGAGGGAGGAGAATGAGCGGCATGACCATGGTGGAAGACGTGGAGCCTCGCGGCACGCAGCACTGCGAGACGACGGCGCTGGGCGTGCTGCTACGGCATGAGGGCCTCGACATGTCTGAGCCCATGCTGTTCGGGCTCGGCTCCGGGCTGTCCTTCATCTACTGGGACAGCAAAGGCATGGGTTTCCCCTTCCTCGGAGGCCGGGTCAAGCCGTTCGAGCTCACCAGGAACCTGGCCGCCGGCCTCGGGCTCGAGCTGCTGGTCGAGGAGACCACCTCGCCGCGGAAGGTCTGGCAGAACGTGGCAGCACCCATCGACGTCGGCCGACCGGTTGCGCTGCAGCTCGACAGCTACCACCTGGAGTACTTCGGCACCAAGGTGCACTTCGGCGGCCACGTCGTGGCCATGTACGGCTACGACGAGCATGACGCCTACCTGGTGGACACCGACGCGCAGGGCGGTGCTGTCACCACCGGCCTGGCCAGCCTGGCCCGGGCCAGGGCCGAGCGCGGCCCCATGACCGCCAGGCACCGCTCCTTCACCATCACGGTGCCCAGCGGCTCCAGGACGCCGCGGGACTCGATCATCCCTGCGATCAGGACCTGCGCCGACGCCTTCCTGAATCCGCCCATCGCGAATCTGGGCTACCGGGGCATCGAGAAGACCGCTCAGCAGGTACCGAAGTGGCTGCAGCGCAGCAACGATCCAGAAGAGGACCTGCCGCGGGCCGCCGTCCTCATGGAGAGGGCGGGCACCGGCGGCGCCCTGTTCCGCAACCTCTACCGGGACTTCCTCGCCGAGTGCACCCGGCTGATCGACAGCAGCCACTTGCGCACCGGCCACGGCCTGTACAGCGAGGCCGCCATCCTCTGGACGCAGGTGGCCGAACTCATCGCGGCGGCAGGCGAGTCCGGCGAGGCGAAGAACCTCACCGAGGCCGCATCCGTCCTCCACGAGCTCTCGCGCATCGAACGCGCTGCGATGCAGGCACTCAGCCTGCTCTAGAGGCGCGCTGACAGGGCGTTGGAGCTGGTGAGCGATCAGCGAACACGAGCTTGATCCAGTCCGTCCCATCCTCTACAAGCAGTCGTCGTAGTGGGGATGACGACGTCTGGGTGCGACCTGCCACTTCGTCGTTGACGCGTGGATGCGGTACGACGAGTGGCAGCCTCCGTCACCGTCGGGAGCCCTGGGACCGCCCTGCGGGAATGCCGGATATCACTCCATACGGGCGCTCGGAACGCTAACCTCTCCACGCATGGTGCGCCGAGGAGCTGTGGGGGACGAGAGGCGTGACGAGCGACATGGCGGCGCTGCGCCGCATGGAGCGCCATCTGCTGGGCGCGGCGCAGGAGGCCAACTATCTGGTCGACCTCTCCAACGTCGTCCGGGACCGGGCGCTCGGCGGTGGATCCGCGCGGGAGCTGCGCCGCTTACGGCTGGTCCTGCGGGCCCTGTACGAGTCCACCGGCGACCCGGAGGTCACCGTCCACGCGATCGCGGACAACAGTCTGCTGCACCCGCGGCACGACGGTGAGTTCCGCGACCCCGCCGAGGGCGCGTTGCTGAGAGAATGGCGGGACCGCGGCCTGATCGCCGCGATCGACAAGGCCGATCCGGATCTCCTCGACCACGCCAGGGCGTTCGGCACCAGGGTGATCAGCAGCGACAACTTCACGGGGCACCGGGGCGAGCACCCGTGGGTGCAGGGCGACCGCGAGCACTTCCTGCGGCCCGAACGCGTGGCGGGCGGTCCGGTGCGGCTGGTCCTGCGGGACATGCGCGTCTTCGCGGACCGGGAAGTCTCCCGGGAGGGCGAGCGGGACACGCTCAAGGCCCGCAACCTGCTGGACTTCAGGGGCCGGCCCCGTTCGGACGTGCTGGGCCGGTCCTGGCACTGCTCGCGTCCGGACTGCCTTCCCAGCCCGGCGATCCAGGGCGGCAAGGTGGTCTGCCGCGCCCACCGGACGCTGCTCAGGGACAGCGGCCCGCGCCGCCGCCGTATCCAACTGAAGATCCTCGTGGACGGCACCTGCCGCGCCTGGGAGAACGTCACCGAAGGCCCAGGCGGGCGGGACCGGGAGTTCGTACTCGGACGCGGTCACTTCGCCCGGATCGAGGACCGCTGGCTGGCCGCGGAGCAGCGGCGAAGAATCAGCCGGGAGCATCTGCTGCTGATCTGCGGCGGAGGCGCGTTGCGGGTCGTCGACACCAGTTCGGCCGGCAGCAGGGTGCGCACCGTCCGGCCGGGCGGCGAGCCCACCGCCTGGCGTACCCTGCCACGCCCCGCCTCCGGCGCCACCGCGGTACCCGGCAGGACGGCGCCACGCCCCTTCGGGCCCGACGACGAGATCGAGCTGGTCCCGGGCGTGGTACTGCGTCGCAGCGGTCAGCGATGGCCGGAGGAGCGCTCGGAAGGCGTACGCGCAAGACCGCCCAAGAAACCGCGCTACGGCGACGAGTTGACGAGTTCGGGCTGAGGCAGCGGTGGCCTTCCGGCGCCCGAGACGGCCTTGCAGCGGGGCGGTCCTGTGCCGCCGGTGAGGACTGCACGGCGCGGCCGGCCGGAGCGGATACGAGGACGGGGTCGGGACAGGCCACGAGTGGGACGGGGGGCTGGTGGAACCGCTGCGGAACGGCGATCCGGAACGGATCGGCGGACACGAACTGTTCGCGCTGCTGGGTGAGGGCGGCTGGGGGAAGGTCTACTTCGCACGGACGGGCAGGGGCCGCTCGATCGCGCTGAAGACCATCCGGCCCGAGTGCCTGCTGGAGAACGCGGAGCGGTTCCGCAGGCGTTTCGCCAGAGAGGTCGAGGCGGCCCAGGCGGTGGATCCACGGCACACCGCTGAGGTCGTCGACTTCGACACGCGGGCCGCGGAACCGTGGTTCGCCTCCCGGTACATCGCGGGGGTGAACCTCGCCGAGGCACTCGACCACTGCGGGAACCCGCTGTCGATGCGCACCTGGCGGGTGCTGGCGGCCGGCCTGGTCGGCGCCCTGCGCAGCATCCATGACGCCGGTCTCGTCCACCGCGACCTCAAACTCGCCAATGTCCTTCTGGCCGCCGACGGCGCATACGTCATCGACTTCGGCATCGCACGGCACCTCTCCCCCACTGACGGCAGGACCCTGACGGGTACGGGGGCCAGCCCTCGGACCACCAGTTTCGCCGCGCCCGAGCAGCTCAGGGAAGAGCGCGTGGGGCCGGCCGGCGACGTTTTCGCTCTGGGGGTCGTGCTGGCCTACACCGCCCTCAACCGGCACCCGTTCGGGACGGGTTCCGCCATGGAGATCGCCGCCAACATCCTGACCGGCAGGCCCTCACTGGACGGCCTGCCGCCCGCGGTGGAGAAAGTCGTCCGTCCGTGCCTGGAATCGGAACCGGGCAACCGGCCCTCCCCCTCGGAGATCGCGAACCTGCTGGCGGCCGACGCGTCGCCGCAGGCCCGGGACTGGCTGCCCCCGGGCCTGCGCGCCACGATCGACCGGCGTTCCCGTTTCGCCATCGACATCGACCAGCCGCTGCGCCCCCGAGGCAACGGCGCCCGGGCGACGGACCGGACCGCCCTGGGACTCACCATCGAACCGACCCCGCCGGAGGTCAGGTCCTCACCCGCAGCCCGGCCCCTTCGGGAGCGGGAGCTGGCGCCCGCACCCGGGGCACGGGCGGCGACCGAGACGGAGGCGACCGCGCGTCCGGCAGTCCCGACTCCGGGCAAGGCAGCCGCTCCTGGCACCCAGGGCCTCGATGCCCGGCTGCGGTCCCTCTCCCAGGCGGGCGACGCAGAAGCCATGCGCCAGATGGCAGTACGCGCCAAGAAGACCGGCGACCTGGAAGCGGCGCTGCTCTGCTACGGACGCGCGGCCGACGCCGGCAATGCCACGGCCGCCCGGGAAGCCGGCCAGCTGATCGAGAAGCACTTTCCAGACCGGCGCTCCGAAGCGCTCCCGCTCTACCGCAAAGCGGCGGAGGCGGGCGAATCCTTCGCCAGGACACGGCTGGCCGAACTCCGGGCGGAGGAGCAGGACAGGCATGCCCGGACCGCGGCCGAACAGGAGCCCAAGGGTCCGGCCACGCCGGCCGCCTCGGCCGGCGGACAAAGAGCGAAGGCGACCGCCGGCAGGCCGATGTCCGCGGCGGAGCAGGAGGTGCTCCGCCGGCACCGGTCCGCCGCCGTCGAGGGACAGCTCTCCTCCGTACTGGCCCTCGCGAACTGGTACAAGCAGAAGAAGCGCGACCAGGACGCACTGGTCTGGTTCTGGCGGGCCGCCCAGGCGGACGATCCTTACGGCATGTACATGACGGGACACCTGCTCGCCCAGGACGGCAACCGCCGCGGCGAGGCGGTGGAGTGGTTCCGCAGGGCGGCGGACGCGGGCAACGTGGAGGCGATGCACCGCGCCGGGATCATGCTGACGCGTGAAGGCCGCCGCGCGGACGCCCTCCACTACTTCCAGGCCGGAGCCGACAAAGGCCATGGACACTGCATGGTCCAGATGGCTCGCGCCCTGATGGCATCGGACGAGCCGGACAGAGCGATGGAGTGGCTGGACCGCGCCATGGGGACGGGCAGCAAGGCTGTGGCCGCGGAAGTGGGGCACCTGCGGACCAAGCTGCGTGCGCCGGCGCCCGCAGCATCTCCTACGACTACCGCCCCGCCGGCCAAGCAGAACCCTGGCCAGGCCCCTAGGAAGACCTCGGCTCCGCCGAAGACCGTCCCCGACCACGGCAACGCGGTGGGCCGGCAGGGCGCCGGCGCCGCCAAGAAGCCCGCGGCCGGCCGGACGAACGTGTCCGTGCTGCGCAACGCGGCCAGGGAGTACGAGAAACAGGGCCGTCTGCAGCTGGCCTTGAACAGCTACGCCCAGGCGGCGGAGGAACTGGGCGACACAGCGTCCAAGCGGGATACCGCCCGGCTCTGCCTGGCCTTGAGCACCAGTGCCGACAGCCCGGACGAACGCCGACGATTCAGGAAGCGCGCGGTGCGGCTCCACCGGAAGCTGGCCCAGGACGGCGACCCGCAGTCGATCCGGGCGCTCGCAGAGCTCGGACTCACCGTCGACAGCCGGGACCAGCACGAGAAGCAGCTGGAGATTCAACTGCAGGCGCAGTTGCAGTCGGCCGGCGAAGGCAGTTCGAAGGCCATGCGTGCCGTCGCCCGGACGTATCTGCGGCTGGGCAGCGAGGATCACGTCCAGGCGGCGCTCTCCTGGCTCCGGCAGGCCGGCGAGGTGGGCAACACCGGCGCCATGCTGGAGGGGGCACGCGTGTACGAGGAGCGCGGGCAGCACCGCGAGGCCCTGGAGTGGTACCACTGGGCCCGGGAGAGCGGTGACGGGTCCGCCCTGCCGCACATCGAACGCCTCGCCGCCGACCACCCCGGCGCGGCTCTGGTGTCCCGCCTGTCCAGGCGCCTGCGCCGCGCCTGGTCGTGACGCCGTGTGGTCTCGGCCGGCCCGCGTCCTGGAGACGGCCCCGACGAGCCTGAGCCACCCTTCGGTCGCGCGCCGCCGCGGCGGGCTCGGTCATGCGCCCGTTCGGTCAGCAGGCGACGGCGCTGGGCTCGCCAACGCCTGGAGGCCCTGGTCCACGCGCTGGACGCCCAGGACACGACCGACCGGACCAGCCGCCGGAACGGCAGGGGAAGATGGGACCGGAATGACGGAACGCGAGGTCAGGAGCTTCCATGGCGAAGCCGGTTCACCAACCCCGTGAGGACGCGGAGTTCGATTTCATCCTCAGGATGAGCGAACTCCCGGTCCTCGCCTACTTCACCGGGACATGGCCCAAGGCCATCGATCCCTGCCGGGCGATGGACCTCGTCGTCGGTGGCATCGCCGACGAATACGCGGGCCGCGTCACGGCCGTCCGCACCGACATCACGCGCTGTCCGGCCGCGACCCAGCGGTACGGGATCACCGAAGCGCCGTCCTGCCGTCTGCTGAAGGACGGAGAGGTGGTGGCGCACGGCACGGGACTCATGACCAGCGCGGAACTACGACAGATCCTGGACGACCGGCTCTGAGCGGCCGCCCCGGCGAATCATGGAGTCTCCACGGAATCAGGACAAGCGCCTTACCGAGCACTCCCCCGGCGGCTTCCCCACTGCTCACCCGAATTTCGCAGCGCCACGGAACGGAACGCGCGACAATCCAAGGTCATGGATTCCGCCATCACGGCTGCCCTCATCGGTGCACCTGTCGCCGTCATCGCGGCCGGTGCCGCCTACGCAGCCGGACGGCTTCAAGCCCGAGGCACCCACCGCGGAGCGGTCGACGCCGTACGCCGCGAGCACCAACGCAACGCCTACGCAGTCCTGTTGACAGCGGCCAGGGACTATCACCGGAGTGCAGCAGAGGAATGGGCGAGCAGGCAGCAGCCGAGCCCGTATGCTCCCAGCGCTCAAACGACGTGGATTATGAACTTCGCCGCGCGCACCCGGGTCGCAGCCGTACCCACGGATCGTGTTCTCGAAGCCGCCGCAATTGTTGACCTCGAGGGACCGGACCACGTAAGCCTCGCTGCCGGCGAGTTGCGTAGACAAGTGGAAGCTGTGCAAGCTCCCGATGACACCAGCCAGGCCTTACGCAACCTGGATCAAAGCATCGTCGACTTCACCCTGGCAGCGCGCAAGCACCTCAACGGAGTCGAATAGCACGAACGTTGCCGGACGGGTGCGGCTGCTCCGTCGCGAGAGCAGGCCAGTTGCTCATTCAGTGGTCCGGCTGTCGCAGCTCCCCGTAGGACACGGGGGCACCCGTCAGATCCGACACCACGCCGGGTACGGGCGGACGAGCAGCTTCGACGGCGTATCCGAGCAACCGGGTGGTGGGGGGGGCACCCTCAGAATACGTCCGAACGACCGGGGCGGCAGCCGTAGGGACTCGCGGTGCCGCCGCCCCTGCCGGCTGCCTGGCCGAGTCATCAGGTCCCCGACATGACGTCCCCGAACATCGGATCCTGCCCCGCGTTCCCGATGCCCACCGAGGTCGCGCCGAAGCTCACCGCGCCGGTGGCCGTCACTCCCGTGGCTGAGCCGCGCAGGACCCATATCGCGCCGTCGTCGCTGTTCTCGCCGCCCGCACCCACCGACAGCTCGGCACGGCCGTCCTTGTTGTGGTCGGCGAGGTGGACGGCGTCGCCGAACATGTCCGAGGGCTCGTTGGCACCCGGGACACCGGCGGTGCCCTGGTTGAAGGACTGGGCGCCCGTCCCCGTCAGTCCCTGAGCGCTGCCCCGCAGTACCCAGACGTTGCCTGTGTGGTCCGCGGAGCCAATGCTCTCGAAGACCGCGCCAACGGCGAGGTCGGGATAGTGGTCACCGTTGACATCGCCGACGGCGACTGCGCCGCCGAAGGAGTCGTTGTCCTCGTCCTCCCCCGGCACTCCGGCGGTGTCCTGGCTGAACACGGCGTTGCGGGCCGTGTCGACCCCTGCTGCTCCGCCGTAGTACACGGTGACGTAGCCGCCCCTGGCCGGCTGGCCGATGCCGACGAAGTCGGAGCCGACGACCAGGTCGTCGTGCCCGTCGCGGTCGAAGTCGGCCACGGTGAGCCCGCCGGCATACCCCTCGCCCGCCTCGGTCTGCAGGGTGAGTCCGCTCACGCCGCCCCGGTAGACGAAGTTGCCCGCGGAAGATCCCACGACCACGTCATCCGTACCGTCGTTGTCGAAGTCCCCGGCAGCCAACTGGACGGCTCCTCTGGGGTAGGCCCCGGACTCGATCTGCGCGTCGAGGGGCTGCTTGCCTGCCGCGCCGCCGGACTTGGTGAAGCCGCCCTTGAGGATCCACACGTCCTTGCCGGTGGAACCGACCGCCAGATCGGCCTTTCCGTCGCCGGTGAAGTCGCCTACGGCCAGGGACTGGCCGAACCGGTCGTGGCCCGACGCGTTCGGGTCGCTGAGCGTAGTGCCGCCGGACAGGCCGGACGAGCCGCCCCACAGGATCGTGACGGAGCCGCCGTCGGTGTCGCCGGCGACGTCCTCCAGCGGGGTGCCGACGACCAGGTCGCCGTAGCCGTCGTTGTTGAGGTCGCCATGGGCGAGTTCGGTGCCGAAGCGGTCGGAGGTCTCCGAAGCGCCTGGCACGTCGGCAGAGCTCTGCGAGGTCGTCTTGCGACGTGCCGCACTGATACCGCTGGAGGAGCCGTAGTTGACGACTATGGCGCCCGCCTTGGCCTTCCCGCCTGCGACTGCACCCGGCGCGCCGGTCGCCAGATCGCGGTAGCCGTCACCGTTGAAGTCGTCGGCCAGGCCCGAGGGGGCGGCGCTCGCGCCGCCGGGCAGGGTGAGCAGCAGGCCGCCGGCCAGGGCAGCCGCGACAACGCCGACGCCCAGGACGACGGGACGTCGGGAACGCTTGTGATGGGGGCGGGACATGAGTTCCTCTCCGGGACAGGTGTGGCCCTTGAGAGGACGCCTCATGAGCCTCAAGGGTTGTACGGGAACTGCGGCTGCCCTCTCAGGTGAGGAAGAGTCACGTCTGCGGAAGTGGGCGCAGACCGATGCTGCTGGTGGGCCGGTGCGCATGCCCTGAGAACCGGCCCGGACGGGTGGCGGGCCCGACCAGAGTCTCCAGGCCCGCCGGAATCACCGGCCCGCAGGAGATCGCGCCCGTCTCACCTCTGCGGAGCCGGTGAGCCGGCCGGTCCATGTCGCGTGGCGCTGCGGTGGAGGGAGATGCCCAGGGCCAGCAACCAGGAGCTGAAAACCGCGCCCATCAGGGCAGTTGTGCCCCAGCCGTTCGCCGCGTAGAAGTGCGAAGGGGTGTTGCCGAAGAACAGGGACGGTACGAACAGCACATTGACCGCGGCCAGGAGGCAGGCGGAGCGGCCGGTCCAGCGTGGCAGCAGGCTCGTTCGTGGAATGACGTAGCCCACGGCGGTCAGGAGCAGGGCCAGCATGAGGCGGTTGATCGTCCCGTAGAGGATGTAGGTACCGCTGACAGTGATGGTCGGGTCGATCGGCTGGTCGGCGGCGATGACCGCACCGGCTTCCAGTCCGCTGGAGACCAGGGTGACCGTCACGTAGACCAGCCCCGCGGCGAAGACCAGCGTGCCGACCCATTCGTAGGCGGGGTTCGTCCTCTTGACCAGCTCACGGAAGCCAGTCACGAAGACGATCAGAAACGTCAGCGCGAGGATTCCGATCAACAGCCTGGCAAGCACGTTCGCGTCCGGCGGCGGTCCGGAGTAGACGAAATAGAGGGGCACTTCAACGATGAAGGCGACCGCGGCGGCGATGCAGGCAAGGCTCGTCAGTCGCTTCGCGACAATCTCCGGCATGGGTGTCCCCCTGTAGTTCGTGCATCGAATCCTCGTTGACCTGGCAACGTGAATCCTGCCGCTCACAGCCCGTCCGGTCGCTGGGCCTGGACACCCGGTAGGGGGTGTCACTACCGCCACCCTCGCCCGTGGAGCGCACGGGCGATTGACTCCTGCCGGCAAGCCCCACGGAAGGAGGCCACGGTTCCGAGAGTTCTCGCCGGGGCGCTCCACGCCCGGGCGCGTCCGGCACCCGGCCGGCGCCCGTACAACCATCGGCCCCGGGGACGGGTCTGCCGTGTCATGCGAAGACTCATCGTCGCCGGCGCCGCGCTGCCGGCCGCCCTCGCGGCCTCCGTCCTTCTGCCCCCGGTTGCCGCCCACGCCCTCACACCGACGCCCTCCGCCGACTTCAACGGCGACGGCTACGGCGATCTCGCCGTCTCCGCGCCCGACGCGGCGATCGACGGACGCACACTGGCCGGGGCCGTCGTCGTCACCTACGGCTCGTCCGCCGGGATCAAGTCCTCGCGGACGACGATCATCAGCCAGAACACACCGCGCGTGCCGGGGAACGCCGAGGCGTTCGACCGCTTCGGCGCGTCCACCGCGGCCGGGGACTTCAACAAGGACGGATACACCGACCTCGCGGTCGGCTCGCCCGGCGAAGACGTGCCGCGCGGTGACGACTGGGGCACGGTCACGGTCCTGTGGGGCAGCCCGAAGGGGCTCGGCGCGGGCGGGGCGCTGAGCCAGCCGCTGGGCATCGAGCAGACCGGATTCGGCACTGCGGTCACCGCCGGGGACTTCGACGGGGACGGCCATGCCGACATCGCGGCGAGCACGGGCAGCGGCACCCACCTGTGGCTCTACCTCAACCGGAGCACAGGCCAGTCCGGCGAAATGGGCTTCGTGCTCTCCGACTTCGAGGCGTCGGCGATGCCCGCCACCGGCGCCGGCGTCACCGCGCTCGCCGCCGGGGACGTCGACGGCGACGGCACCGACGACCTGGCCGCCGTCACCAACCCGCTCAGCGGCTCCGGCGGGGCGCTCTACCTCTCCCCCGGAGTCCCGGCGAACCGCCGCGCGGCGGGTGACCTGCCCCCGGCGCTCTCCCTCGCCATCGGCGACGTGGACGGCGACGGCCACGGCGACGTCGTGTCCGGGCAGCCGTACGGGCGCGAGGAGGTGTACGGCGCCCGGGACGGCGGCAGCGTGACCGTGCTGCAGGGCTCGGCGCAGGGCGTCGACGGTCGACGGGCGGTCGTGATCACGCAGGACACTGCCGGGGTGCCCGGGGTCGTCGAGGAGGGCGACCGCTTCGGCTGGTCCGTCGAGCTCGGCGACGTCAACCGGGACGGACGGGCCGACCTGGCCACCGGCGCCGTCGACGAGGGCGTGGGCCTGACGGGCTTCACCGGCTCCGTCACCGTGCTCCCCGGCTCCGCGAAGGGCCTGACCGGCACCGGCTCATACGCCTTCCACCAGGACACCTCGGGGGTGCCCGGCGTCGCGGAGTCCCGCGACTCCTTCGGCGAGGCGCTGGCGCTGGCCGACACCGACCGCGACGGGCGGCTCGACCTGGCCGTCGGTGCGCCCGGCGAGAACGGCTGGTACGGCGCGCTCACCTCGCTGCGCGGCGACGGCGTGCGGATCACCTTCACCCGCGGGGTCGGCTTCAGTGCGGAGACCATCCGGCTCGCCACCGGCGAGGACTGGTACCCCGAGTTCGGCGCGCCGATCAGCGGCTGATCCCGGACGCTCGGGCAAGGGGGGCGTTTGGGTGCGCGTACCGCCGGGACGCGCCCCCTTGCGGTTCCAACCCGGGCCGACACGCGGCGGGTTGCGCGGTGATCACGCCCTCCGCGCGGCCCGACGTGCCGGGGTCGGTGGGATGTCCTCACTCCCTCACCGTTCCCTCCCGGTTCGTGGCCGGTGTCGCTCGGCACTCCGCGGCTGCTCCCGCGTCCCACCGAGCCCGCCGACGTACCCGTGCGGCCGCGGCTCCGGACCGACCCCGAGGTGCGGCGCCATCTCGGCGGGCCGGTGCCGGCCACCTCGCTTCCAGGTCGGGCCGCAAGGCGAGTCCGAGGAGCGCAGCAGCGGGGACGGGGACCTTGAAGGCAGCTTCGTGCGCAGGCCAGGACCAGGCGGCCTGACCGTTCAGCGCCAGAACGGTCGGGGTGCCACGGCACCGCAGGTCGAGACCGAGCCCGGCAGCCTTCCGATCACCAATGAGGCGTATGACCGTCGCCTACACGTGAACCCTGGCAAGCAAGGTCGTCTCAGCCGCGCCCCGCGAAGCCCGAGTGCCCCGAAAACCCGTTGGCCGGACGAGGGCGACCGCTGCTACATTTCCGGAGGCCGTGCGAGAGATCGAGGAGGTGGTACCCGTGAACGCAGTATCGACATGGGTGCTCCCCTCCGGGGTCGCGGTCGGGCGATAGGCAGGTCGTCCGGGAGCGCCGTTTCAGTGCACTCCCGAAAGGCACGACCATGCAGTTCACTTCCGAGCAGCGCCTCGACGACGGTGTCCTCGAACGCCGATTCACTCTCGGTGAGATCCCCGGCATCCTGTGGGAGCCCGCATCGGCATCCACGTCGGCACCGGTGCCACTGCTCCTGCTCGGCCACCCTCCCCTCGGGCTGGGCAAGATGTACCCCCGTCTGGTGAGCCGGGCCCGCAGCTCTGCGGCGGAGGGGTTCGCCACGGCCACCATCGAGCTTCCGGGAAGCGGGGACCGGCCCCGTTGGCCGGCCATGGAGCAGGCACGCGCTGACATGCGCCAGGCGGTGCAGGCCGGCGAGCCGGTCGGCGACGACATCATCGACGCCCTCGTCCTCCCCCTGGTCGACAGGGCGGTCCCGGAATGGCAGAACGCCCTGGACGCCCTCCTTTCACTGCCCGAGATCGACGGCCCGGTCGGATACTCGGGCGGAGTGATCTCCATCGGCATCAGGCTGGCGGTGGTCGAGCCTCGTATCTCGGCCGCCGTTCTGTTCGCCGGGAGCTTTGTGCCTCGCTCCGTGTTCGAGGAGGCGCGGCAGGTCACCATTCCGCTGCACGTGCTGCTGCAGTGGGACGACGAGGGGAACGACCGGCAGGCGGCCCTGGACCTGTTCGACGCCTTCGGCTCCGAGGACAAGTCCCTGCACGCCCATCTCGGCGGGCACACCGGGGTCCCGCAGGTCGCGGGGAACGCCGCGGTGCAGTTCTTCACGCGACATCTGAAGTAGGGCCGGTCCGTCAGGCAGGCAGGCAGCAGCCGCTAGCCGGCGTCGCCCTGCCTGCCAGTCGTCGAATCCGGATTCGGCCTTCCGCAGGTCCACGCCGTGGGCCCCTACCGAAACTTCGGCAGGGGCCCACACCAAGGGGTGTCCCGCACCTGCCGCATGGCCTCTTGTCGCTGTGACCGACGCGGGAAACCGGGTGCAGCAGGACATGGGCGCCTGGCATCATGGCTCCCATGATCACGTGTCGAAAGGCCGATGCCGCGTAGACGGCCACGCGCACTGCGCGCTGAACAAACGGCCTCCCGCGTCTGGGGGCCGACCCCACCGTTCCGGATTCATGGACTCTCCACCCAGGCGAGCCTGGCCGTGCACCGGATCGAGTACCTGAGCGGAGGCTTCTACATCCACCCAGGTGCCACCTCCTACGCGTTGCGGCGGTACCGCGATTTCCTCAACCCACCGGGCAGACGTCCGTTGTACCCGCGGGAGTCGTACTGCGCGTGCACTTGGTGCTCCTTCGACGACGTCAGGCACGCACGCGACGTGCTGGATGAGGTCATGGAGAGGCTGCCGGAACGAGCCCGTGCCGAGCTCGGCCGGCTCGTGAAGCCTTTGGATGCGGTGTTCTTGCGCCGCACTCTGCCGGACCCGTTCGCACACCGGCGCCAGTGGCGCACGCAGCTCTGGTGGTACCGCCGTCTTGCCGACAGGTCGGAGTGGGGGTGACGGAACCCACGGTCGACCCGTGCCGAGTAGAGGTGATCACAGCCATGGTGTTGCGACCGCGGTGTCGGAGTCGTCTTCGATAGCCCAGTTCACCAGGTGAGCTCGCACGGCTTCCCCAAACTGATGACAGTTCTCCGCCGCATAGGTGCCGACGCCATGCGGCCCGGCCGGTCCTGGAGTCTTCCGCTGGAGGGCCGGGTCCAGTTGGTCGCGGCCTACCGGCGGGCCAACCCGACGCTGCGGCAGATCGTGCCGCTGCGCGGTATCCGGGGCCGGTCGGCGGTCCTCCGGGACGCCCCCACCACATGCAAGACGCCGACCGGCTCCCTCGCCCCAACCCGCCCGTCGCCCCGCCCACCTCATCCGGGCAGGAGGATCCTGAGCGAGGTACCCCGGCCGCACGCCACCACCAGCTACTGCCGAGTGCAGATCCTGCCGGCTGTGGTCCCGGCCGAGCCGGACCTCAGCGAGGGCAGGACCCACTCATTGGGGGGACGCCTACGAACTGGCGTGCCGCCAGGCGGCGTTGAGCCCACATCGCGAACGACGGCGGGGTCGTCCTGCATGGCCGCGCCGGCCACCCGCGAGGTGTTAACCGACATGCCGGGCCACAGAGCGCAGACTCCGGCTTGCCGACGCTACGGGATCCACACACTCGGGTCGTTGTCGCCGCTCAGGTTCTCGCCGAAGAGCGCCGCAGCTGACGGTGCCGAGATGTCCGACGGGTTCAGCGCGAGCGACTTCGAGGCCGTCAAGCCGGAAGTGCTGCCCCGCAACATCCATACGGCGCCGCCGTTGACGACACTGCCCAGGTTTTCCCCGGGAGCCCCCGTGACCAGGTCCGCCTTGCCGTCGCCGGTCACGTCCAGCAACCGCGTCGAACCGCCGAACACGTCGCCGGCCTCCGCGACGCCCGGAACTCCCGTGGTGTCCTGGTGGAAAGCCTGCGCGCCCGTGCCGGTGGGCCCACTCTTTCCGCCTTTGAGCAGCACCACCGCGCCGGCCTTCTTCTTCGAGCCGATCGCCTCGCCGGGGACTCCCACCACGAGGTCGGGATATCCGTCCGCGTTCACGTCGTCCGCGCTCAGCCTTCCGCCGAACTGGTCGCCCTTCTCGCTCACCCCGGGCACGCCCGCCGTATTCTGCGTGATCGTCCGCGTCCGGGTCTGGCTGGGCCCGGACGGCGAGCCGAAATAGATCTTGACGGTGCCTGTGTCTTCCTCGGTCTCGGTGTCACCGTTGGGGAAGACCCTGCTCGCGAGGTCGGCGTAGCCGTCCTTGTCGAAGTCGGCGACGGCGGTGCTCGACGAGGAGTTCAACCGCTGCGGGACCGTGGACAGTCCGTCCTTGGTACCCAGCCAGAGCTTGCCGCCCTCGGCGTGGTTCTCATAGACGTAGAACGTCGCGAGGTCCTCGACGCCGTCGCCGTTGAAGTCGCCGGCCGCAGTGGAGTTGATCGTGTTGTCGGTGCTGTAGACCAGGATTTGCTGCTCACGGGCGGGCTTGCCGTCTCGACCCAGGGGGCCGTAGAGCACGTCGTGGTAGTCGTACTCCTCGCCGTTGCCCATGAACAGGTCCACATGCCCGTCGCTGTCGAAGTCGCCGGCGGTGATGTCGTCGCCGACCTGGGCGTTGACCGGCGCCGCGACACGGACCGCGTCCTGTCCGGAGAGGCCGCTCTTCCGGCCCCACAAGACGATCACCGATCCGTTGACGTTGTCCTCCGGACGGTTGTCGCGCGCGACCACGGCCAAATCGGTCAGGCCGTCACCGTCCAGGTCGCGGGGAATCATCGCGTAGCCGAAGACCTGGTTGTCTCCGGACACGCCAGGCACACCAGGAGTGTCCTGGTTGATCACCGTGGTCAGCGCGGGGTCGAGGCCGTGCGCCGAACCGTAGGTCACCGCGATGTAACCGGCCCACGTATGGCCGGCGACCTTCCCACCGGGAGCGGCCACGGCTACGTCCTGGTAGCCGTCTCCGTTGAAATCCTCCCGCACGGTGGTTGCGCCGTCCTCCGCGGACGCGGTCCCCGCCACGAACGGCACGCTGAACGATCCGATCAGAGCGGCGACCACAGCGGTCGACACGGCCGGACGGCGAATACCCACGGTTCCTCCTTGAAGCGCGCACGATGACGACACGTGCACGCGAGATGCGATTCACTCATCAGACACACGCCGATGGCAGATGGTTGTGTACGAGGCCCTCGCCCGGCCACAGAGGCCCCACGTCGCCCGACACGGCGCCGGGCCCCGCTCCGGCCCCGGGGGGCCGTCACTGGCTCGTGGAAGGAGCGGTCGCGCTGCCACGTCGACTCCGCCGCCTGCGCACCCACTGCGAGATCCACCACGACCCCCACCACACGTTCGGCGTCTTCGGCTGAGCCGTCATCTGCTGGCGAAGGGTCCGTACGGCAGCTTGTCGGGAGTCGGGGCAGGCGGTGCGTCCGATGAAATGGCCTGATCGATGGGGCTCAAGCCAGCGGGCCCGCGCAGCCTCACATCCGGGATCTCAGCACATCGACCTCACAGCCCGCCGCGAACGGGTCGAAGCCGTGCTCGCCCAGCCAGCGAACCACCATCAGGCTTCGGAGCGACCACCACCCGCGGATCACGTCGAGGTCCACGTCGGTGCCATAGCCGGCGACCACGTCACCGAGGTGCTCCTCACGTCAGTTGGTTGACCACCCGGACGAGACCGGCGACGTCGGCGCGTAGTTGTTCGAGCTCGGCTTTATCCTTCCCGCGGAGTTCCTTGAGCCGCACGACTTGTTTGCGGAGCCGTGTCTCGGCGTCCGTGGGCTGCCCACGCTCTTTGACCTTGGCATAGAACTCGTTCTTCAGGTCGAGGTGGCGCTGAGTGAGGGCGTTGCGGGGGACGCCGGCCTCGATGGCGAGGGCCACAATGGTCAGGGCCCCGTTGGAGCGCTCGGATCGGCCGGTCAGAATGCGGTCCATGGCGGCGCGGATGCGGTCGCGCTCGTCTGCTGCTCCGCTCACAGGGCGGTGTCCTTCCGGGTGATCCGGGTGCGGTCGTGGGTAGCGGCGACGCCACGCAGGCGGTCGGCCTGGTCGCGTAGCCGGTCGCTGATCGGCTGGGGCACATGCGTGGCCTGTTTGTCGAGGGTGTCGGCGCGGGCGCGCAGCGCTGTGGCGTGGTGGTCGGTACGGACGATGTTGCCGCAGCCAGGCACGCAGAGATCGAGCTGCGGTGAATCGCGGACTCCAGTGCGGTGGCACAGGGCCTGCTCGCGTTTGTAGTGGCACAGCAGGAGCGCCTGGGGGTTGTCGTACAGCATGGCGTCGTCGTTGGTGAGGAGGCGGCGTGCGGTGGTGGCGTTGATAACGGTGCCCTCGAAGCGCGGGGCGCGGGCGGCGGCCTTGATGGCGCGCCGAGCGGCCGGGCCGGAGAGGCCGCCGCCGGCCTCGAGGTCGTCGTTGAGGTCAGCGACGGTGTCGGCCACAGCGCGAACAGTCTCGATGTCGATCAGTTCGTGGATGCCGTCGCGGCTGCGCGCGGCGTAGCCCTCGGAGACCAGTGCGGTGCGCAGATGGCCGTACTGGATGGCCAGGGCGACCAGCCGGCCCGGGCGGCGGGCAATGTGCCAGGCCAGGGTGCGGCGGAAGCGCCTCGTGCCGACCGCGCCGTGCGTGTCGGGTGGGATCACCCCGCCGGGCAGGTGGTGGCGGGCGGCTTCGGCGTTTGCCCAGGCGCCGAATACGCGCCGCAGCCCAGTGTCAAACCGCGGGAGGCCAAACTCGAGCGCGCATTCACGAGGTCAACAGGTCCAGCACGTACACTCCCTGTGGACTCCCCACGGCCACAGTTTTCCCATCATGTGACCAATCGCAGTTTCCAAGAAGCCCATCCGCCCGAAACACGGCTAGGGCGTCACCGTGTGCGTGCGTTGCATCCCATACGCGTACTGTCTGGTCGTTGCTACTGGTGACGAGCCGGCCGTCAGCCGACCACGCCACCGACCACACCGATCGGGTGTGCCTGGTCAGTTCGGTGGAGGTGGCTGCGGCCGGATCCCAGACCCGCACGGACCCGTCGTGGCCACCGGTGGCGAGCCGGCCATCCGCCGACCACGCCACCGACCGTACCTGGCCGGTATGCCCGGTCAGTTCGGTGGAGGTGGCTGCGGTCGCATCCCAGACCCGCACGGACCCGTCGTCGCCAGCGGTGGCGAGCCGGCCATCTGCCGACCAGGCCACCGACCACACTGGGCCGGTATGCCCGGTCAGTTCGGTGGAGGTGGCTGCGGTCGCATCCCAGACCTGCACGGACCCATGGTCGCCACCGGTGGCGAGCCGGCCATCCGCCGACCAGGCCACCGACCACACTGGGCCGGTATGCCCGGTCAGTTCGGTGGAGGTGGCTGCGGTCGCATCCCAGACCTGCACGGACCCATCGTCGCCACCGGTAGCGAGCCGGCCATCCGCCGACCACCCCACCGACTCCACGACGCCGGGGCGCCCGGTCAAGCCCGTGGAGGTGGCTGCGGTCGGATCCCAGACGCGAACCGACCCGTCGTTGCCAGCGGTGGCGAGCCGGCCATCTGCCGACCACGCCACCGACCGTACCGATTGGGTGTGCCTGGTCAGTTCGGTGGAGGTGGCTGCGGCCGGATCCCAGACGCGAACCGACCCGTCGTGGCCACCGGTGGCGAGCCGGCCATCCGCCGACCACGCCACCGACCACACCTGGCCGGTATGCCCGGTCAGTTCGGTGCAGGTGGCTGCGGTCGCATCCCAGACCCGCACGGACCCGTCGTGGCCACCGGTGGCGAGCCGGCCATCCGCCGACCACGCCACCGACCACACCGATCGGGTGTGCCCGGTCAGTTCGGTGGAGGTGGCTGCGGTCGCATCCCAGACGCGAACCGACCCATCGTGGCCACCGGTGGCGAGCCGACCATCCGCCGACCACGCCACCGACCACACCTGGCCGGTATGCCCGGTCAGTTCGGTGGAGGTGGCTGCGGTCGCATCCCAGACCTGCACGGACCCATCGTCGCCACCGGTGGCGAGCCGGCCATCCGCCGACCACGCCACCGACTCCACGACGTCGGCGCGCCCGGTAAGGGTCCGCTGCGCGGTGGTGATGTCGGGCAGTGGCCAGCGGGGCACCAGACAGGGCAGCAGTTGAGGATCGATGCGGCGGGCTTCAATCTGAGGGCGCCAGTGTGGGTGGTGGTGGATTCGGGCGTGGAGCTGGTGAATGCCGGTGTATTCGGGCGCGCTGTGGACGGGGATGAGGAGGTGGGCGTTTTGGGCGAGGGTGTGGGCGAGGTCGAGGCTGTGGGGGGTGTTGATGCGGGTGAGGTCTTGCCATGGGGCGTTGGGGCCGTGCTGAGCAAGGCGTGTTTCGATCCAGCGGATGTCGCCGGTGACGGCTTCGGCGCGCTGTGTTTGTCCGGCGGCGAGGAGATGGGTGATGAGGTGGTCGAGGAGGTAGCCCTCGGTTGTCTGCCACCAGGCGCGGTCCGGGTGAGGTGTCCCTGGTGCCAGGGGTGTGGTTGTGGGCAGGGTGGCGGCGGTGCTGTCGATGAGTGCGGTGTGCAGGTGGCGCAGGGTGTTGGGGTTGGTGCGGGAGCGCAGGTAGTCGCGTACGACGTCGTGGAGGCCGATGCGGCCTGCGGCGGGGTCGTAGGTGATCAGTGAGAGCCGGGCGAGGTCTTGGCACAGGAGTCGGGTCTGGGCGAGGGTGAGGCCGCCGGTGGTGTGCCAGAGCGCGGCGGCCAAGGTGAGGGGGATGGGCTCGTCCTCGGCGAAGATGCCCAGTTCGCCAAAGCGTGTGTCGGCGCCGGCGGGCAGGAGGGTGGTGGAGGCCTCGACGGAGGCTTCGACTGCCAGGTTGCGCAGGTCAGGGTCGTTCATGTCCCAGCTGCCGGAGGGTGCATCCGCCGCCGACGGGCCGCGTTGGCGGAGTTGCTGCAGGAGGTCTTCGGCCGCATCTAGTGCATCGGTGCCGGCGTCGACGTGACGGGTGAGCAATCCGTTGGCCAGTTGCAGGAGGAGAGCCCAGCGTCCGGTGGCCTGCAGCAGGTCTTGGACAAGTTGGGCGGGTAGGCGGGGCAGCCCGCGGGTGAGGAGCTGCTGGGCTTGCTCGGGGGTCATCTGGTCGACGTGGATGCGGGTGGCGCCGTCCGGCAGCAAGTGGTTGTTGCGAGTGGTGATCAGCCGCACGCAGTGTGGGGCGCCGATGAGGAACGGTTTGAGCTGGCGTTCTTCCCACACGTCGTCCAGGACCAGGAGGGTGCGCGGCCGTTCCTGCAGCAGTCGTCCTAGGTGGGCTCCGGCTGCGTCGGGGTCGGTGGCGGGAGTGGCCGTGTCACCGGTGATGAGGGCAGCTACGTCGGCGACTTTCGCGGCGATCTCCGCGCGGCTGCGCACGTCACGGCCGACGGTGATGACGTAGACGCGGCCGCGGAAGCGGCGGCGGACCTGCCGGTGCCCGCACACGTGGAGTGCGAGGGTGGTCTTACCGAAGCCGCCCGCCCCCCACACGGACGTAGTGATTCCCACATTCGTGCTTCCGCTGGCCTGGCTGCGGCGCTCCTTCGCGCATACGCCTTTGACCACATCACGGGCCTGCTCTCGGGCCACGAAGTGTCCGGGAATCGGCGGTGGTGCTGGTGGGGCGGGGTCATTGCGGACTGCGGCTTCGGGCCGACGCTCCACCATGATCGCCACCGCGGCGAGCAGTACCGTTGTGGCTCCCAGGACACCGGTCATTGGCCATGCGTGGGCCCGCAGCACATCGAGAGGCCCCGGCCACTTCTCGTCCCCGGTGGCCGCGTTGGCGGAAAGCCCCAGCAGCGCCCCGGAAAGGCCGCATAGCGCCGCCAGCAGCGCCAAAACCCACGTACGCATCATCGCCCCCCGAAACCACGCCTGCACGGAGCGTACGCGCGGCCGTCACCGTCGAGAGCCACTTCTCACGATCAGCACCCGCCCCCGGAAACTGGCTGTAGCACCACCCCTTCCAAGTCCTGTGACAGCGCAGGGCGGACGGTTCGGTGGTAGGGCTCAGGCAGTGCGGCGGGTCATCTTCGCGGGCGCCATTTTCGCGGTCTTCTTGGCCGCTGTCTTCTTGGTGGCGGGTGGTTTCGTCGCCGGCATGTCGTGGACGGTGGCGTCCTCGCCCTCGCCGCGGGCTTCCTTGGCCTTGCTGACGGAGGCCTGCAGCGCCGCCATCAAGTCCGTGACCTTGCCCCCCGGCTCCGCCTGCTCAGGCAGCTGCGGAGGCGCCTTGCCCTCCACCTTCGCCTCGATGACCTGCTCCAGCGCCTCGCGGTACTCGTCGTGGAACTCGCTGATATGCCGCTCACCGATGACTTCCATCAGTGCCACGGCTTCCTGCTCGGAGATCTCCACGGGCTTGGGCGCGAGTTCCTGCCGGGAGCGGACTTCGTCCGGCCAGTGCATCGTCTGCAGGGCGATCACTCCCTCGCCCACTAGGCGCAGTCGCCCGACCCATCGTCGCCACCGGTGGCGAGTCGGCCATCCGCCGACCACGCCACCGACCGCACCCGGCCGGTATGCCCGGTCAGAACGGTGGGAGTGGTGGCTGCGGCACAGCCAGTCGGTACCCACCGGCAGCTGAATCCCCCCGGCATCATTCGCGAGGTCCGGAGTGTCCCGGTCCGCTGGTAGCGGCTGACGGCGGCGGGCCCGCTCCGTCGCCGGAGAGTCATCATGTCCCGCCGACAATTCCGTTGTACGGGCCTACGCTGTGGGAGACCATGCGCGTTTGTGACCTCGCGAGCAGACGAACCCATTCACGACGCGGCTCCGCCCGCCCCCGCTGGGAAATCCTGGACAGGGCCTGCCGGTTGGGCATCCTGGGCCGGCTCTCGCGCGGCGCTGGTCTGTCATGCCCATACCATGCCGCCCATCCAATATCGTCGAGTTCTGACGAGTCTGGGTGGAGGACCAACCGCCAGGACGAGTCTGTGTCGGCCTTGCGCGGCAAGCCGAGACCTTTCAGGACAGATCGTCGATAAGCCCGAAGCCCTCCGGGAACTCCTCCAGGAACTCACGGCGAGCGGGGTTGGTCTCGGCAGCTGCCATCGCTCCGAGCAGGGCGATCAGCTCCTGCTGCTGATCACCCGACAGCGTACTGACCACGTGGGCGACGCCCTCCATGACCTTGACCGCATCGTCCTGATCCATCTGCTCGTCCTCGCTGCCCTCGATGAACCACAGGACATCGACCAAAGCCTCGGCCAAGGCACGAGTCAGGGACGGGTACGAAGACGTCACGACGGTCTCCCAGTAGATCAACGGCAGAGTCCGGCCATCCCATCACGCACCGCTGACATCACGATCCGTGAGCCTCCACGGAAAGTGGACCAGAACCCGAACTCACCCTCGCGGCGGCCGGCAGGACGTCAACCGCCCGTACCCTCGTCCGACGTCTCAGTCCTCGAGGCCAACCGCTCCCGGTGGCCCTCGCGATCGGGGGCGCCCAGATACGAGAACGGCTGCTCTCTGCGGCCGAACCACAACTCCGGGGCCCACTGGAGCAGAGCTGTCTCGTACGCCTTATGAGAGGAGCCGACATCAATGCGGTAGCGGAGTCGGGACAGGCCGGGGCGGATCGGGTCTGCGTCGCGGACGAACGTCCACAGCAGCGGATCGTCGCGATCGATCTCGTCCTTCGGGCAGAGTTCAACGGTGTGCACAGTGATCCGGCCCCTGGCCCAGTGGATACCGACTCCGGCCAACGAGTCCCAGCGGACCAGCGCGATCTCCGCGCTCCGCATCCACCAGAATCCCGTCGCGTCGAAGGCGATGACCCAATGGCGGGCTCGCCAGCGGCGCACGAGGACCACCACCGCGACGAAGCCCGGGATTGACATCAGGGTACTGAACGTCCAATCGGCTCCGGTCGCGCCCTCTCGCACCGCCAGCGCGACGCCAATCACACCGGTTGCGATCAACAACGACAGGATCAACAGGTCCTGAGACAACCGCCGCCGTCCGTACCGAAAGACGGTCGCATCGTCGGCGGGCCGCTCGTCAAGGATCATGGATGCGGACTCTACGGGATTGCGCCTGCTTATCGGCACGTGGGTAGTGGTGGCGCAGTTCGCTAAAGACATCGTGATGGCGGGCTGCTGGCCGTGAAACAGGTGGTCCGCTTGAAGGACTGCTCGGTACGGTCACCCCGTGTGCTTCTACGCCATGACCTACTACAAGCTGCACTACGCGTGCGTCTCGTGCCGCGTCAGCTTCAAGCAGCATGCCTATCCACAGCGCGAGCACCTGTGCCCGAACTGTTCTCAACCCCTCGTTTGCGCTGGTCACGACTTCGCACCGCCGCCTAGGCGTGATGTCCGCAGTTGGTCTGTGGTGGCTGCGGTGTTGGGTGAAGGGCTGCGCTACGAAGGGCTGTCGGTGTGCGGGTGTGGCAAGGAACCCAAATACCGCCCACGGACCCGTGCTGAACTGCGAGTCCGTCGGACCGTTGCCGCGAGAGACCGGCTGCCGCTGTCCGAGGCGCTGTCCCGACCGGACCCTCTGACCCCGCTGACGGACTGACCTCGCACCTCAGCGCGCGAGGCGGCAGAGCCCGAGGAGGGCTGCTGCAATGCCGACGAAGGCCCGGAAGTGCTCGCGCTTGCGCTCGTGGCGACGGGGCACGCCGACAGCCGGCGAGCCAGGGCACGGTTCTCTCTACGACTCAGCGATGACGACCAAGGCGGTTCGACGATTCGGTGCCTTTGCGAGCGATGCGAGGGGTGATGTTCCGCTCTCGCAGCCATCGCCGCAGATGGGCATAGTCACACCCCCTTGTCTGCGTGGCGCTTGTCGGGCCTGCGTCGGCGACGTCCACGGCGGGAGCGGACCGGAGGATGCCCGTCGGCAGCCAGGTCTCCCGGCGGCGGGCGCCCACGCCGCGCTACGTCGGCCTGGTCAGGCGCTGCGCTTCGGCTTCCTTGCGGAGGCTTTCTTGGTCGTCTTCTTCGCCGCGTTGTTCTTGACGGGTGTCTTCTTCTTCGGCATGCGGCAGCAACGCGAACCCGTCACAGCCACCAGCGACGGCCGTCGGGCCAGCCAGGCCAGCCTGCGGGCCGACCTGGCAGCGGCTAGCGAAGAGATCAAAGAACTTCGCAGCGAACGCGACCGGCTCAAGGACGCCATGCGGCGACAACTTGGCACCCAGCTCGACCAAGTCAGCCATCGCAGCCTGACCGAGCGGATGAACGAACTCACCGAATCCAACCGTGAACTTGAGCGAGAGAACGCCCGGCTCTGCAAGGACAGGTGAACGAACTCGAGAAGGACCTGTCGGCAGCCCGCACCAGCCTGCGGCAGATGATCCGGGACGAGAGCCGCCGCCGACGGGAGACTTACCCTCCGGGCTGCCGTTGAGGAAGCTGTCATAGGGCACTGGCAGACTGCCCGCCATGGACACCGAAGCGTTTTGGCGCGTGGTCGACGCCGCCCGGGACAGTGGCGAGCCGCTCGATGTCGCCGTCTCCGCCCTTTTGTCCGCGCGGACTGCGGAAGAGATCCTCGCGTTCGAATATCGCTTCGCCCGACTGCGCAGCGCGGTCTACCGCTGGGACGTCTGGGCGGCTGCCTATCTCGTCGGCGGCGGCTGCTCCGACGACCGGTTCAGCGACTTCACGGCGGGGCTGGTGGCGCTCGGGCGCGAGTGGTACGAACGGTCGGCTACCTGTCCAGACGCGCTCGCAGAGCATCCCACCGTGCGGGCCGCGGCAGCCGCCGGAGACCAGGACGCCGTATTCGCCGAGGAATTCCACTTCGTATCCTCCCGCGCCTATGAGCGGCTGACCGATGACGAGGACGACTTCTGGGAGGCTTGGGAGGCCTACAGCGACACTCATGCCATGACCGACGAAGCCAGCAGCGAGGGCATGGGTGAGTCATTTGACTTCGACGATGCCCAACAGATGCGCCGACGTCTGCCCCGGCTGGCCGAGCTCTATCTCAGCCCCGCACTGGGCTGACCCGCATAGGACCGGTGGTTCGTATTGACCCTCGTTGTTGACGCCCGTTACCTTACGTCCCTCGCTGAAGAGAGTGCGCCTGACCTGTACAATTGCGGGCGACCTCTAGATACGGCCGCCCGCCTGCAAGTAGTAGCCCTCGCCGATCCGAATGGGGTCGATGGTCTCGGCCGGCACGAACGCCTGGATCTCGATCGCTTTCGCGGTGGGCAGCGGCATCTCCCGCAGCTCCTCGTCGAGGACGGGCACGACTTGGTCCTTCGACACCCAGGGCTTCGGCATAGTCGGCGGGCGTCCGTTTCGTGGTCACTTGAGATGAAGAGAGAGCGGGCGGTTCCTGCTCACGTCCGACGCCGGCGCGGAGCCCTTGCGTCTCCCCCGCACTGTCTGGTGGAGCGTGCCGACCGCGCTAGGAGATAATCCCGTGCGTGGCTGAAGAGGCAGGTACGGATGCGGACGATGCTTGTACATGGGCTGAGCGACTGGGTTGGGCGTTCGGGCTTATAGCGGAAGATCCGGTTGCGAGAGGTGCAGCACTCATCCATCTGGCAGAGGCCCAGAGGAAGGTCGCGGACGCGCTCGCGCGGTCCAACGAGATGTGGCTCCTGACGCGGCCCCTGGGAGCGGACGAGCAGTTCCGGGAGCCGGCCTTTCTGCGCGCGCGCCTGAGGCATCAGCAGGCCCAGAGATGTTCGCTGCCTGATGGGGTGTGGGGCAGGCCTGCGGACGAGGAACTGGCGACGTGGCCGGGGCTGCCCTATGTGTTGCTCTTCCTGGAGTGGGAGGCGAGGTACCCGCTGGAGTGGACCCAGCATGCGAAGGCGTGGGGTACGAAGCAGAGCCTGATCCGGAAGGTGGCCCGTGCTCGCAAGGACGAAGCGATCAAGGCCAAGCTCACCGACCTGGTCGAGATCGTCGTCCACCGGGCGTATCGCTGCAAGGATCGCGAATACGTGCGGGTTGCCCGGGCTGTAGACAGCACTGATCTGCGGGACAGGCTCGGTCGTGCGGCAGCGTCGGACAGTCCGTGGGCCCGGTGCCACGCCGGCTACGTGCTCTGGCTCCTTGACCGCCCTGACCTGCCGAACACCCGTCGTGTCTGGCAGACCTGGGTGGCAGGCGAGACCGCGGCATTGCTGTGAACGGGAGGCGATGCACGAAAGGTACTCGTGATCATGGAGTGCTCCACGTCCGTGACCTGCCTGGAAGACCTGTCTGCCGACGTATCATCCTTGATTCCACCGGCCCTTGACCGGCTCCGTGAGCAGTCCGACGTCGGGCCCGGGGAGGTGCCCGGCCTGCTGGAGCGGCTGGCTCAGGTGCCGGATCCGCGTGATCCGCGCGGCGTGCGCCATACCCTGGCCGTCGTGCTCACGCTGACTGCGTGCGCGGTGCTGACCGGCGCCACCTCGCTACTGGCGGTCGGCGAGTGGATCGCGGACGCGCCGTCGCACGTACTGGAGCGACTCGGCGTGCACCCCGATCCATTAGTGCCCCGAAAGCTCGTGCCCTCGGAGGCGACGGTCCGCCGGCTGCTCGCCCGTATCGACGGTGATGCCCTGGACCAGGCGGTCGGCGGATGGCTTGCCGACCGCCGGCCCGAGAGCACCGGGCTGCGTGGACTGTCCGTGGACGGCAAGTCCCTGCGCGGCGCGGCCAAGGCCCAGGGGCGGAGAATCCACCTACTCGCTGCGGTGGAGCACACCACCGGGCTGGTCCTGGCCCAGCTCGACGTTGGCGAGAAGACCGGTGAGGTCACCCGCTTCCAGCCGCTGCTCGACACCGTCGCTGACTTGGCCACAACCGTGGTCACCAGCGACGCGCTCCATACGCAACGCGAGCACGCCGCCTACCTCCTGGGCCGCGGGGCCCATTACATCGCGATCGTCAAGAGCAACCAGAAGAAACTGCGCAAGCAGCTGAAGTCCCTTCCTTGGAAGGACATCCCGTTCCAGGGCCGCACCCGGGGCACCGGCCACGGCCGCGTGGAGATCCGCCGGATCAAGGTCGCCACCGTGAACAACCTGCTCTTCCCTGGCGCCCGCCAGGCCGTCTAGGAGCTCTCTTACGGATCATGAGCGGAGATCCGAGTGCAGACCTGCTCGCGTTGGCAGAACTGCCGCCTGCAACGATGCGTCTGTGAGCTATGACCTTGCTGTATGGGACGGTGACCGTCCAGTCGATGACCGCCAAGCGGGCTCGATGTATGACGGGTTCTACGAGCGCTACCTGGAGTCGGACGATGTCGTTGTGCCTCCGGCGCCGCGCATCGTGGCGTACATGGATGCCCTCGTCGCGCGGTACCCGGATGACGTCGACCACAACGTCGTGTGGGCGTCGACACCGGTCGTCGATGAGGCATCGGGCCCGATCGTGTACTTGGTCATGTCTTACGCCAAGGCCGAGGGAGTGTCCGAGTACGCCGCTGAACTGGCCCGCGAGCACGACCTCGTCTGCTTCGATCCGCAGGGCGAATGTCTCCGCCCCTGAGCTGGCTGTTCAGCGGGCGGACCAGAGGAAGATGCCCGCAAGGAGGAGGCCGGCGCGGTAGACCGTGGCGGTTTTCTCGTAGCGGGTAGCCAGGCTGCGCCACTGCTTGAGGCGATTGATGCAGCGCTCGACGGTGTTGCGCTGCTTGTAGGCTTCGCGGTCGAATCCGGGCGGGCGCCCGCCGCTGCGACCCTTGCGCTTGCGGTTGGCGATCTGGTCGGCAGGCTGCGGGATCACAGTCCGTACTCCGCGCCTTCGCAGAAGGTCCCGGATGGCTCGTGACGAATAGGGGGCAGGGCGGCATGTCGGGTGAGTCCTACTACCTGCCGGTCGTGCCCATGCTCCTGGCGCTGGTGCTGAGGATCCCCTCGCTCCTCAAGGGCGGCTGGAGAGACCCGTTGCTGCGATCTGTCGCCGTCGTCCTTGGCCTGGGGATCGCCGTCTTCGCGTGTGTCGCTCCCCCCCAGCATCGTTCGGATCAACGCCGCCACGGGCATCCCCAACTTCAGTGCTGTCCTGGCCCATTCGCTCCTCACCGCGACGAGCGCAGCCATCATCAACCTCATGATCACCTGGCGAGGTGGTCCGGAAGAGCAGCGCCGTCGAGCCGCCCGCTGGTGCATCGGCATCTACGGAACCGTGATCGCCGTCCTGTTGACGCTGTTCTTCCTCGGCGACGCCCCCCAGGAACGGCTAAGGGACCTGGACACGTACTACGCCCGCACGCCTTTCATCCGCGAGATGATCACGGTGTACCTCGTCGCGCACACACTCGCCGCGGCCACCATGACTATCCTGTGCAGGCGCTGGTACAGGGAAGTCACCGGTCTGCTGCGGGCGGGTCTGACCCTTTTCGCCGCCGGCGCGCTGTGCAACTTGTCCTACGACGCATGCAAGCTCACCGCCGTCGTCGCCCGATGGACGGGCCACAACCTGGACGCTCTCAGCACGAACGTCGCGCCCCCGGTCGCAGGGTTCGGAACGCTCTTCCTCTCCGCTGGCTACGTCCTGCCTTCTGCCGGAGAACGCATCGCCCGGGCCGCCTCGGCGTGGACGCAGCACCGACGCCTCGCCCCTCTTGCGTGCCTGACCAACGGACTCACCCCCGGGGCACCCATCCACGTGCCGTGGTGGTCACCGCCAGGCGTATGGGCAAGGGCCGGGTCTGCCCATTCCACCGACTCAGCACAGGCTGCTTGGACCCTCTTCGCCTGGCCGGCCCCTGCCGGTCGGGGCAGGTGGCGAGGTGGCGGCCCGGCGCCGCTTCCATCCTCGAGGACCGGGCCGCCCTCGTCCACGGTCTGCGGAGGCTCTTCTCACCTGGGACGAAGGTGGGAACGAGCTGGAGCGTGCTGCAAGCCCCGGTCCGCCTAACCACTGCGCCTGCTGGGTCAGGGTTGGAGGGCCTCGGAGGGTGGGGTGGCAGCCAATGATCGTGTCGAGTCCGACCAGTTGCGTCACCCGCTCAACCGGTGCGGTGAGGACAGCATGCGCAGCCAGCCGCCCGCGGCGTCGGCGTCGCGGTGCGCAAGGACCATGACGTCGTACCGTCACATAGAGGCTGCTGCCCGACGCTGAAACGGATGGCGTTACCGCCTCGCATCGTGATCACCCGGGCCGCCTAGCCCCGCGGTTCGCCTACCGTCTTTTCGGCAGTGTGTCCGGACATGGACAACACAATCGACTGTGGTGTCCGAGCCTTGAAGCGGACTGCATTCTCCCGCCGTTGCTGCTGCGGCCCGAATAGGCCGCTGCGTGGCGTTTCTCCGGTCACCTGCTGGGCGATGGCTTCCTGCCGCTCTATAGCGCATGTGCCTCCCATCAGGTCTAAAAGTCCTGAATCTGCGGCGCCACGATCGCCAGGCGGCACGCTGTGTGTCATCGCCTATCCATGGAGCCGCCGATGATCTGTAAACCCCCCACCCTCGACATCGGAGCAGTAGCCCAGCTCTACTCACAACTGTCCGGAGTCCTGGCCGGGTTCGCGCTCACGGCCGTATTCCTCGTCATCTCCCATTTCCTTAGCGAGGCCGGCCCAAGCGGCCGCAGGGAGGAGGCACTCAGCCAGGCGCTTCCCGCCCTCCTCGCGGCCCTCCTCGGACTGGTCTTGAGTTCCCTCACCTACTGCATCGTCGCGGCTGACGCGGACAACCCAGGGCGGGCCCTATTCGAGCACATCGTGGCCAGTGTCGGCTTCTCTATCTCCGGAGCGCTGCTCATTTACGCCACCGTCTTGTTCATCGAAGGCGTGCTCCCCTACGACCCCGCCCACTACGCGCGGCGCCTGCTCGGGCAATGCATCCCCCTCCCGGTCTTTGCACTTCTGTGCGACGGCACCTACGCGTACGGCAAAGCGAGCTACGGAGGACAGGCACCCGGCTGGCTGGGAATCCTGATCGCCTTCCTGCTGTCCGTAGTCCTGGCGGTGTCCGTCCTCGGGTTCGCCGCATACAGCCGTCCCGGCCTCGACAGAGTCCGGATGTCCGATGGCGGAGTCGTCAAGACCATCGCCGTGAGCGGACTGTCGATCGTGGCCGGATGTCTCCTGAGCGTCGTCATGACGATGGGGACCGCCGGCAAGGACTGCTCCGTACCAGTCGAGGCCGCTGTCGCTGTCACCTTTAGCGGATTCCTCGCAGCCATCGCCCTCAGCGCCTGGCTCTTCCTCACCCGGCCGACTCGGACTCCCGCCGCCCCCACAACGCCCATCCCAGCCCCCACGGGTACAAGCACGCCCATCGCATAGCCCCTATCGAGCTTTGCTTTCCCCTGCCCGCAAGAGATGCACCGCCATGCCAAGTCGGCGGGCAGGACGCCGTTCGTCACGAGATGCTCGCACTCGCTGTCGAGATCCGCCGCCACCTCGTCAAGGCTCTTTCCCCGGCCGGGCCAGGGCGGCAACGGCGCGTCGTGCAACGTCCGGACGGCGGCACCTGCCGCAGCCCACGCCGCCGGGGACGCGTGAGACGGCTCGCCAAGGCGACCGAGTGCCGTCCCCGGAACTGCGGCGATCGCGAGCGCGGGCGGCTTGTGCCACAGGACCTCCGGGGTCGGGACCGGAGCCAAGGCCATCGCCTCGACCTCCACGTCGAGGCGCGCCTGGTCGGCGTCCACCTTCAGGAACACATCGCCGATGCGCAGGGTCGCTCGCTCGGAATGGGCGACGACGACTTCGACCTCATCCATGGGCGACCAGTATCCCGGGGGTGACCGTCAGCGTCTCCGGGTCTCTCGTGTGCGAATGCGTCGGCCGACCGGGTCGGCGGTTGTCGCAGTCCAGAGCGTGTGGGACGGGCTTGGGCCTGCAGGGAGGACGTCGGACCCGGTGCGTCAGGCTTTCGAGCACGCAGGTCGAAACCGACAGCCGGACGGCGAAGGAGTGGAGGAAGGCTCCGATCGAGGCACACAGGTCGAGGGCGACCCGCTCGGGGGTGCGGGGCACAACATGTGCACAGGCAGCGTCTGTTGGAGGGGCCTCAGGCTGCGTAGAGGTCGAAGGTGGAGCTGCGTCGGGGGCCGGCCGTCACGTCCAGGCGGGGATCGACGGCCAGCATCGCGTGATGCAGCCGCT